>DATBRJ010000440.1:0-18661 GCA_036560395.1 Actinomycetes bacterium | reverse complement strand
GGCGCCACCCTCGCCGGCGTGAGGAGCACGGTCACCATCGGCACTACCTTCACCATCGGCACCACGGCCACCATGCTCCGGACGAGCCAGAAGCTCGCTGTCGGTGATCTCGTCCACCGGCGGTGGCCCCGCCGCCACCCGTTCGGTCAGATCCGGAGGCGCCAGGAACTCGGCCGGCACCGGCACCCGGCCGGTCCGCTCCCAGTCCGCCACACACGCCTCAGGCTCGAACATGCGTTCGAGTCTAGGGCCTAGCACCGACAATTTCGCTCTGACACGCAGCGCGATTCCAGCGCGGATCGCGAGCGGTGCTTTCCTACTTCGGCGCCTCCTCGGTGAGGTCGCGCAAACCGACCGGTTCCAGAGCAAGGAATACCGGTTCGAGGCTTGATCGCCGAGTGATGGCTGGGTTGGGGACTTCCGCGGACCGCAAAACCGCTATGGCTGTGGGTGGGCGATGCGTACACTTGTCGGCGTCCGCCACCCTCGCGATCTCGGAAGGGGTGGGTCTCATGGCCATCGTTGTCTTCAGTCTGTCCTCGCCCACCCGTCTTGCTTCCTGGGCTGCAACCGCCTGATCCCGCTGGACCTGTCCGGACGCGCACTCGGCGCGTCAATCCGGATCCGCGCGATCGCGGCGGACAGCCGCTGATCCGAAGGGTTCACTCCAACCTTGTCTTCCATGATTGATCTGTTGTCCCTTGGCTGGGACGACGGCTTTGCCGCGTCGTACGGCCCGTACGATGCGCCACCCAACGCCCCGGCGCGGGTCACTCGCGTCGACCGTGGTCAGGTCGAGGCGGTCCGGTCGGCAGGTCCGGTCCGCGCCGTCCTCCCCAAACGTCTGCTCGCCGCTGCCGCCGATGATCCGACGCAGTATCCGTGCACGGGAGATTGGGTCGTTCTTGCCGGTGCGCCAGCCGGTGGCAGTCGTCCGAATGGCGGTGGTCCAGTCCGGGCGACCGAGATGATCCCCGACGTCGATCGAACCAGCCGTCCAGACCCGGTCCGGCTCACCGTGGAGGCGGTCTTGCCGCGGCGTACGGCGTTCGTCCGCGCGGGGGTGGCGAAGGGTGTTGCCCTCGGCCAGGTGCTCGCCGCGAACGTCGACGTCGCACTGATCGTTGAAGGTCTCTGGCCCGAGCCCGACTTCGGCCGCATCGAGCGGCTGCTTGCGCTCGGGTGGGAAAGCGGCGCTCAACCGATGGTCGTCCTCACCAAGGCGGATTTGGCGGCCGACGCGGATCAGCTGCGAGACGACGTGGCTGCCACCGCTCCAGGAGTCGATGTCTATGCGATCTCCGCCACGACCGGCGCTGGCATGACGGCGCTCGCGCCGTACGTCGTGTCCGGGCGCACGATCGCGCTGCTTGGCCGTTCAGGCGCTGGAAAGTCCACCCTGGTCAATGCGTTGGCGGGTGCGGACGTCATGGCTACCCGGGCGGCGCGCAGCGACCACAAGGGCAGGCACACGACGGTCCACCGAGAGCTCGTCATGCTGCCGTCGGGCGGCATGATCATCGATACTCCCGGGCTGCGATCGATTGGTCTATGGGAGACCGAAGCCGGTCTCGATTTGGTCTTCGCTGATATCGACGAGCTGGCACAAAGGTGCCGATTCGGTGACTGCGGACATGTCAGCGAGCCCGATTGCGCGGTTCTGGCAGCCATCGAGGACGGAACACTGCCAGTCCGGCGACTGGAGAGCTGGCGCAAGCTTCAGCGGGAGGCAGCGTGGATCGCCGCGCGGTCGGATGCCCGCCTGAGGCAGCAGCGGGTCGCCGCGTGGAAGAGGATCCACCGCGATATTCGCCGAAGTGGGCAGGTACGGCGCTAGGGCTGCCACCAACGGCCTGACCGCTCGACGCCAGGGTGCAGGCGGTTCGCCTGTCAGCGATCATGACCGGAAAACGGAGCATGCCGTACCGTGCTCGGGTGCTCGTCCGGGTCAACGCCGTCATCGGGACCGTCGCGGTCGCACTGGCTGCTGTCCTCGCGGTCGTCTTCCTGGTCATCGGGCCGGGAGAGGACAAGGAGAAGGACCGAGTGACGGCTGCAGCCACCGCCTTCATCAATGGCTGGGTTGCGGGAGACTTCGCCCGTGCGGGCGCCGCGACCAACGCGCCGGCGGATGCCGAGGCAGCCCTGAATGAGGCCGCGGACCGGCTATCTGTCACCGCGACGCACATTGGCAGGCCAGTTGTCTCGCTGGGCGAGGACAAGCGGACAGCGACTGCACGTTTCCGCGTACGGGACACCCTGGCCGGCCTTGGAGACTGGGACTACGAGACGGCAGCGCAGCTGGAAAAGGCAGCCGACGGCGGCTGGAAGGTCATCTGGTCCCCTCGGGTCATCCATCCGCAGCTAACCGCGCAAACCCGGCTGGGCAGGGAACGGAAAGTTCCTGAGCGGGCGCCGATCCTCGACCGGGACGGCAAGCCGCTCGTCACCGAACGGCCAGTGATCACATTCGGCATCTGGCCCAGCAAGCTCACCGATCCGGACCGCGCCTACCACGCAATCGGCAAGAGCCTCGATGTCGACGTGGCCGCGCTGCGCTCACGTGTTGCCAAGACGCAGAAGGATCAGTTTGTCGAGATCATTACGCTGCGAAAGTCCGAGGCCGGCCGGGCCGCGGCAGCGGTTGAAGGCATCCCTGGGGTGATCCAACGCGAGGGAACCCGCCCCCTCGCACTCACCAGGGAATTCGCACGGGCTGTCCTCGGCACCGTTGCCCCGGCCACCGCGGAGACGCTGAAGAACGCCGGCCCGACGGCCTCGCCCGCTGATCTCGTCGGCTCATCCGGACTGCAGGCGGCCTACCAGAGGCGCCTCGCCGGCACGCCCGCGGGGAAGGTCCTGCTCGTCGACAGAAAGACTGGTGACGCGGTTGCGACGCTGCACGACTTCACCGGTGAGCCCGGGAAGCCACTCACGACGACCTTGGACCTGACCGTGCAAGAGACCGCCGAGGCGGCGCTGTCCCGGGTGGTGAAACCGGCTGCGCTGGTAGCGGTGCAGGTGTCGACCGGGCAGATCCTGGCGGCGGCAAACGGGCCTGGAGCACAGGGCCAGAATCTCGCGTTCGATGGGCGTTATCCGCCGGGATCGACTTTCAAGGTGGTAACCACCGCAGCGTTGCTTGACGCGGGCGTTTCCCCAAGCGATCCGGTGAAGTGTCCGGAGACCGTCACCGTGCAAGGCAAGGACTTCGAGAACCAGGACACCTTCGCGCTCGGGACGGTGCCCTTCCGCACGGACTTCGCGAAATCTTGCAACACCGCTTTCGTCGGGCTCCGTGAGCGGCTATCCGGCGACACCCTGCCGAAGGTCGCGGCCCAATTCGGGCTCGGTGGCACGTGGCAGGTCGGCCTGGCCGCCTTCAGCGGCTCGGTGCCGGAACCGGCTGGCGACGTCGAGAAGGCGGCCGAGATCATCGGCCAGGGCAAGGTGTTGGTGAGCCCACTCGCGATGGCCAGCGTGGCGGCGACGGTAGCAGCGGGGGAGTTCCACCAGCCCTACCTGCTCGATGACCGCGCTCTCCTGCCCGATTCCGCGCGGTTCAGGCCGGTGACACAGGTGTCGGCGGCGATCACCAAGGAGCTGCGCTCGCTCATGCGTGAGGTCGTCGAACGGGGATCGGGCCGCGCGCTGCGGGATCTCCCAGGAGATCCGGGCGCCAAGACCGGCACAGCGGAATTCGGCAGGGACCGGCCGCCGCAGACCCATGCGTGGATGATCGGTTTCCGAGGCGATATCGCCTTCGCAGTGTTGCTCCAGGGCGGCGGGACTGGCGGAAAGAACGCGGGACCGGTCGCGGCTCGCTTCCTGGACTCGCTTCCCGCTTCCTGAGACTTCGTTGACCCCTACAACCTGATCAATTTGGCGTCTGGGATGACGATGCGCCGCACGCCCGTGCCGAAATCCACGACGACGGCGGCGTCGCCTTCGGTGGCGACGACGGTACCCAGCCCGAACCGGTCATGGCTGACGCGGTCGTCGATGGAGAAGCGCGGAGCAGGTGGCGCGATGGTCGGCGCGACGTTGAATGGGCTTCCTGGAATGACACGACGGGTCGCTGCTTGACGGGGGCTCATACCTTCAGTGTCGCCCCTTGGGCGTAACCTCGCGACCAAATCCAGCGATAAGCCCCCCGGCGCGTCACAAGACGTGTTACACCGGAGGGCCTGCGGCGAGCCTGCCGGAGCCGTCACAGACGTTGCAGGGCTGGGGATTTCCAGCAGTGACCATATGAGGATCCCCGTCGTCGGTGGTGATCACCGCCGCGATCGGGGCGAGCCGAGTGCCGCGCCCCTTGCACTCCGGGCAGAGAAGCTTCGGCAACGGCACCGCCTCGTCAGGTCGGCTCTCGGTCACGAGCCACACGGTACCCGTCGACCAAATCGGAGCCCGTCCCCCGTGCCTGCGGCGATCACGTCTCGGATCATGCCGGCGATCACATGTCGGAGGAGTTCACGGATTCCGCATGGCTGGCTTAGGCGCGCGTGGCGCCCAAAACCCAGCCGGTTCCTTCGCACGTCGGGCAGCGCTTTGCATAGTCACCCGGAGTGCTCGACGCGCCCTTCCCCCGGATATCCACCACGCCGGCACCGTTGCACTGGCCGCACACCTGCCGAATCGCCTGCGGTTGCTCGTCGCTCTCCATCGTGCCGCCCCTGGTGTTGCCTGCACCGACGTACTTGACCGTACCCCGATCTTGGGGGCGAAGGGATCATCTGCCCGCTTCGACTCGGATCACAGGCCATCCGGCTCGGTGCGCGCCATCGCGGACCGAAGCTCACACCGATACATCAAGGGGCGTCGGTCGCCTAGACATCGTCTAGGGGATCCGGAAGAACCTCGAGATGGGCGGGGTCGGCGGTGACCCGGACTGTCGCCGGGCCGACGAGCTCCGCCTCGATCCGCCAGCGACCAGTGGGCGGAAGGACATTCGCCGCCTGCGGGGGCAACAGCGCGGTGAGCTGCCGACCAGCTGCGTCGCCGAGAACCGGCGCTGACCCGGGGACCTGTTTCACCTCCTCGACATAGATCGTGCACCGGGCCCAGCCGTCCGCCGGGCCCGGTAGCCGATCGCCGATCGGGTAGCAGATCAGCTCGACGCGGTTGTGTGGCGCGCTAACCAAGGCCGCCTGCCCGTTCTGTCACACCTGCCCCTTCCGTTACCGGCGCCGCTTGGTCAAGCCACTCGCCGTCCCAAGCTCCGCCACGGGAACGATAGTCATGCCATCGGCAGTGCTTCTGAGCCGCCGCCCTGGAGCCGGCTGACCGCTGCCTCGACCGCGGCGATCCGGGCATCGAGCTTCCGTAGCTGCTCGGCCACATCGTCGAGGTTGGACGGTGGCTGGACAGCGGATTGGACGCCGAGCCGTACTGTCATCGAAGCCGACGCCTCGGGGATCTCGGTGATCGAGACCGAGGTGGCGGCACCGGCATAGGACTTGCTGCTCGGGCCGGAGGTGTCGGTGAAGGTGACATTGTGTGCGGACCCGGGGAAGGGATCCCCGGCGTCGCCTTGGTTCGCGTTGCCCTCCATGTCCTTGCGACCGTCGGCCTGGATCAGGGCGACCTTGTAGTGACGTTCGTCCCGGTTGGTGGAGACGGCATCGTCGATGTGCCACACGAGCAGCCCGTCGCCGGGCAGCGAGGCGTCGTAGCCATCGCGCTGGCGGTTCTCCATGAGGAAGTACTCGGTGCCGATCGCACCGTCCTGCCATAGTCGGTAGACGGCTCGCCCGGTCTTGACCTCATTCACCGTCACGGTGCCGTCGACGGTCTGGTTGACCACGTCGACCCAGCCCTGATTGAGCTTGCACCAGGCGGATGGATGAACCGGCCGATCCCCGCCGAGACCCCAGGAACCGGCGGCCATCAGGCACCAGTCGCCGATGCCCGCGGAGGAGTAGTCCGTGTCGTAGAGGTCCGGCCAGCCGAAGAGGAGGTGGCCGAGCTCGTGCGCGCAGACGCCGATCTTCGCGTCTTCTGGGATCGTGAGATAGCCGAAGACTCGCGTGCCGTCCGCGGCCCGCTCGGCCGGCAGCACCCATTTGTGTGACCAGATGTCGCCCATCGCGCCGGTCTCCTCGGCGCCCCGGCCGGCATGAACCACGATGAAGGCGTCGACATAGCCGTTCCCGTCGTTGTCGTACGGCGTGAGGTCGATGTCCGGGTCCGCCGCGCTGAGCGCGTCGTTGGCCATCGTTCGCGCGTTCGGCTCGCTGGCCTGCGTGCCGTTCTCCGCGCCGGCATAGGCCGCCAGGGTGCGCGAAAGGGTGTACGGGCCCGCGATCTCGCCATCGAGGGTGATCAGACCGGTGCTCACGTCCGTGTAGTACTCCTTGACGCTGCCGTGCTCGAGGACGCCGGCGGAGAAGAACAGGTCACGGAACCGGTCTGCGGCGCCGTCTGCCATTGGTCTGTCGGGGAAGTCGACGAGGACGACGGCCACGCGGATGACTCCGCGCAGCGGGGCGCGCTCCAGGGCCGCCCGCCGAGCGACCTCGGCCGAGGTGCCGACCGGATATCGCGTGCCTGGAATGATCAGACCGTCGTTGAAGCCGACCCGATCGGTCTCGCTCAGCCGCAGCCGGGGAGCGAGGAAGCTGTCGGCGTTGTCGCGGAGCTCGGCCAGCTGTGCGTCCATCCGCTCCCGCAGTTGCGGGGAGGGGGGCATGACACAAAGGTCGTCAAGCCGGTGCGGGCACACGACCAGGTGGCGTCCATCGTGGGCAGCGGACATGGAATCCCCCCTAGCATCGCAATCCGTGCGACCCCGGTGGTGGTCGCTGCTCCCAGGCGTAGCCCCCCTACACCCACGCGTCAAGAGCCCGTCACCGACCGACGGCCGACGTCGATGAGTGCGAGAGGGATTGGTGCTTTCACAGGTTGTTCACAGGAATCGCTCAGGCTGTCCTCAGAGACCACGCAGAGCATCCACGATGTGACCGTCACCAATTCCCGCGCTCCCGAGGCGTTTGCGCCGGCTGCCATGCTTGCGGACCAGCGCGCCAGCCGGCCCACCCTCATCCGGGCTGACGGTGAGCGGGTGCGCGTCCTCGTGGTCGACGACGAGGTTGCGCTCACCGATCTGCTCTCGATGGCCCTGCGGTACGAAGGCTGGCAGATCCGTGCCGCTGCCACCGGAAGCGCGGCGGTCCGGGTCGCGAGGCAGTTCCGACCAGATGCCGTCATCCTCGATGTCATGCTCCCGGACTTTGACGGCCTCGAGATCATGCGCCGGCTCCGTGCCCAAGATCCAAATCTGCCTATTCTGTTCCTCACTGCGCGAGATGCGGTCGAGGACCGGGTGGCGGGTCTGACTGCCGGCGGGGACGACTACGTGACAAAGCCGTTCAGCCTCGAGGAACTCGTCGCTCGGCTACGCGCCCTGTTGCGCCGCGCCGGGCTCGGGACGGCGAGGGAGACCGCCGTGATCATGGTGGGCGACCTGACGCTCGACGAGGACAGCCACGAGGTACAGCGGGATGGCGAGACCATTTCACTGACCGCGACCGAGTTCGAGTTGTTGCGCTTCATGATGCGCAACCCCCGCCGGGTTCTGAGCAAAACTCAGATCCTCGATCGGGTCTGGAGCTACGACTTCGGCGGCCAGGCGAACGTGGTCGAGCTCTACATCTCCTACCTTCGCAAGAAGATCGACGCCGGCCGGCAGCCGATGATCCACACCCTGCGCGGCGCCGGCTATGTTCTCAAGCCGGCCGACTAGCCGGCCGAGCCGGGATTCGTGCAGGCCCGATGGCCAGGTGGATGCATCGCAATGCGCGCGTATGGCAACGCATACGCCATCCGTCGCCTCGCCTGCTCGGTGGCCGGTCGTTGAGGGCGAGGTTGATCGCCGCCTTGGTGGGGCTGCTCGCGCTCGTCTCGGTGGTGATCGGGGTGGTGAGCACGCTGGCGTTGCGGGACTTCCTGGTCGGCCAGCTGGATGCTCAGCTGCAGGCAGCCGGAAACCGCACAAGTAGCGCATTCCAGAGACCACCACCCCAGCGCGAGCCGGACGATGGCGACGAACCGGGACCAAACTTTCTCAACGCACCGGGGCAGGCAGCGGGCACGTTGGGTGCACGGTTGCATGCCGGCAGCGTCGTGGAGGTGGCCGTCCTCGACCAGGCAGGCGACCAGCAGCGGGTGCCGACCGTCGCCGAGAGCGTTCTCCTCGATCTTCCCGCTGACGGTGAGCCGCATACTCGCGACCTGGGATCGCTTGGCGCCTATCGGCTCCTCGCAGCTACCTCACCGCACGGCGACATCCTCGTCACCGGCTTGCCGCTGTCGGGTGTGACGGCGACCGTATGGAGGATGACGGCGGTGGCTGCCGCAGTCGCAGTGATCGGCCTCCTCGCCGTCGGCGCGCTCGGCGCCGTGGTGGTACGCAGGTCTCTGCGCCCCCTGCGGCGGGTGGCCGCGACAGCAACCCAGGTCGCGGAGATGCCGCTGGACCGCGGAGAGGTGGCGCTGTCCATACGCGTTCCGCCGGCTGACACCGATCCGCGGACCGAGGTCGGCCAGGTTGGCTCCGCCCTGAACCGCCTGCTCGGTCATGTGTCGGCGGCGCTGGCCGCCAGGCACGAGAGCGAGATGCGAGTACGGCAGTTCGTCGCGGACGCGAGCCATGAGCTTCGAACTCCACTTGCAGCGATCCGCGGTTACGCCGAGGTGACCCGGCACAGCAGGGACGCTGTACCGCCGGATGTCGCGCACGCGCTGCGGCGGGTGGAGTCGGAGACCGTCCGCATGACAGCGCTGGTCGAGGACCTGCTGCTGGCCCGGCTGGATGCGGGCCGGCCGCTTGCCGCCGAGCCGGTCGACCTGACCGTGCTCATCGTCGACGCAGTCAGCGACGCCCACGTCGCCGGGCCAAGGCACCGCTGGCGGCTCAACCTTCCTGACGATCCAGTCACTGTCACCGGCGATGCCGCACGGCTCCACCAGGTGCTCGCGAACCTACTGGCGAATGCGCGTGCGCACACCCCGCCTGGCACCACTGTCACCACGACGCTCACTTCCTCGGACGGCACCGCGGTCGTGATGGTTACCGACGACGGCCCTGGAATACCACCCGATCTGCTGCCTGAGCTCTTCGAACGCTTTGCGCGCGGTGATACATCGCGATCGCGAGCAGCGGGCAGCACCGGACTCGGCCTGGCCATTGTGTTCGCAGTCGTCGAGGCACATCACGGCGCAGCGGCCGTCGAGAGCCGCCCCGGCCACACGGCTTTCACCGTCACGATTCCCCTCCGCGCCCAACCTACCGAGCCCAACGGCAGCCCACAGCCGGCCAACAGCTCGATCATGTGAGCGGCACAGCGACGGTTCCGATGCTGATGGCAGTACACCGGCGTGCGGTGGCAGCGCTCCGCCGACGGGCTAGCTGCCGGCGCCGGCCCGCTGACCGCGATCGGAGCTCGAACAATGACCGTGACCGCGCACCCGCCGGCTGGGACGGTGACGACACGCTCCCAGACCAAGGCCCCGCGGCTTCGCTGGCTGGGGCGAACGCTTTGGCGCGTGGAGACAGGCGATCCCGAATGGGTGCGGCCATCCGTCGCCGGGTTGCTGCTCGCCACCGCGTTGCTCTACTTCTACTCGGCGGCCGCGCAGGCGGGCTCGCAGAGCTGGAAGGCCCTCTTCTACGGATCGTCGGACGCGGGTAACTCGATCACGGTCGACAAGACGCCGGCATCGCTGTGGGTCATGGCGATGTCGGTACGGATCTTCGGACTGAGCTCCTGGTCGATCCTGGTGCCGCAGGCTCTCGCGGGCGTCGCCTCGGTGGGTGTGCTGTACGCGACGGTCCGGCGCTGGTTCGGTCCGGCCGCTGGGCTCGTCGCTGGAGCAGTGCTGGCGACGACGCCGGTCGCCACCTTGATGTTCCGCTTCAACAACCCAGACGCGCTGCTCGTTCTGCTGCTCGTGTTCGGCGCGTACGCGACGGTTCGTGCCGTCGAGACAGCAAGCACTCGCTGGCTGGTAATTGCAGGGGCCTTCGTCGGCTTCGGCTTCCTGACGAAGATGTTGCAGGCATTCCTCGTCCTGCCCGCATTCGCCGCCGCCTACCTCTTGGCCGCGCCGACGACCGTCCGTCGCCGGGTGACACAGGTGCTATACGCGGGACTCGCGGCATTCCTCGCGGCCGGCTGGTGGGTCGCCATCGTGGAACTGGTGCCTGCGCGGTACCGGCCTTATATCGGCGGCTCCCAGAACAACAGCGTGCTCGAGCTCACTCTCGGATACAACGGCCTCGGCCGGATCACCGGTAACGAGACCGGCAGCGTCGGTGGCGGCATGGGGTGGGGGCAGACCGGCTGGTCGCGCTTGTTCGCCGCGGATATCGGCGGGCAAGTCGCCTGGCTGCTGCCCGCGGCGCTGCTCCTGCTCGGCGCTGGGTTCGCCGTCACCTGGCGCCAGCGCGCCGGATCTCAGCTGGGCTCGCTGGAGGATGACCAGCCGAGCATGGCGGCAAGTTCGAGCAACGTCCAGCCGGGCGTCGGATCCGCGATGAGCGCCGTGGGAGAACGGACGAGCATCGAGGCGGTCGGGTCTGCCGAGGACCAGAGAGATACCGCTCGAGCGCGCGCCGCCTTCGTCTTGTGGGGTGGCTGGCTCGTCGTCACCGGCCTCACGTTCAGCTTCATGCAGGGCATCTTCCACGCGTACTACACCATCGCGCTTGCACCTGCGATCGGCGCTCTCGTCGCTATGGGCTCCATTGCGCTCTGGCGGAGGCGCCAAGAACGGTGGACCCTGGTCGTCCTCGCGGCAACCCTCGGATTGACGGCAATCTGGTCGGCCGCGCTTCTCGATCGCAGCCCTGATTGGCATCCGTGGCTACGTGATCTCGTGTTGGTTGCCGGGCTGGCCGGTGCGGGCCTGTTGGTGCTGGCGGGTTCGATGCCGCGCCTTGCCCGTGCCGGTGTGCTGTCGATCGCCCTCCTCGCCGCGCTCGGCGGTCCGCTCGGCTACTCGCTTACCACAGCTGCGACTGCCCACACCGGCGCGATTCCGTCGGCCGGACCCGCGGTTGCGGCCGCGGGCTTCGGCCGTCCGGGCGGGTTCGGTCCGGCCGGCGGCTTTGCGCCCGGCGCGACTCCCGGGAACCTGCCTGGCAACGGTGCCAGCGCCAACACTGGGGGCCAGCAGGGTGCTGGCCAGAACGGTGGACCCGCCGGCGGCCCGCCCGGAGGCTTCGCCGGTGGCGGCCAAGGGCAGGGCGGTGGTGGCGGCCTCCTGGACGCGGGAACGCCGAGCGCGGATCTCGTCGCGTTGCTCAAGGAGGGCAGCAGCGGCTACCGGTGGACCGCCGCCGCGATCGGCTCCAACAACGCGGCGGGCTACCAGTTGGCATCGGGCGCTGCGGTCATGGCGATCGGCGGCTTCAACGGCAGCGATCCGTCACCGACGCTGGCGCAGTTCCGGCAGTACGTGGCCGAGGGGAAGATCCACTACTTCCTCGGTGGTGGCACTGGCGGCTTCAGCGCAGGCGGGGGGAGCCAGGTAGCGCAGGAGATTGCGAGCTGGATCGAGGAGAACTTCACGGCCACGACGGTGGGCGGCACCACCGTCTACGACCTGAGCGGTGCCGGCAGCGCCACTGAAGGCGGTTCCACGGCCACGGGGGCAGCGTCATGACAGCCGCGTGCGCCGTGACGCCAACCGCCTCGACAGAGCAATCGGCGACAGAGCGATCGCGGATCCGGCCGCTGGTGCCACTTCAGTCTGCGGAGGCATTCCACTGCTCGCGATCACCCGGGGAGCGGGGGGAGAGGCGGCGAGACCGTGCCGGCCCCGGCTCCGGCGAGGGCGCCGCGCGACCGGTGCTCGACTTGGTCATCCCGGTCTACAACGAGGAGGCGGACCTCGAGCCGTGCGTACGACGAGTACACGCCTACCTCATGGCGGCGTTCCCGTATTCCTTCCAGATCACCATCGCCGACAACGCGAGCGCTGACAGCACACTTGCGGTGGCAGCTGGCCTTGCCGCGGAACTGCCGCGTGTCCGGGTTGTCCATCTCGATCACAAAGGACGTGGACATGCGCTCAAGGCGGCTTGGTCCAGCTCGCCCGCTCTGGTTCTCGCCTACATGGATGTGGACCTGTCCACCGATCTGGCCGCCCTGCTGCCGCTGGTCGCGCCGTTGATCTCGGGACATTCGGACCTGGCGATCGGCAGCCGACTCTCCAACGGCTCACGGGTGGTACGCGGCATGAAGCGAGAGGTCATCTCTCGCGGCTACAACGTGCTGTTGCGCGCCACCTTGGGGGTTCGCTTCTCGGATGCACAATGCGGGTTCAAGGCGATCCGTAAGGACGTGGCAGATCGGCTCTTGCCGCTGGTCCGGGACGGTGGGTGGTTCTTTGACACTGAAGTGCTCGTCCTGGCCCAACGCAGCGGAATGCGAATTCATGAGGTGCCGGTCGACTGGATCGACGATCCCGACAGCCGGGTGGACCTTCTCGCCACGGCGATGGCCGATCTGAGGGGAGTTGCACGGCTTGGTCGTACACTCTTCGGCGGCAAGATCCCGATGGCCGAGCTGCGGCACCTCGGTCGCGGACCACTCACGGTCAGCGACCGGGCCGGCATCCCGTCGATGCTGCCGCGCCAGCTGGTGAGATTCGCCGCGATCGGTGTTGTGAGCACACTCGCCTACTTGATCTTGTACGCCGGATTGCGCACCGTAACCGGTGCGCAATCCGCCAACATGATCGCGCTGCTCCTGACCGCTCTCGCCAACACGGCCGCCAACCGTCGACTGACGTTCGGCATCACCGGACCGCAGGATGCCATGAAGCATCAGTTGCAGGGACTGATCGCCTTCGGCCTCGCACTCGTACTAACCGGTTGCGCGCTGGCTATTCTGCACGCGCTGACCGCGTCGCCTCGCCGGATCGTCGAGCTTGCCGTGCTGATCGCAGCCAACCTTGCGGCCACGGTGCTGCGCTTCCTGCTGCTCCGGGCGTGGCTGTACCACCGGGGCAGGGACATGACCAACGGCGGTGGATCATCGGCCGGCTGGGCCCGTGCCGAGGACGCGGACCGGCAGATCGCCTGACCCGGTGAGGGCTAGCCGAGGACCGTCCACCGGGAAGGGCGAGCCACATCGGCCAGTGAGCTCTCAACCGCCATGCCGGCCGAGAGATCGATCTCGCCTCGGCGGTTATTTCTGCTGGGGTTCGGGGTCCACCTTCGACGCTCAGCTCACGAACGATGGACGGCGACCCAGGACAAAGCGGTCGCCCTTGTCGATCGATGGACCGTGAACCGGAATTGGCAGCACTCTTTGGCTGGGTGCTTGTCCGATGATCTATCAAGGGGCTAATTGATGTCGCTCAGTGGCCAATGAAGTAGCCGGGATCCACGGGCGGCCTCTGGTGGTAGCGGAGTGGGCTGAGGGTATGGCACCAGGTGATGAGGCAGGCACGCGCCGGTAATCAGCTGGCGCTCGGCAACAAGAGGCAATGACAGAGTGAGTACCGGCAGGGCGAACGGCCAAGACGATCGTGGACGTGGTGGCTACCGCCAGCCGAGTGGAACGGAGCCGCGGACTGCTCGCAGCGCGATCGGCCTGCGGCGGGTGCTGGCCGCGCTCGCCCTGGCCGGTTCGCTTATTGCAGCGTTCTTCTTTTGGCGTGCGGCAGGCGATGCAGCTGATGTCGCCCTGATCATCTGTTTGGTGGTTGCGGCGACTGCCGCACTCGACCTCGTCTATCTGTCTAGGCGTCAGGCAAGGCGTTAGGTCGGGCTGCGCGGGACCCGACCGCCCGAACCTCGAGATGGGGCAGCAGCCGGGCCGGACCGGTGTACCTCATGCTGGCGACCCCGATCGCGGGCTCGTCCGAGAGGAGGCTCGCCGACGCTCCCAATGCGGCGGGCGCCTGAGCATCGCAGGCAGCCTGGTCACGAGGTCTCCCTTTGCGGAGTTGATCTGCGGCTGGGTGAGGAAGATAGCGTCGGTCAGACTGCAGCCGCTCAGGTCAGCGTTGCGGAGATCTGCACCACGCAGATCGGCCAGCCGAAGGTCGGCATCCCTGAGATCCGCCGCGATCAGGTAGGCCCCATGAAGATCGGCTGCCCGCAGGTCGGCCCCTTTGAGGTTTGCCCCTACCAGGTCAGTGCCATGGTGGCGCCTCTTGCGGCCGGGAACGGCAGCACGCACCAGTTCGCTGGTTTGCTGCAGCAGCGGATTGACGATGGCGCGAAGTGCCGCCGTGTCCATCGCGGCGAGCTCCTCTGGACTGCCGTTCGTGAGGCGTTCGGCGCGGATGAGCGCACGGTGGAGATCGTGCTGAATGGGGCGAGCCGCTGGCATGCGCAACGCCTCTGTTAGGTACCAGAGCAGTTCGTGCAGCTGCCGCACGATGGGGAATATCGCGAACATCTGTGTGGCGGTATGGGGTGCTTCTCGCCAGTCGCGCCCGCCGAAGGTGACCTGGGAGACCTGCTGCCCTGCACCGAAGCAGTCAAAGACTGCGCAGCCAGGAAACCCCCGCTCACGCAGAAGCGCGTGGATGCCACAGCGGAAGTCCGCTCGCAGGTGCAGGCGCGGTTGCCCGGCCTCCTTGTCGATCGCGAAGTCCGCCGACGCAGTGAACGGCAGCGCAACGCAGCACAACCCGAAGCAGCTTGCGCAGTCGGCTTGGAGGCGTGGCCGGCCTGCACGGGCTGAGGGGGTCGGGTTAGCCACCACCTATACCCGGAACGGCGGCGGTGTTGAGGTCGGACGCCTTTGCGCGGATGGTCACGATGGTCACGATCAGCGCCAGGACGGCGAGCACCGCGGCGACCTGGAAGGCTGACGAGATGCCATGCGCCAGGATGTGACTTCCCCAAGGATTCGGCAGCTGCCCCGACTGCTGAATGTGCGCCAGCTGCTCGTCGGTCGGGTGAGTCGCGGCGACGAATTGCGGAAACTGCTTCTCGAATTCGTTCCTGCTCGCCGTGCCGAACACGGTGACCAGAATCGACAGGCCAAGCGATCCGCCCACCATCTGCATCACGTTGAGGAGGCTGGATCCAGCACCGGACTCATGAGGCTGGACGCCGGTCAGCGCCACGATGGTGACGGGGACGAAGATGAAGCCCATACCGAGCCCGAACAGGAGCATGGGGATCAGCAGGCCACCGAGATAACTGCTGCTCTCCTGGATTTGGGCCAACCAGGTGAGCCCGACTGCGGCCAACACCCCGCCTATGATCATGAGCCTCCGCGGCCCAACCGTCAGGACTGTCTTGGACGCGATTCCCGCGGTGATCGCGATCGCCACCGTGACCGGCACGAACAAGAAGCCGGCGCGCAGCGGGCTGTAGCCAAGGACGTTCTGGACGAACAACGTCAGGAAGAAGAACATGCCGAACATTGCGGCCGCGAAAATCAGCATGACGGCGTAACTGCCGGACCGATTGCGGTTGGCGAACAGGTGCAGCGGCGTGATGGGCTGCCTGCTCCGCAGCTCGATAAGGACGAATGTCGCGAGCAGCACGACGGCGATCGCGAAGGACATCATGGTGATGTCGTCGCTCCAACCCTCATCCGCGGCGCGGATGAACCCGTAGACCAGCGCAGTCATGCCGAGGGTCGAGGTCAGCGCGCCGGCCACGTCGAAACGACCGGGGTTGCGTTCAGATTCCCTGATGAAGCGGGGTGCTGCGAAGATCAGCCCGGCGCCGATCGGCGCGTTGACGAACAGCGTCCAGCGCCAGGACAGCCACGACGTCAGCATGCCGCCGGCGATCAGACCGACCGCCGCGCCCGCACTCGACGCTGCGGCGAAGACCCCGAAGGCACGATTTCGCTCCGGCCCCTCGTCGAAGTTCGTGGTGATCAGCGCCAGGGCGGTGGGTGACGCAATCGCGCCGCCGACTCCCTGCAACGCCCGGCACGCGAGCAGCCAGGCCTGGGACTGGGCGAAGCCACCGAGCAGCGACGCGAAGGCGAAAAGCGCGATCCCGAACATGAAGACCCGCCGCCGGCCGAGGATGTCACCAGCACGCCCGCCGAGCAGCAGCAGACCGCCGAAAGTGAGGGTGTAGGCGTTGAGCACCCACGACAAATCGGTGGAGGAGAAGCCTAGCGACTTCTGCATCTGCGGAAGCGCGACATTCACAATGGTCGCGTCGAGCACGATCATCAGCTGTGCGGTTGCGATGACCGCGAGGGCAATCCCTGGATGACGAGCGGTCTTCGCCGTCTCTTGACTTTGAGCTGTGGTGTGCGGTGTCGTCATGACTGGGAGTGACTCCGTCCCACCTGCGAGTGGTCTCAATTCTCACCACCCTCTCAGACGCCGCGGGGAAACACTCGAGCGGGCCATCTTCGACGCGGTCCTAAACGAACTCTGCGAGGGCTACGAGGCCGTCACCATGGAGGGGGTTGCTGCCCGTGCGCATAAGTGCGGCCCGACGTACCACTCGACCTCGTCGCCGAGATCGGACCGTCCTTGATTCTCAAGCACTTCCTTGCCGACGGCCCACCGTTCCCAATGCCTTCGTCGCCTCGATCGTCGATGAGCTGCTCATGCCGATTCTGCGAACGCGAGACTGTTGATCGCCGAACCGTGCCGCACCTCGGATATCTCCCGCGGCAGGTAATCGCCAAACGGATCGACCGATCGGCTAACCAGCGCCGTCGCGGCCCACGTTGCCCGGCGGCGCATTAGCGGTGGGCCTCCCGCCCCGGTCGGTCGGAGGCGCGGCTCGCCGATCGCGTTCGGCCAGCTCGGCGAGATAGGCGTTGTACGCGGTGAGCTCGCCGCCGGCGGATGCCGTCGCGTGCGCCTCCCGGTCGAGCTGACGGTCGATCCGGCGAGCCTCCCGCTCGTCGGACCTGATCCATTGAACGAAGACAGCGGCGAGGACGAGAAGCATCGGCAATTCGTCGAGCGCCCAGCTGATTTGGCCGCCTCTCACCTGGTCGGCCACGAGGTCGGTGACGTACGGGCGATTCAGCTGGGACCAGTACGACTCACCGAACGCGGTGGTGCTCGACATCAGGGCCACCGCGAAGAAGGCGTGCAAGGCCATCCCGGCGAACAGCACGACGACTTTCAACAGCGGCTGCACCCGACGCGGCTGCGGATCGACGCCGATGAGAACCCAGAAGAAGAGCAAGCCGACGGCGAGGAAGTGCACTTCCATCGCGACATGCCCGAGGTGGCTGCCCATCAACCTGGTGAAGATGCCGGTGAAGTACAGGCCGTAGAGGCTTCCCACGAACAGCGCCAGAGCGACAACGGGATGCGACAAGCCCACCACGACGCGGGAGTGCAGGACTCGCAGCAGGACCTGACGCGGGCTGAGATCGCCCGGAATCCGCGGCCCAGGCAGAGTACGGATGGCGAGAGTGATCGGTGCGGCGAGTACGAGCGGAATCGGCGCCACCATCGACAGCACCATGTGGGCGGTCATGTGCGCGCTGAACAGGACGTGGGCATATAGGCCTAGCCCGCCACAGGTGGCATAGAGCAGGATCGCGAGGCCCCCGTACCACGCGATTGTCCGCCCGACCGGCCACTGGATTCCCCGCCGCCGCAGCGACAGCAGCCCGGTGGCGTACAGCGCCCCGCCGAGGACGACGACTGCGATCATGAAGCCATTCGGTACGAAGCTGAAGGCGTAGCGCGCGAGCGTCGGACGTGGGGGCAGCGGGAATCCAAGCAGGGCCGCGGCAGGTGTCTCGTTCGCGCTCCCCGTGATCGGAGTAGGGCTGCGGGACAAGCCAACGGCGAGCGCAACCGTCGCAATCATCACAGTGAGTTCTGCTGCGGCCAATTTGAGGAACATCGCACCTGCCGCCGATTGGCGCTGCTTGACCGGGCGTGCCTCCGATCGTTCGTCGTCACGAGGTCGGGCGTCCCCAGCCGGAGAGGGCCGGGGCACAGCGCCGGACGGTCCGGCTATCCGCGTTCCGCCTGCCGGACTCCGCAGAGCGGCGAACCGAGGCACCGTCGCACGGCGATGCCGCCAGCCGAAGGTGCCCAAGATCGTGAGGGCAATCGCCTTGGCGAAAACGAGCGTTCCGTATGACGAGTGGATCAAGTTGCTAAGGCTGCCAAGCCGTATAGCGGCATTGACGACACCGCTTAGAGCCACCCCAGCGAAGCACCACCCGGCAAGAGTTGAGTAGCGCGGTACGGCGTGGGCCAGGGAGGTGGAGCCGCGAGTTGCAGCCCAACACAGACCGGCCAACCCGCCGATCCACAGCGCCGCCCCGGTGAGGTGCACGAGCATGCTTGCGATCGCGAGGTCATGGCTTCCTGAGCTCGCCGCGTGCCCGGTGAGCGCCTGCGGTATGAAGGCTCCCAGCGCAAGGACGAGGGCGATCAGGCCGACCCTTGGGCTGAGAATCCAGGGGAGGCATACGGCGACCGCGGCTGCGAGACCGGCTTGCACGAGAAGTGCGGTTCCGAAGGTGGTCTGGGTCAGGAAGCTGCGCAGCCCCGGTCCGGAAATCGTTCTGCTCACTGGCTCGCCGATGATGTCGGCGGCAGTGAGCAGGGCTTCCACGATGATCAGCACCGTCCACGCGGCTGCGAACAGTCCTGCCAGCCGCAGGCTGCGCACCTGCAACCCCCACAGCTCACCGTTTCTTGACGGCAGCAGAATCACGCCCGCCAGGACGAAGCC
>DATBRJ010000439.1:0-5447 GCA_036560395.1 Actinomycetes bacterium | reverse complement strand
TTGGCCCGGGCAGGCGCCGTCCTACAAAGTCGGCGAGCGGATGTGGCTCGCGGCGAGGGAGGAGGCGAGGAGGCGCAAGGGTGCCGCCTTCGACCTCAAGGACTTCCACCAAAAGGCCCTGGAGCTCGGCTCGCTTGGTCTCGACCCGCTGCAACAGGCGCTGAGCCGCATCTGAACGACGACAAGGCTCCCTGCGGCCTTGCCAGTCAGCCAGCGGTCCTCCGGCCACCGTCAACGGACCTCGGACACGCGACATTAGATGGCACCGGTGGCGTCTGGGTTGTCCACCCACGATCCAGTAACGAGATCATCGTCGACAGCTGTGAGGTCAGTCCACACGGACGACCCGCCCAGAGCCGAGATACTTGAGGACCTTCCTGGGGCTCACCCGCACCACCAGCCGAATCCGGGTGCTGTGCGGTCAGTCCAGACGAACGACCCGCCCGGAGCCGAGATACTTGAGGACTTTCCTGGGGCTCACCCGCACCACCAGTCGAACCCGGTCCGGTGGCTCCGAGCGGAACGGCTGGCCGACATAGGCCAACGACAGGTCGTTGGCGACGGCCCGGCCGGCATCCTCCGCAAGCGTGGCGATGCCGCGCACCTCGACGTATTCGTAGGGTCTGTCCGGATCTTGAACGAGGATACTGACCCGCGGATCGCGGGTCAGGTTGGCAGCTTTCTGTCGGTTCTTGAGCGTGCTGAGGAGGATCTCGTCGCCCTCGACCTTCACCCACATGACGCTTGTGTGCGGTGATCCGTCAGGTCCGAGCGTGCTCATCGTGGCGAAGTTCGGCGCTCGGAACAGACGCTGAACATCCGTAGGCAAGGGCATACCGGCTCCCCTCGTGGTCAGCGCCCCGGCGAATGCGTGATCCTCAAGAACAGCCCTGACGGCCGCCGAGGTGTTGCGGGGCGGGTGTCGCCATTACTGGGCTTCCCGGTGGTGAAGCCCCACGCCGAGCTCATCCTCGGCGACGGACCGCTGGACCGGGCGGGCGGGGGCAAGGGCCTCCTCCCGCGCACCTGCGGTGGCTGGCTGCCCGAGCTCGACGATGACGTCGAAGATCGCCGCACTGAAGGCGTCGACGTCCTCGACCAGGCCTGGATCCGTGACGACCGCGATATGAACCACGCCTTCCCAGCCAAGAGCACCCACCACGATCGGTGCGCCAGGCGCGAGGGGCAGGATCGGGAAGACCTTCTCCATGGGCGCCCCGGTCAATGTCATGGGACTGTCTGGCCCTGGCATGTTTGACACGATCGCCTGGAAGTAGCGCTTGCCGTAGACGGTGCGAGCGAACCACCCGTGCAGAACCGGCGGGAGCATCCGGCCGGTCAGCCGGATCACGGCGTGGGAGGCGAGTGCCCGAGTCCCGGTCCGAAGCCGACCGCTGTGCTTGGCCGTCTCAGCCAGCCGGTGCGCCTCGGCCATCTGGCCGAGCGGCACGTCGGTGATCACACCAGCCGTGAGATTGCCTTCGGCGCTCGCGCCAGGGGCTCGTGCCATGAGCGGGACGGCCACTCGGAGGTCGCGCGGCAGCCCCCCCGGCCGCACCCGGCGCAGGCCGCCGGCCACCGCCGAGAGCATCACGTCGGTGATACGTACGCCGTGCAGCTGGGCGGCCGCACGCAGCTCGTCGAGGCTCACGGACAATGTCCCGAAGCGGCGCTGCGCGGTCGACGTGCCCGGCAGCGGCCCCGACGGCCGGCCGTCGGTGGCAAGCTGTGCCAGACCGACGATGATCGCGCCGGCCGTCCGCAGTCGACCCGGCCGGGCGGTCATATCGTCCGGGTGCGGCGGCTCCGGTGGTGGCTCAAGGAAGTTGAGCCCTTGCGCGACGGTGCCGAACCCGTCTGCCACGGCATGGTGGACGAGGAGTATTGCGGCCGCGTCGGCCGGGCCCACGCCGGTGACGAATACGAAGCGCCACATCGGGCGGTCGTGCGGAAGCGGGATCGTGGCGAGCTCGGCGACGAGCCGGTTGACGGCTTCCTCGCCTCCCGGCCGCCCGTCAGGAAGGCTCACGTCGTACTCGGGAACGTGCCACGCCCAGTCGAGGTCGGCCTGGTCGACCCAGCGGGCGCGGCGCCAGCGGGTCGGCTCCACCAATCGCTGCCTGAAGCGTGGCACCTTGTCCAGCGCACCCTTGATGACTCGCTCGAGCTCCTCCCGGCTTGGCGTCGCATGTGAGGTGCCCATGAGAACCAGGCCTCCGACGTGCTGTGGCGCGTCGGGCGACTCGACGTGGACGAAGAAGGAGTCGGCGGGGGAAAGGGGAGTGCCGGGCCGGCTTCGATGCAGGAAGTACGCGACGCCGACGGACAGACCGACGAGAGCCGCACCGGCGACCGCGTCGAGCAGATAGTGGTTGCCGGTGGCCATGATGACCATGGTAGTGATCGCGACTTGCACGCCGCTGAGAACCCAGACCACGCGCAGGCGAGTCGCGCCGACCAGCATCGCCAGTGCCCACAGGGACCAGGCCACGTGCAGAGACGGCATCGCGGCGAACTCGGTGGCGTGTGAGACAACCGGCGACCCCCAGGTGCCCCAGGTCCTGCCGAGCGCGACCGTGTCGACGAAGCCGAGGTCGGTGATCAGTCTCGGCGGCATGACCGGATAGAGCGCGAACGTCGTGATGCCGATCAGGGTGACCAGGAGGAAGGACGTCCGGGCTAGCGGATACCGTTCGGGCCGCGAAATGTAGATCCAGATCAGCACGGTGAAGGCCGCTATCACATAGACGGTCGCGTACTCGTAGTTGGCAAGGGTGCGAAGAATGCCCTGCCGTGCCAGCCAATCATTAAGCGCATGCTCGACGTCGAGATGCAGCCTGCGCTCGAGACCGTGTATGGCGCGCCCGTGCGCCTCGGCCGCGGCTCGAACCGATCCCCGACTGTTTGCGACGAGCAAATAAACGCCCAGAACCGCCAGTGCGAGGGCCAGCTGCCGCCACGCGGACGGCCTTTCGCGACTCACTCCCTTTGGGGTCACTCCCGCATGTTCCCATGCTTCCCCGACAGTGGCGGAGAGCCGCCGCGGGGTGTGCGGACATGGGGTCTGGCAAGGGGTGGGCGCGCACGTCTAAGCTCAGGCGGCACCAGATACCCGTCGGTAACACCGGGACCGGGGAGAGACGATGGCCGGCCGCAGGCAGGCGCGCACACCTGTGCGCTTCTTCACCCTCCGCGCGCTTGTGACGCTCGCGGCGACGGTGGCGTTCGCCGTCGCCGGCACGGTCGCGGTGGCGGGCGGCGCGGGCGCCGCCGACCGCAGCAAGCACTATTACGTGGCCCTCGGTGATTCGCTCGCCGCGGGCGTGCAGCCCGACGCGACCGGCCGGAGCATGCCCACCGATCGTGGTTACGTCGATGACCTCTACGCCCAGCTGTCCGCGGCGGACTCCAAGCTCGACCTGGTCAACCTGGGCTGCCCCGGCGAGACAACAACCTCCATGATCGAAGGCGGGATCTGCGCCTACGACCATGCCGCCGCGCAATTGGACGCCGCTGCGCGGTTCCTGCACGCTCACGACAACCACGTCTCGCTCGTGACGTTGGACATCGGCGCCAACAACATCGACCAGTGCGTCTCTGGCGGCACCCTGAACCAGCAGTGCGTCTCGGACGGGCTGGCCACGATAGCTGTTGAGCTACCGAAGATCGTCGACGCGCTGCGGGCCGCAGCGCCCGAGGTGCGGATCGTGGCGATGAACTACTACGACCCGTTCCTGGCCGCCTGGCTCAGCGGTCCGGCGGGGCAGGCCCTCGCTGCCCAGTCCGTTCAGCTTCTGCAGGTGCTCAACGGCCTCGAGGCGAACGTGTACGCGTCCGGCGACGTCGAGGTCGCCGATGTCGCAGCCGCGTTCTCGACCACGGACTTCACCACGCAGGTGCAACTGCCGGGAGTCGGGACCGTGCCGTTGAACGTGGCCCGGATCTGCCAGTGGACGTGGATGTGCGCACCCCCGCCGGTCGGACCGAACATCCACGCCAACGACCTGGGCTACCACGTCATCGCTGATACGTTCGCCGCGCGGCTCACCTGAGCCGCCGCGACATCACCCGACGGTGACGGTATCCACGGCCGACATGGATGCGGACACACCAAGAGCCGTTGCGTAGGCCAGGGCGAGCCGTTCGGCGATCTCCCCCAGTACGGGTTCCGGCAAGGTGAACGGGATCCTGACGAAGCGCTCGAAGGCGCCGCCAACCCCGAATCGGGTGCCCGACGCGATCCGCACGCGGTGCCGCTCGGCGGTGAGCGCGAGCGCGCTGCTGATCGGCACATCGAGCTCGCACCACAGCGACAGCCCGCCCGGCGGGCACCCGAATCGCCAGGCCGGCAGCGCCTTGCTGAGCGCTGAGCGCAACGCATCCCGCTGCCCGGTAAGGGCCGCCCGTCGCGCGGTCAGAGACCCCGCGCCCTCGGCGAGTAGGCGTACCACAACGAGCTGCTCGAGTATCGGCGAACCGAGGTCGATCACGGGTCGGAAGGACGCCAGCCGGTCGACCAGATCGTGCCGGGCCCGGATCCAGCCGATGCGCAGTCCTCCCCAGTACGACTTGCTGGTGGAGCCGAGGCAGACGACCAGACCGTGCCGATCATGGACCGCCATGGGCGGTGGCAGTGTCGTGGCGCCCAAGGGGAGGTCGACCAAGGTCTCGTCCACCACGACGACGGTCTGCGTTGTGGCGGCCGCTTCGGCGATCGCCTGCCTGGCCGGCGTGTCCATGAGCAGACCGGTCGGGTTGTGGAAGTCGGGCATCAGGTAGGCGAGCCGGGGCGCGCTCTGCCGCATGGTCGCGGAGGTCATGGCGATGTCCCAGCCATCGGGAGCGAGCGGCACCGGTACGGGCCGGCAGCCCGCCTGGGCGGCGAGGTGCAAGACATTCGGGTAGGTCGGATGCTCGACCAGTACGCGGTCACCCGGCCCTGTCAACAGCCGCATGACAAGCGAGAGCCCGTGCTGGGCACCGGCGGTAATCATGACCTGGTCCGGCGTCGTGGCGAGGCCTCGCGCGGTGTACGAGTCGGCGATCACGTTTCGCAGGGCGGGCAGGCCGAGTAGTTCGTAGCCGGTACCGGGAAGGTGCCTCGGCAGCTCGTCGACTGCCGCGGTGACCGCCTGGTGGAGCCCAATGGGAGCGGGCAGTGAGGCGTGGACAGCATCGATCAGGTTCCCGGTCGCCGGCGCGGAGTAGCCGCCGGGCTGAGCAGTCGCGCGGTCGGCGGGCAGGGTGGTCCACGGTGCAGATCTGGAGCGGCCGGTGAGGAATCCACCGTCGCGCAGGTGCGCGTAGGCTGCGGCGGTCGTCGTACGGCTCACACCAAGAGCGGCAGCGAGATCGCGCTCTCCGGGCAGCCACAGGTGGAGTGGCAGCCGTCCGTCGAGGATCAGCAATCGCAGTGACTCGGCCAAGGCACGATGAGCGAAGCGCTC
>DATBRJ010000438.1:0-6413 GCA_036560395.1 Actinomycetes bacterium | reverse complement strand
CTTGCCAGTCATCCACCGGTCCTCCGGCCACCGGCAAAGACCCCGGACACGGGACGCTAGGCGGCAGCCTCTGCGCGGGCATTTCGGGTAACCCAGCGCTCCGCGACAAAGGACATGAACGGGATCGTGCCGGCGAGCATGATCAGGAGCATCCGGCCGAACGGCCACTTGAGCCGAAAGGCGAGATCGACGGTGAAGACCAGATAGACCACGTAGAGAAAGCCGTGGATCGGTCCCACGGTCTCCACCAGCGAGGGATCGTCTCCGATGTATTTCACCGGCATGGCGATGAAGACCAGCACGAGCAGCATCACGCCGACGATGTAGGCCATGACGCGGTAGCGAATCAGTGCGCCCTTCACGATCCCCAAGCCCCTTTCTTGAGCACCACCGCGACCTTATCCCCAGCAGGTTGCGTGGTCCTGCGCAGCGTGTCCCTTACCATTCGCCACCAGAACACGAGCGCGAACAGCCCGAAAACCCACCATTGGACCGCATAGGCGGCATTCTGCAGGGGGAAGGTCGACCGCGGCGCGGCCCGCAGCGGCGCCTCCACCCGCGCGGGCGCCGGTCCGGTCGCGGGACTCTGCGCAGACAGCACGACGTAACCGTCGTAGATGTCGTAGGGGAGTCGCTGGATCAGGTCGGTCGTGGTGATCGAGGTTATTTGCTTCCCTGGCTCGGCTGCGGCCCCCCCGAGCGGTTCGGCCGGTTGCAGGCGACCGGTCACCTCGACCGTACCGGACGGCGTTCGGGTGCCGGGATCGGTGGGGCTCGCGACCCAGCCACGTACCATCATCACCGCCGGACCGGCACCGGTTCGCAGGGGCGTCAGTACCCAATAGCCATCCCGCCCCTGCAGCCCGCGGCCGGTGACAAGAAGCTGGTGTGCCGGGTCGTACACGCCGGAGGCCGTGACCCGCCGCCCGATCTGGCCTGGCGGCACGGTCCCGGCCGGATCGACCAGGTCGGCGAGGGCGATCGCGGGCTTGTCGGCGCCGCTCCTCGGCTTGGCCTCCTCCCGAGCCCGGTCGAGCTGCCAGTGCCCGAGGGCGCCGAACGCCACGAGAAGACCCCCCAGCAGCGCATGCAACCCGAGCCATCGCGGCGTGAGTACGGCCCTTAGCACGCCGCCAACGCTAATCGAGGCGCCCGCCACCGCCCGCGTCGACCAGGGGGAAAGGACCCGGACGATGTTCATCCGCGGCGACTGCTATCGACGGCGTAGACCAGGCGCCGGGGCCCTAGGGCGGTGTCCTTGGCAGCAAGCCGCGTATGTTCCTCCTCATGGCCACATTGGATCTCGACATGGATGTCGTGGCGCTGACTGCCGCTCTGGTCGACATCCCCTCGGTGAGCGGAGCCGAAGGGGAAATCGCGGCTGCGGTCGAAGCGGTGCTTCGGCCGCTCGCTCATCTGCAGGTTGAGCGGCTGGGGAACACGGTGATCGCGAGGACCGATCTGGGAAGGGGAGAACGGGTCGTGATCGCCGGCCACCTCGACACCGTGCCAGTTGCAGACAACGTCCCGTCTCGGCGAGACGGTGATCTCCTGTACGGATGTGGGTCGTGCGACATGAAGGGCGGGGTCGCCGTCGCGCTTCGGCTCGCGGCGTCGGTACCGGTACCGACCCGGGATGTGACCTATGCGTTCTACGAGTGTGAGGAGGTCGAGTCGCAGCGCAATGGGCTCGGCCTGGTCGGTGCGGCCCGTCCCGATCTCTTGCATGCCGACTTCGCTGTCCTCATGGAGCCAAGCGGTGCCACCGTCGAAGCGGGCTGCCAAGGGACGTTGCGTCTCGACGTCACCGCAAGGGGGCACCGTGCCCACAGCGCCCGAGCCTGGATGGGGCGTAATGCGATCCACGAGGCGGGGGCGATCATCGACACCCTGCGTGCGTACGAACCGCGACGCGTAGTCGTCGACGGACTCGAGTATCGAGAAGGCCTCAACGCCGTCGGCATCGCCGGCGGGGTCGCTGGCAATATCATCCCCGACGAGTGCACGGTTGCCCTGAACTACCGCTTCGCGCCCAGCCGCACCGTCGATGAGGCGGTCGCAGACATGCAGGATTTGTTCGGTGCCTTCGAGATACAGCTCGTCGATGCCGCAGCGGGCGCGCTGCCGGGCCTGGACCGCCCTGCCGCGGCGGCCTTCGTCGCCGCCGTCGAGGGAACCCCCCGGCCGAAGTTCGGCTGGACCGATGTGGCGAGGTTCGCCGCACTGGGGGTGCCCGCGGTCAACTACGGCCCAGGCGATCCCGGCCTGGCTCACAGTCGCGAGGAGCACGTGGCCGTAGCCGAGATCGCCGAGTGCGAGAAGCGCATGCGCGCCTGGCTGGAGACGTGAGGACGGCTCTCGCCACGACGCCGCAGATTGAGGCCGGCCCGGGTCGCTGCCGCCCCGGGCTTTCCGTCGACGGCCGGCGGCCTGATGTTCGGCGACCCGTCCACTGGGCAATCCAGCGCGATGGTGGCCTGGCGTAGCCTGCGATCCCATGGGTGCAGAGTTCGTTCCTCCCGAGGACATGTCGATCCATCCAGACCGGCCGATAGAGAAGCACCGCGGCCCCGTCCTGCTGCGCCGCCGCCAGGTCCAGGAGAGGAGCACGACGGACCAGCGGCTGCTCGACTCCCGGGGGGAGGCCGCCTGGGTCCACACCGATCCGTGGCGAGTGCTGCGCATCCAGTCGGAGTTTGTTGAGGGCTTCGGCATGCTCGCCGAGCTCGGGCCGGCAGTCAGCCTCTTCGGATCCGCCCGTACACCGCGTGACCATCCAGAGTACGCACTCGCAGAACAGATCGGCCGAGCTCTGGCGCAGTCCGGTTACGGAGTCATTACCGGCGGCGGCCCGGGCACGATGGAGGCGGCCAACAAGGGCTGCTCAGAAGCGGGAGGTGTGTCGGTCGGTCTCGGCATCGAGCTGCCGTTCGAGCAAGGCCTGAACGAATGGGTCGATATCGGTATCAACTTCCGATACTTCTTCGCTCGGAAAATGATGTTCGTGAAGTATGCGCAGGGCTTCGTCGTGATGCCAGGCGGATTCGGCACCCTTGACGAACTCTTCGAGTCACTCGTCCTGGTCCAAACACAAAAGGTCACCCAATTCCCGGTGATCCTGGTCGGCAGCGAATTCTGGGCCGGCCTGGTCGACTGGATCGTGAACACCCTCGAGCCCACCAAGAAGATCTCTCCCGCGGACCTTGATCTCTATCACATCACTGATGACCCAGCCGAGGTCGTGTCGATCATCAAAGAGTCGGAGATCTCCCGACGAGAGCAGGAGGAGGCCTCGTTTCAGGACCTCGCCGCGTCCGCCGCGCGTCGGCCCGCACGCCCGGGCGAGCGGGCCGAGCCATTGCAGATTTCCCCGGAGTAGCGAGCGGTTGAGGAGTCTCCTGGCGCCTGCCGGATCCCTGTGCGCAACCGCGAATCACCTCAGCGATGCTTCACGTTTCGTAGAACTCCGGCCCACCGTTTCGCCCGGGAGGCCACGGCGCGGCGCGTCGGAGGCTAGCCTGACCGGCTGTGACGGAGACCCGGCGAATCACATTCCAGGGCAGCGGTCCGCTCGCCCGCGCGCTTACGCAAATGCTCGAGAAGGAAGGTGTCGCGGTCCAGATCCACCGCGGCGGGCCGCCCAAAACGGAACAGCACGGTATGCGACCGATGCCCGGAGAGGTGCTGGCCACGCTCTTGGCAAGCGGCACGCTCAACGGGATCGAGAAAGGCATCCGGAAATTCCGGATGCGGTTCCCCGGAGCAGCCAAGGTCAACATCGAGGATGAGCCTGACATCGCTCGAGGGCCGGTCTTCCACAGGGGCAGGATGGGTTGATCCGCAACCGGTCACCCCACCGGAGCAACGCTAAACTGGCAGGTCAGACGGGTGATCGAGAGCGTCGTTGCAGGTAGGGAGCACGCGGGAGATGTACTGGTTGTTCACCGCGCTGATCGCCGCCATCGTGGTCGCCATCGCACTGATCGCCGCGGGACGCGGAGACGCGATGGCGCAGGCGTGGTCGGACCGGCGTTACCTCTCGCTGCCGGAGGACCGCTCGCTCACCGCCGAGGACCTGGATTCCCTGCGGCTCGCCCTGGCCTTCCGTGGTTACCGGATGGAGGAGGTCGACGACCTGCTCGACCGGCTAGGCGTCGAGATCGCCGCCCGTGACGCGTATATCCAGCGCCTGCGTGGCGACCTGGCCAGACTACGAGAGATCGATCGTACCGATCACCCGGCGCGCACCCTCCCTGTCGGCCAGGCGGCTGAGGCTCAGGGAGCCGCGAGCGAGGAGCCGGACTCCTGGACTCTGCCGGCTCCCGGACAGAGATCAACACCGGCTGGGGCAAAGGATGCGCCCCAGCATGAAACCGACCAATCGCGGACCAGGCGGTGAGCGCCGGCGGCCCGATCGCCGCAGCCGACGGCATGCTGCGGTGTCCGTGGGCACTCTCGGCCACCGAGTACCTCGCCTATCACGACGACGAGTGGGGGCGGCCCGTCCGCGGCGACGACGTGCTCTTCGAACGGCTGACGCTGGAAGCGTTTCAGTCGGGGCTGTCCTGGCTGACAATCCTCCGCAAGCGGGAGGCGTTCCGCGCGGCGTTCGACGGCTTCAGTCTCGAAAAGGTTGCCGCCTACGGCACACCGGATGTTGACCGGCTGCTCGCGGATCCTGGCATCGTGCGCAACCGCGCGAAGGTGACGGCAGCGATTACCAATGCACGCGCAGCGCTCGATGTCGCCGAGGGACTCGATGCGCTGCTCTGGTCCTATGCTCCGGATCCGGAGAGCAGGCCCGCTCCTCAGACATTGGCTGACCTACCGCCGGTCACGGACGAATCGACGGCGCTCGCCAAGGACCTCAAGCGCCGCGGCTTTGCCTTCGTCGGACCCACGACGGTGTACGCCACCATGCAAGCCACCGGCATGGTCGACGATCACCTTGCCGGCTGCATCGCCCGCCGTCCGCGGCAGTGAGTCACCGCCCGCGAAATGTCGGTGGCTCCTTAGCGACGAAGGACGCCACCGCATTCCGGTGGTCTTCGGTGGCGCCGGTCAACGCCATCATCTCGCCTTCGAACCCGAGCGATGCCTCCAGTGCATGGGCGGCGGAGTAGGCGAGCGCACGCTTGATGGCGCCATAGGCAACGGTCGGTCCGGTGGCCAGCCGCGCGGCCAGTTCAGCGGCGGCCGCGGGGAGTTCCGCGGCCGGAACGATCTGGTTGACCAGACCGAGGTCCAGGGCTGCGGGCGCGGGGATCGTCGACGGCATCATCAGGATCTCGACCGCCTTCGCACGCCCCACCAACCTGGGCAAGGTCCACGTCGACCCGGTATCGGCCGACAGGCCGATCGCGGAGAAGCCGACGTTGAAGCCGGCTGTGTCTGCTGCGAGCCGGAAGTCACAGGCGAATGCGAGCGAGGCACCGGCCCCGGCTGCGATGCCGTTGACCGCGGCGATCACGGGCTTGGGCATTGTGGCGAGGGCAGTCGCGACCGGGGTGTAGTGCTCTCCCACTGTTTGCCAGATCTGCTCGAGCGGGACGTTCTGGAGTGCCTCCGCGTGCTCTTTGAGGTCCTGGCCGGCACAGAAGGCCCGTCCACTGCCGGTGAGCACGACCGCGCGCACGGATTGGTCGGCCGCGACCGCCGCGACCGCATCCCGCAGGGCGTTCTTCAGTTCGAGGTTGAGCGAGTTCATCGCGTCCGGTCGGTTGAGCGTGATGGTGGCGACGTCGTCGGCAACGTCGTAGAGCAAGACATCCGTCACGTGTTCCTCCTTGCCCCCGTGGGCTTGCTCGCCGCGACTCCGGCCGCTCATCAGGCCCTGCCGCGGATCGCTGATCTCCCGAACCCTAAGAGCCTCGGGATGCTCAGGTGAGCTGACCGGGTCGGCTCTCCGCTAGGCACGAGTCGACGAACGTGACCGCCCCGGGGAGGAGGCGCCGCGACTCGCTGTCGAAGAACGCAGCGGCTTTGTCGCCCGGCCAGTCGCTCGGCAGCAGGATCCGGGGAAGCCCCGGGTCACGGAAGAGGAACTTCCGCCACTCGTGCAACAGCCTGCTGCGGACTGCGAACGCAGTCTCGTCATCCGGCTCCAAGCCGGCCTGGGCCGTCAGAACCTCTGCTTCGGCCAGCCAGCGCTGATAGGTGCGGCCCAGACCTTCCAGATCCCACAGCCGTTGGACGAGGCCGGCCGAGTCGCCGTCATGCTCGGCGGTGAACCGTTCGGCGCGCACGCCATCCGCCGCCAGCAGGCCGTCCACCTCCTCGGAACGACGCGGCGCGATCCAGGTCGTGTCGTCGAGCGCCGCATAGCCGAGGAAGCTGAGCGCATCGCGCAGTCGATCCCTTGCTCCCCGCTCGCCGATCCGCGACAGAACGAGGACGTGCCAGCGTCCGTCCCA
>DATBRJ010000437.1:0-3273 GCA_036560395.1 Actinomycetes bacterium | reverse complement strand
TCCACCGCGTGACGCTGCATCCGACAGACGCAGAGGGGCGTATCGGTCAACGAGCAGGCCACACCCACCCGAACCGAGCTCGCACATGGTCGAGGTTGGCAGGTTCGACACCCGGACGGACGCAGAGTTCGCCCGGTCGCTACTGGCGGCAGCAGGGATTCCCTGCGTACTCGCTCCCGACGAGGCAGCTGGCGCCTACCCCATCGACCTCTCGGGCGGCGCGCGTGTCCTGGTCGCCGATGCGGACGCCCATGATGCGGCGGTGATTCTCAGGTACTGCGCGCCAAGTGAATCGGAGCACGAATGAGTACGTCGACCATGGAAGGAGAGCTCTCATGGCGAGCTTCGACTCTGACGTGGTGACCATCGGGTCGGGTTCGGCGGAAGCGTCGCCGCGCTCCGTGCCGTGGAGAAGGCACCGGGTCGGTGTCATGGAGTCGCGCAGGCGGTGGAAGGACGAAGACCTTCCCAAGAGCCAGTGGCATCTGCCGGACTTCCTGTGGTTCCCCGCGGCGGAGCTGTACAGAATCCCACGCACCGTCGAGCGGCTCTGGCAACGCCGCTTCGTCTCCCGCTTCCAGTAGCCGGCTATGGCGGACCAGATTGAACGAGACACCTCCTGTCCCGTTGTGAGGACTACTGCGAGCGCGAGGTCAATGATTATCTGGCGTCCTAGCGGAGGCCTCCGCGTCGTAGATCACGAGTTGTGGCGCTGCCTTCGGGCACGTGATGGAAGCGGTTTATCTTCCGTCGTCCACCACGGAGCAAGCCGGAGGTGGTGTGCGTGTACAGCGGCGGCCATTGGGCCCGCCAGGCCGCCGGCTCGGGGCAGTGCGTTGGCACAGCTTCGCCGTGATAGCGACCATCCGGAGCCGCCGCGCCTGGCATCGGTGAGCAGGCTTCCGCGGAGTGGGGCGGTCCTGGCATGACATGAGGGTGCGTGGGCTGACGTCCTCGGCTGCGCCTGTCCGCTCGACACCACAAATAGAACGCCAGCCCGGCCGAGGTTCCGGCTCAAGGGTGGGCGACGATCACCACGAGGATCAGCGCGTACCCCAAGAGGCCGAGCACGGTGATCCAGTAGTGCGGATGGCGCTGCTGCGTGCGCGCGTCGCGTTGCAGCGGGGGCAGCACCCGCAGCAGGATCGGCAGCACCGAGAGCGCGAGCCCGACCGTGACCAGGACCGCGCTCCATCGTCCCCAGCCTTCCCGAATGGCCTCCAGCGAGCCGAAGATCGTCGCGGTGAGCACGATCAGCAGCAGCACTCGCAACCTCGGATCTGCCTCGGGCTCTTGCGGCGCGTCCTTGGGCGCATCCTTGTTGGTGGCGAAGAACCGGATCTGGAACAGCAGGACGCCGGTCACGGCCGTCTCGACCGCGATCACCGACTGGAAGTACTGAACCGGGACCTCCACGGTCACCCCCCTGGGAGGAGCGATGGTCGATGCGGGCATGCGGCGCATCGTCGCACGTCCGGCCGCAGGCAGGCCGATGAAGCCACGCGACGACCTGGGCCGGCGATGGAGTCTGGGCGCCGGGCGGTGCCTATGCACGGTTCATCGCGCCGATCATCACTGTTGTGTGGGTCGCGGTGGTCAGTGGCTTGCTCTACAGGCGGCGTCCCGCCACGGTGAGCACGCCTGACCGGGCGGCCGTCCCCGCGACGTAGTCGGTCGGGATCAGAGCGCGGCGCTTCGGTGTCGCGCTCCTCTCGTTGGCCTGCTTCAGCTTTCCGCGACCGTGATCAGGACCTTTCCGACCGCCCCGCTCTCGACCGCAGCGTGGGCGGCCGCCGCATCCTCCAGGCGATAGCGGTGCAATGGGAGGCCGGCCTGCTCGCCGACACGGAAGGCACCGCCCTCGATCGCCTGGTTGATGTCCGCAGCCGCGGCCACGATCCGGTCCCAACCGACCGTATACAGCAGGACGAACTGGTAGCGGGCATTCAGCCCCATGTTCCGCCGCACATCCAGATTGAACGGGGCGCTACCGTCGTTGGCGTAGATCGAGATCGTCCCCCGGGGACAGAGCACCGCCAGATCGAGCTCCGCGTTCGCGCCCGCCGCGACCTCGACCACCAGGTCGACGCCGTCGGGTGCGACACCTCTGATCACCTCGGCCGCGTCTGCCTCCTTGTAGTTGACGACGTGGTGGGCGCCGGCCGCCGTCGCGAGCCGAGCCTTGGCCTCCCCGCTGACGGTGGCGATCACCTCCGCGCCCGCCCATCGGGCGAGCTGGATCGCCGCGTTGCCCACGGCGCCGGCGCCACCGGCGACCAGCACCGCCCTGCCGCCCAGCGCGTCCGGCCCCAGCCGCGCTGGGCCGTCCTCGGCCACCGTCAACGCCCGGTGCGCAGTGACAGCCGGGATGCCGATGCTGGCTCCGAGCTCAACGTCACCGCCAGCCGGGAGCGCGAAGGTGCGCTCGGCGGGCACGACGGTGAACTCCTGTGCGGTGCCGCCCGCCGGACGGCCGTCGCCGGCCAGGGTGACCCAGACGCGATCACCCTCCCTGAAGCCGGTGACACCGGCGCCGACCGCATCGACCACGCCGGCGCCGTCGTGGTTGGGCACCGTCGCCGCCGTCGGCCCGCCGCCGAAGGTGCCGCTGCGCGACTTCCAGTCTGTCGGATTCACGCCCGACACGAGCACCCGGATCCGCACCTCGCCGTCTCCCGGCTCGGGAATCGGCTTCTCCACGAGCTCGAGCACGGACGGATCGCCGACGCTCCTGTAGGTGATCGCTCTCATGCTCGCGCGTGGCCTCCCGTCTACCAGCCGGTGACGATCTTCGCATCCTGATCGGCGGCATCTTCCCAGGTGAGGTGACCGACGTCGACCAGGTCGAGCTCGCTGTGGGGCAGGCGCTCGTGGAGGTACCGGTGGTTGCTCGGTGGCACCGCCCACTCCCACGAGCCGGGGCGGCGCCTCGGCGCCCGCTGGTCGCCCACTTGAGAGCCCCTGGTCGGCACCCTGGTCCGGCCCTGGGCTTCAATCTGATCGACGGGCTCGTCCAGGGGTGTCATCGGCGGCGGCCAGCAGCCGACGGGCCGAGGCTTCATCAGAGGGGGCGACCAGCACCCGAACCCCCTCTGCCTGCAGCTCCGGGTACTGCCCGCCGGCATCATCGGCCAACACCGCTGCGCTTACGCCGTGACTGCGCAGCAGGCCGACGATCAGCTCCGCCTCGGTGCGGCTGGCAACGACCGCCACCGACACCGTCGCGCCGTCCAGATCGCAACTCCTCTGCTCCGGTGACTGCCGGTAGGCCGC
>DATBRJ010000436.1:0-6548 GCA_036560395.1 Actinomycetes bacterium | reverse complement strand
TGCGCCACCCATGCTCCGTGCCCGGTTGTCTGCGTGCCGCGGCCTGAGGCGCCGCAGCGCTCGTACACCACCAAGGGACGGCAGCACAAGATCACGCGAGAGTGACGCCTCGACAACTCCAGGAGACCGTCGGCGATCGTGTCCCCACTGCTCTGCCTGGCGCCACCCACCATTCTCTCCCGACGGAACACCCCGACGCCCTGAACCGGCTGCTTCGGAACTTCCTCGCCTAGGTCGAGGATCGCCGTGATTCCGGCGGTACGGGTTGCTCGCTCCCGCCAGCATCGCTGCCTGATCCTTCGGGGCCGTCGGACCTCGGATCGATCGGATCGATTCGTCCGATGCGCTAGCCAGGAGCCCGATGTCGAATTCGCCGACTCCGCGCCGACTACCTATATGTGACGGATTCCGCGGCCCGGCTGACCGCATACGGTCGTCTGACGGTTGAGGACCCAGAGGTCGGGTCCGGGCACCCACGCGTGTCCGGTGAAAGCAAAGTGACCTCTGCGGGCGACCGATGAGTTCTGCCGGAGCGGACAGTCCCAAATAGTCGACAGCAGTCAACCGGCTCGGAGGAGCAGACGATGAGTGGTTCGGGCGCGTCGCGCAGGACCTTGGATAAGCGAGGGCGTTGGCTGGCGTTGATCGTCCTCTGCTTGGGCGATCTGATGATCGTCCTGGACGTGACAATCGTGGGGGTGGCGCTGCCCTCCATCAGGGAGGATCTCGGCTTCTCCGAGACGTCGCTCGCGTGGGTGGTCAATGCATATCTGATCACCTTCGGCGGTTTCCTGCTGCTCGGTGGCCGATTGGGTGACCTGTTCGGGCACCGGCGGTTGTTTCTGATCGGGATTGCGCTGTTCACCGCTGCGTCCGCGACCTGCGGACTGGCGAACGGTCAGGGGATGCTGGTGGGGGCGCGGGCGGTGCAGGGGCTGGGCGCAGCCGTGGTGTCCGCGGTGGCGCTGTCGCTGATGATGACGCTGTTCACCAAGCCCGCCGAACGGGCCCAGGCGATGGGCGTGTTCGGGTTCGTCGCCGCCGGCGGCGGGTCGCTGGGGGTGTTGCTCGGTGGCATCTTGACCGACACGCTGAACTGGCACTGGATCTTCCTGGTGAACGTCCCAGTCGGGGTCGCGGTGCTGGTCTTGACAGTGGCGCTGATCCCGCCTTCCGCCGCGGCAGCGATCAAGCGGCGGTTGGATGTCGCGGGCGCGGTGACAGTGACTGCGGCGCTGGTGACCGCCGTGTACGCGATCGTGAACGGCAACGCGTGGGGCTGGACATCCGGGCGGACGCTCGGACTGCTCGCCGCGGCCGCCGTCCTGCTGGCGGTGTTTGTGAGCATCGAGGCGCGGGTCGATGCGCCGTTGGTGCCGCTGGGCCTGTTCCGGTTGCGGAACGTCGCCACGGCGAATGTGGTGGGTGTGCTGTGGGCGGCCGCCATGTTCGCCTGGTTCTTCCTGTCCGCCCTCTACCTGCAGCTGGTGCTCGGCTATAGCCCGCTTGAGGTCGGGCTCGCCTTCCTCCCGGCGAATCTGATCATGGCCGTGTTCTCGATCGGGCTGTCCGCCAAGCTCGTCCTGCGTTTCGGCATCGCACCTCCACTGGCCGTCGGGCTGTTGCTGGCCGCGGCCGGGTTGGCCCTGTTCGCTCGCGCCCCCGTCGACGGGACCTTCGCCGTGGACGTCCTGCCGGCCATGATCCTGCTCGGCCTCGGCGCCGGGATGGCATTCAATCCGGTGCTGCTCGCCGCGATGAGCGACGTCGCCCCCGAGGAGTCAGGCCTGGCCTCCGGCATCGTCAACACCTCGTTCATGATGGGCGGCGCTCTTGGCCTGGCCGTGTTGGCCAGCCTCGCCGCCGCCCGCACCGACCACCTGCTCACTGACGGCCGCGACGCCCTGTCCGCCCTCAACGGCGGCTACCACCTCGCGTTCCTCGCCGGCGCACTGTTCGCTTTCCTTGCCGCCGTCATCGGCGGACGCCTCATCCGCGCCGGCGCCTACCAACCCGCCCAACACAGCCAGACCCCCGCCACCGACCCCGCCACCGCCGACGCCGAATAGGGGCCTGCCGACCGGCGGCAGCCCCTCGTCATCGAGTCAGCGCACGCGCTGGCCGGGCGAGTCGGCCGACCTGACCGTAGGTGGCGCGATCGGGTCGCCGGCGAGCACCCGGTTCAGCCCACGAGCGATTGCCTTCTGCTCCGGGTCCGTCAGGTGCTGGGTGAAGTGGCGGTCAATGCCGTCGAGGTACACAGGTGCCGCGGCGCGCAGGCGGCGTGCACCGGCCTTGGTCAAGGTCGCAAGCGCCGATCTGCCGTCGCGCGGGTTGGCCTCCCGCAGCACCAACCCGGCGTTGACAAGCTCGTCCACGACCCGGCTCACCCGCGTCCTGCTCAGTACCACCCGCTCGCCGAGGTCGCTCATGCGCAGCCGTCCCTCGGGCGCCGCATGCAGTTCGAGCAAGACGTCGTACCAAGCCAGCGGCATGCCGGCGGCCTGCCGCAGCTCACGATCAAGGCGGGGGACGAGGGCGGCATGCACGCGAAGTAGTGCCGCCCACGCGGCGCTGCGATCGGACGATACGGCCCCCGGATCCGACATACCTCCAGACTAAGCGGAATTACGTGCGCCCGCACGTTGTTGGGAGTCGTAGCGGCACTATTGTGCGTGCGCACGCAACCAGGAGAGGAATGTCATCATGGATACGGCGCTACTCGTACTCCGGTTGGTGGTCGGCTCACTGATCGCCGCACACGGGCTCGGCAAGCTCGGCGGCTGGTTCAAGGCCGGGTACGGTCTCAGCGGAACGGCCGGCTACCTCGAAGGATTCGGTTTCCGTCCCGGGCGATTCTGGGCGATCGTCGTTGGTATCACCGAAACCTTGGCAGGTCTGCTGCTCGCCGCGGGTCTGCTGACCCCCCTGGCGGGCGCCGCGGTCGCCGGCACGATGCTCGTCGCGGCCCGTACGGATCACGGCGGAAAGGGTCCGTGGATCTTCAATGGGGGTTGGGAGCACGTGGTGACGAACGCCGCCGTCGGCCTGGCCCTCGCGGGCACCGGCCCGGGACGCTTCTCGATTGACCGCGCGCTAGGGCTGGATCTCGGCGGCGCCGGCTACCTTGGCGCTGCGCTGGTGCTCGCGCTGGTTACCGCCGGCGCGACGCTTGCCGTACGGGGCGGCCTGACGTCGCTGTCCGAGCGGCACATAGCCGAAAGTTGACCGAAGGCACGCGTGTGGGCGATGACGGGCGGGCTGTCACGGTGAGCCGGCGATCAGCGTGCGCCGGGGCTCGCCCGGCAAGCCAAAGAGCGGGAAGACCTCCGGCATCATGAACGCGGTCATCTCCTTTACTAGCGTGCCGTCGAGCGTCATGACCTCGAGCGCTTGGGCAACGTAGGTCCGGCTTCGCGCATCCCCGCGGTCGGCCGCGTTCGCAGCCTGCCCCTGCATGGAGGTTGCCCGCTTCCAGTACGAGCTTGACGATGATGGGAAGATCAAGACAAACACCAACGGCACGATCTCGGTTACCTGGTGGCTGGGCGACGAGAACGGCGTGTGGAAGTTGTGGATGAACAACACATTCGTCAGAGTCACGGACTGAGTGCGCTACTGCTGCGCGGCGGGCACCCATGGGGGTATGACGTCGCAGCCGACATCCTGGTCCGCGACGGCAAGCTCTCACAGATGGAGCCGGCTGTCGATGTGACGGACGCCGAGGTCGTTGACGTCACAGGCCGGCTTGTCCTACCCGGGCTCGTCGATGCGCACTGCCACCTCGACAAGACGCTGTACGGCGGCCCTTGGGTGCCGCACTCCGCGGGCGATGCGCTGGCCGACCGGATCTCGAGCGACCGCAGTCGACGCGGCGAGCTGGGAATTCCGGACGTAGACCACGTCACGGCGTTGCTCAAGCGGATGGCCGCCGCTGGCACCTCGTACGTCCGCACGCACACAGACGTCGATCCCGACGTCGGCCTGCGTGGGATCGAGACCGTGCGCACCGCCGCCGAGCAAATGAGCGGCCGGGTCACGGTCGAGCAGGTTGCGTTCCCGCAGCACGGTTTGCTGACCAACCCGGGTACCGCCGAGTTGCTCGAGGAGGCGCTCAAGGGCGGGGTGGAGACAATCGGCGGCCTCGACCCGGCCAGCTCCGACCGTGACCCCGTACGCAACCTCGACACGACCTTCACCCTCGCCGAGCGTTATGGCGCCGGCATCGATATCCACCTACACGACGGCGGAACGCTGGGCGCCTGGGAGATCGAGCTGATCGCCGACCGCACCCAGGTGACCGGGCTGCAGGGACGGGTTGCGATCAGCCATGCCTACGCACTCGGCCAGATCGACGAGGCATACCAGGCGCGTCTCCTCGCCCAGCTCGCTGAGGCCGGAGTGACACTGGTGACCGCCGCCGCCTACAGCTTCCCAGTGATACCGATCAAGAAGGCGCTCGCGGCGGGAGTGAACGTTGCCTGCGGCCACGACGGCATCCGTGACCTGTGGGGGCCCTACGGCAGCGGCGACATGCTCGAGCGCGCCATGTTCGTGGCCTACCGAAGCACATTCCGCCGGGACGACGACATCGAGGTGGCCTTGGACGCGGCGACGTACGGCGGCAGTCGTGCGCTCGGGCTGAAATCGTACGGACTGACCGTCGGGGCACCGGCGGACCTGGTCGTCGTATCCGCGCGGACACCGGCTGAGGCAGTCGTCGCTCGGCCAACGCGGGAGCTCGTGCTCAAGACCGGGCGGATTGTGGCTCGCAACGGCCAGCTCATCTAGCCGGGGCTGACGTACCTTCGACACTCACGGCTGCCTGCCGTGCCTGCATGGGCGGATCGCCCACGCCGTTGCCGACCTAGCTTCGCCCCTCGTGGCCCGGCAGGCACCGCGACGGGTCGCCACTGCGTCGAGGCTGTGCGGCCGCCTAGCTCCGTGCGCGCCGGACGGGTCGTTACGCAGGGTCCGCGGCAGCCGAGGCCCGCCGGTCGTCCTTCGATCCCTGGTGCATCATTCTGGGTCCGAAATGTCGGTCTTCCCGATGCTTCTGTGGCGCGGAGTCAGGTCCGGGGGCGCGAAGCATAAGGCACCGGATCCGGGCCTCGTGCGGGCGCCTTACAGAACGACGACGACTTTGCCCCGGGTGTGACCTGCTTCGATAGCGCGGAGAGCCGCCGGAGTCTCGTGAAGGTGGTAGGTCCTGTCGATGACCGGGGTGAGCTTTCCTGATTCGACGAGCTCCTTCAGAACGACGAGGTCCCGATGGTTCGGGGTCGAGAGGTACCGGCGCAGGGTCTGGCGCGTGAAAGGTGAGAGCACGAGTGGCTTCACGAGGCGAACCAGCAGCCTGAACCCGCGGGCTCCGGTGCCGCTGTTGAGGATGAGAGTGCCCCCTGGTGTGAGCACCCGTCTGCAGTCCGACAAGGTCCGGTTCTCCACGTTGTCGAGGATGAGGTCGTAAGTCTGCCCACCCTGCATGAAGTCCTCTTGGGTGTAGTCGATCACGGCGTCTGCGCCGATCGAACGAACCATGCTCACATTTGTCGTGCCGCACACGCCGGTCACGTGAGCCCCAAATGACTTGGCAATCTGCACGGCGAAGGTGCCCACGCCCCCGGACGCACCGTTGATCAGGACCCTCTGCCCCGGCTCTACCTTGCCCGCGTCGCGAAGCGCGTGGAGAGCGGCGAGCGCCGATGTCGGTATTGCTGCCGCCTCCTCAAGCGCGAGGTTGGTCGGCTTCAGCGCAAGCTTGTCTTCGCTGGCGCTTGCATACTCCGCGCAGGCGCCCCTGCATGCGCCGAACACCTCATCGCCTGGGCGGAACTGCGTGACGTTGTTACCCACCGCCTCGACCACGCCCGCCACGTCGAATCCGGGAACGCCGTACCGCGGCTTGAGCAGGCCGCTAGCCAGGCGCATCGGAAACGGCGCACCCCTGACGCCGAAGGAGTCGCCTACGTGCAGACCCGCCGCGTGAACGCGCACCAGCACCTGGTCCGCCTTGATGACCGGCTTGTCGATCTCCCTGACACGGAGGACGTCGGGTGGGCCGTACGCATCGTGGACGATCGCTCTCATCGTCGCGCCGGCGGTCCGGCCGCCCATGTTTGCGCCGCTCGCATCGAGAACACCCCCGCCGTGCTAACGCGCTTCGGCCGTCGAATTTGTGCACAGTTTGTGGCGACCATCAAGTGAACGTACCGTGCCCGCGCTCCTTAGATTCGCGGGCTCGCTAATCGCAGCATCGATGGGGAGCAGCGGCTCCCGCTCGTGCGTCGTCTCGTTGATCGACAAGGACTCCATCGGCGCGCGTCCCGGCCTTGCTACCCGTGGCGGGTAGCAATTCGCCGTTGCGGCGCACTCCTGCGAACGCCCCTTGACGTTGGGGTAACCGCCTCGCGCCTTGATTACCAACTGATGAATGATTCGATTGCGGTGGATGACGAATCGTCGGCGTCGTCGTGTGGTGGCAGAGGAGTCGGGCTCGCCGATTGACGACCGACAAGCGGCCAGCCTTGGGTCGCCTCGTATTCCGC
>DATBRJ010000435.1:0-2451 GCA_036560395.1 Actinomycetes bacterium | reverse complement strand
CATGCTCGCCGGCACGATCCCGTTCATGTCCTTTGTCGCGGAGCGCTGGGTTACCCGAAATGCCCGCGCAGAGGCTGCCGCCTAGCGTCCCGTGTCCGGGGTCTTTGCCGGTGGCCGGAGGACCGGTGGATGACTGGCAAGACGGCGGGAGCCCCGCCGTACTGGAGGCACGCGGGCGACCGAGAGCGCAGCCAGTGTGCACTTGCGGGGGGGTCCCGCGGAAACGAGGAGCAGCGCGGAGCGTTTCCGTGGGGTGCGCACCAGCGGGACCGCGCCAACGCGAGGTCACTCTGAACACGGGACGCTAGCGTCCCGTGTCCGAGGTCCTTTGACGGTGGCCCGAGGACCGCTGGATGACTGGCAAGGCCGCAGGGAGCCCGGCGTACTGGAGGTACGCGGGCGACCGAGAACGCAGCCAGGGGCCAGCGGGGCCAACGCAGAGAGACTTTGGACACGGGACACTAGCTTCAGGTGCTCAGACCATGTGCGCGTAGCAGGTCGTTGAGCTGCGCCTTGTTGTGCCGCTCCCCCTCGGGGAGCCGCTTGATGATGAGAACGCACGGCAGGCCGTAGGCGCCACCGGCGAAGTCCTTCACTCGTGTGCCGGTCACCGCGACCGACCACGCCGGCACGTGGCCGCGGGAAAGCTCTTCGCCCGTCTCTGCGTCGATCACCGGCATCGACCTGGAGAGGATGACTCCGGCCCCAAGGACGGCACCACGGCCCACCCTCGCTCCCTCGACCACCATCGACCTGCTGCCGACGAGGGCGTCGTCCTCGACGACGACGGGCTGCGCGTTCGGCGGCTCGAGGACACCACCGATGCCCACGCCTCCGGAAAGGTGAACGCGCTTCCCGATCTGCGCACAGGAGCCGACCGTCGCCCAGGTGTCGACCATTGTGCCCTCGTCGACGTACCCCCCGATGTTCGTGAAGGACGGCATGAGCACGACCCCTGGGGCGATGTACGCGCCCCAGCGGGCGATGGCGCCAGGGACGACCCGAACGCCGTCAAGGCGTCGCTTCAGCGGCATCCGATCGTGATAGCGGAAGTCGCCCACTACTGAGTCGGTGAGATCGAGCACGCGGAACGACAGCAGGATCGCCCGCTTTGCCCGTTCGTCGACCACCACCTCGTCGGTCGTCTCGTCGATGAACGCCGCTCGCGCATGGCCGGAGTCGAGGAGGTCCACCGCCGCGGTGACTGCTTTGCGTGCGGCCCGGTCGGCCGGCGTGAGTTCACCCCTGCGTTCCCAGAGATCGTCGATCACAGAGTCGACCGGGCTGATGTACGACGCCATGGTCGATGATTCTATGTTGATCACTGCCAGTATTCAGAATTCCAGGAGTGGGGTCCCACCGGCGGGCCAAGACTGCTGCAAACTACTGAGAACTCCATGGCCGATCGTCGGGCGGTCATGCTTAAACGCCGGAGGTGGGGATGTCAGCGCCGGGTACGGGCGGCCCCGGTTGATCGGTTGCACGCTCAGTGGACGAGCTGATCGCGGGCGCAGAGGTGCGCCGTCCGACGCCCATGAGCGCGGAGTCGCTATCCGGGTCGGGCAGATGACACCGGACACCCGGGCGCTGCACCGACGTACTGTTGCTTCGCTCGTCGGCAGCCAGATCGTGGGAGGCATCGGTACATCGAGCGGCATCGCAGTGGCAGCCCTGGCTGCCGAGTCGCTGGGCGGTGCTGAGCTGTCGGGCCTCGGCCAGACCGCTGCCGTGCTGGGCAGCGCGCTCGCAGCGGTGCCGCTGGCTCGGTTGATGTCGGTGCGTGGGCGCCGCCCCGGCCTCGCGGCGGGCTACCTTGTCGCCGCGACCGGAGCCGTCGTGTGCCATCGTCGCCGGGCAACGCGGATTGTTCTGGCCCTTCCTCGTCGGCATGCTCCTCGTCGGTACGGCGAGCGCGGCAAACCTTCAGGCCCGATACGCGGCCACGGATCTGGCGAGTGATCGGAACCGGGCACGCTCACTGTCGATCGTCGTCGGCGCGACCACTGTGGGCGTCATACTCGGGCCGAATCTCATCGAGCCGGGCGCCACGCTGGCCGGCCGACTCGGCCTACCCGAGCTGTTCGGCCCTTACGTCTTCGCCCTCGCCGCCTATGTCATCGCGACTGTCATCGTCACCGTTCGGCTGCGTCCCGATCCGCTGCTGACCGCCAGAGCGATTGCCGCGCCAGTAACACCCAAAGCGCCTGTTCCCGGCGGGCTCGTCCGGCCGCAGACGGCAGGGAGGCGCGGAGCGCCCACCGAGCCAGGCGCCAGATTTGGCGTCCTGCGGCTCATCGCGACCACGCCGGGTGCGCGTATCGGTGTGGTCGCCACGGCGGTGGCGCACAGCTCGATGGTGGCGGTCATGGCCATGACGCCGCTGCACCTCCTGCATGGAGGCGCGACGCTGTCCGTGGTCGGGCTGGCGGTCAGCATGCACATCGCGGGAAT
>DATBRJ010000434.1:0-30801 GCA_036560395.1 Actinomycetes bacterium | reverse complement strand
TCGGCCATCAGCCGGCCGACGCCGGCCTCGTCGGCGGTATGCACGGCTTGGCGCACCTGGGCGCCAGAGGTGGCGACCGCGCGAAGCATCGCGCCAGGATCGGCGGCCGCGAGCCTCTCCGGATCGTCGAGCAGCCCGTCGTCGACCTCGATCCTCACGCCGGCCCCGAATCGGCGGCCTCTCCCGCCGGGGACGAACCGCCGCTGTGATCATCGGGACGGCGCGCCTCGTCGATGAGGAGCACAGGGATGTCATCACGGACCGGATAGGCGAGGCCGCAGGCCGGATTAGTACAAACCAGCTCACTCGCTGCGTCATCAACGCGTAGCGGCGAGTGGCAGTTGGGGCAGGCAAGGATCTCGAGCAGGGACGGTTCGATGTGCACGGACGCCTCCCTCACGTCAATCAGCACGCACGATCGCCAGGACGGCGTCGCGCACGGACTGCATGGTGGCGCTGTCTGCAGCCTCGACATTGAGGCGAAGCAGCGGCTCGGTGTTGGACGGCCGAAGGTTGAACCACCAGTCTTGTGCCGAAACGGTCAGACCGTCGAGCTCGTCGATGGACACATCCGGCTTGCCCTCATACGTTGCGCGGACGGCGCCGAGCCGCTCGGCCTGGTCGCTGACCGTGCTGTTGATCTCGCCGCTCGCCGAATAGCGGGTGAAGTCGGCAAGCAACTCCGAGAGTGGCCCAGCCTGCTCGCCGAGGGCGGCGAGCACGTGCAGGGCGGCCAGCATGCCGGTGTCCGCTCCCCAGAAGTCGCGGAAATAATAGTGCGCCGAGTGCTCGCCGCCGAAGATGGCCCCGGTCTTCGCCATCTCCGCCTTGATGAAGGAGTGGCCCACCCGGGTTCGCAGCGGGACACCGCCGTGCTCGCGGACGATCTCTGGTACGGCCCTGGAGGTGATCAGATTGTGGATGATCGTCGCGCCCGGCTCCTTGGCTAGCTCCCGTACGGCGACCAGTGCGGTGATCGTCGATGGTGGGACCGACTCGCCGCGCTCGTCCACCACCCAGCACCGATCCGCATCGCCGTCGAAGGCGAGCCCGATGTCGGCTCCCTCAGCACGGACCGCGCGTTGGAGGTCAACCAGGTTGGCCGGGTCGATGGGATTCGCCTCGTGGTTGGGGAAGTTCCCGTCCAGCTCGAAGAAGAGCGGTACGACGTCGAGGGGGAGTCCGTCGAGCACGACCGGGACCGTGTGGCCGGCCATCCCGTTGCCGGCGTCGACCACCACCGTGAGCCGTCTGATCTTGGAGAGGTCCACCAGGCTCTTGAGGTAGTCCGCATATGGATGCAGCAGATCCCGCTGCTCGACCGAGCCTTGAGTGCCGTCCCCCGGCGCAACACCCTCCTCCGCGAGACGGCGGATGTCTGCCAGGCCGGTGTCCTGGCCCACCGGCCGGGCACCCGCCCAGCAGAGCTTGATGCCGTTGTAGCGGGCCGGATTGTGGCTCGCGGTGAACATCGCGGCGGGTACGTCGAGAGAGCCACTGGCGAAGTAGAGCTGATCGGTCGACGCCAAGCCGATGTCCACCACGTTGGCGCCCTGGCCGTTCGCGCCGGCCGCGAACGCCGCCGCGAGCTCTGGCGAGGACGGTCGCATGTCACGGCCGACCGCGACCTGCGCGGCAGCGGTCACCCGGGCAAAGGCGGCGCCGACCGCCTCGGCCACCCCCGTATCGAGCTGATCGGGGACCACGCCGCGGATGTCGTAGGCCTTGACGATTTGGGAGAGGTCAGGCACGGCCCAGACCATACCCGGTCAGCGACACCTCGCTCGCCACCGAGATCAGGGCGCCAGGATCAAGTGGGGTCGCGGAGCAAGCGCAAGCGTGCCCGCCGGCTGCCCCCGTCGTCCTCCGGTTCAGGCGCCCACCCGGCCTCCCTGACCGCATTGGCCAGTGCTTCAAGATCATCACTGCTCGGTCCCTCGTCTTCGGGATCGATGGCCAACCGGACGATCTCCCAGCCACGTGGCGCGGTCAGCCGCTCCGAATGATCGGCGCAGAGGTCATAACAGTGTGGCTCGGCGTGAGTGGCCAGCGGACCGAGGACTGCCGTGGACTCGGCGTAGACGTAAGTCAACGTGGCGACGGCGGCGTTGCCGCACGCGGTTCGTGAGCATCGTCGCAGTGGGCTCACGCTTTCTCCTCGGCTCCCCACCAACCTCCCACGAGGGTGGAAGGTACCCCGGCGCGGCCGTCGGGGCGAACATTGAGGCCAGCGGTTCAGATTTCGTGTCGCGAACGTGCCGCTGTGCTCCTCCCGAGCACCCGCCGGAGACGCGCCAAAGATCGTCATCTGGAGAGCCTCCCGCGGGGACCTGCCGGGCAGCTACCCTCAGCCGTAGGCACGCGAGGACTGGGGCGCGGGAGGAGGGACAGTGGCCGAGCAAATCACTCGGATCGCACGCACCCGTCGTGATCGTCGCGGCCGGGGCTTGCGCGGCCCGCTGGCGCCACCTCAACTGCCGATCTCGCGCAGTCGCTCGGATCGGTTCGACGATATGGTCCTGGACGCCGTTGAGCGCCTCGAGTCCCGGTGGGCCGAACAGCTCGATGGTGTCGAGTTCGCCGTCGAGGAGGTACCGCCGAACGACGCCGCACTCTGGTCCGATGACCCAGTGCCCTTGTCGAAGCTTTTTCCCGCCGCCGGAGTGCTACCGCCACGGGTGGTTCTCTACCGGCGTCCGGTCGAAGCGCGGGCTGCGGGCCGCGAAGAGCTGCGCGCCTTGGTGTACGACATCGTGGTCGAGGAAGTGGCAGAGCTGTTCGGGCTCGAACCGGACGCCGTCGACCCTCATTACGCAGGCGGCGAGGACGCCGACGACTGAGGCAGCGGTGTCAGCCTCCTCCCCGCCGAGCGTCAGTTTCCGACCTCGGCCGGGCGCAGCCCCGCGGACAGGTCGTTGACCACCTTGGGCACCAGCGTGCTCGTGCGGCTCGGTGGCAAGGGCTCGATTGTGAGCATGTCGCCGCCGTCCGCCTTGCGGGTCATCACCCGGGATCCGTACATCGGCGCAGATCCGGGCTGCGGCGTCACCACCACAGCGGCGGCCCTTCCGATGCCCTTGAGGGATACCTCAACCGTCGTGCCCTCCCTGACGGTGACGTCCCGCAGCTGCTTTGGTGACTTGCCCTTGATCAGCAAGGTTAGAGTCGCCTTCGCATCGCCGGTCGGGGCGGTGAACAGCAGCGTGCTCGCGTAGCCCTCCGCCGCGCGGACGTCAGCAGCCACCGACGGGCCGGTGAGAGGCTCGGCCATGGGGACGTACCCGTAATCGACCTTGCCCGAGGCTGTCGCCACTCGCACGGCCGCGAGGACCGGCTCGTCCGCCTGCACGATGACGGAAAAATCTTCCCGCTGAGCCGCGTCGGCGAGATCCACCTTCACAACCTTGCCGCCGTCAACCGCGACGCTGTCGATGGAGCCCTTTTCTGTGGCTGGCGTGAAGGTCCCGTTCGGACCGGCCAGCGACAGCCGGACGAGTGCCCCGCCCTCTTCGGGTGTGAACAGGTAGAGCGACCGCTCGCCCTTTCCGCCCGGAATTCCCGGGATCACTCCCGCAGTCGCAGGTTTGTCCATCGGAGCGAGCCAATCGATTCCCGCGCCGACGCCTCGCCGCTGCTGCGCGTCCAGCAGGCCCGCCGCTATCCGGCCGACCCGGACCGAGACATGGACCGCGACCGCCGACCTTGGCTGCTTCCCCGCCTCAGATGTCAAGGTCGTCAGACTGATCGGCGTTCGCGCTGTGGCGGCCTCGATGACCAGTCCGCGATGAGCGACTATCGTCGGCGTGGTGATCGGGCCGGCCTCGCTGTAGAGGTCGATGTCCAGCTGCGCCGGAGCGCTCTCGGGGTTCACAAGATAAAGCTCTGCGTCCCTATCGATGTCCGCAGCGGTACCAAGGAACCAGAACTCCGTCCCTGGCTCTGGACACGTTTGGCTGGCCAGGCCGCGCCGCTGGCCTTGGCCGTCGGTGCCCTTGTCGAAGTCCAGGTACGTCGTCGCGGCCACGGTGAACCCAGGTGCGAGCGAGCCGGTGGCTACCGCCGAGAAGGCGCTCGACTGCTTCGAGGCCGGCCGCTTCACGTCTACCGACGCAGTGCTGCCTGCCTTCACCAGGCTGATCGCCGCACCCTTCGCTTGGCCGAACCTGGTGACCTCGGCGATCGCCGTGTCCTTGGCGCCCACCTCCTTGTCGGCGCTAGCAGCGTGCTCGGTGCCGGCCGAGACGGGTGGGATCGCGGCGGAGACCCTCGATGTGTTGATCGCGACGTTCTCCGACTCGGCGTACGGGCAGACCGAGTCAGCCGCGGTCACCGGAACCCGCGTTCCGACGGGGACGGTCGGCGTGCTTGGCGCGCCGAGCACCTCGGTCGCGCCGACACAGCCGGCGACGACGGCGGTCACGGCAAGCAGGCTGCGCGCGGTGCGGCTCACGATGGGCCGCCGTGTGGGTCGGCGCCGTCGTCCTCGGCGGGCTTGCCGGCGTGCCGGCCACTGCGGCGTACCCGAGCAATGTGGCCCGTGTCGGGCTCGTAGGAAGCGCCCTGGAACGGGCCGGGCGAGCCGTAACCGTCGTCGCTCGGCGGCTGGGCCTGGCCGGGGACTCCCTCCTGCGGTTCGTAGGGTCCGACCGTTGGATCGAGGTAGGTGGCCTGTGGCTCGCCATAGCCGTAGCCGCCGGGCGGCGAATAGCCGTCGTCAACCGGGCCGCCGTACGGGTAAGGCTCATCCCTGACGACTTCGTAGCTGGCGGTCACGGCGTCCGGCGCGGCCTGCGCTGGCACGGCTGGATCACCGGCGGAGTCGTACGGATCGTATCCGGCGTCGGGTGGGTGGGCCGTTGGCGGGGACGGACCGGGGTCGGCATAGCCCCGCTGCCAGGCCGCCGCCGGATCGTAATCCAGGGGACCCGGCTCCGGATGGACGTAAGCCGGCTGCTCACCCGTCGGGTAGGTCGGCTGTGCTGGCACCTGCTGGCCGTAGGGCGGCGACTGCACCCCGCCAAATGCGTCCTGGCCGTCGCTGAGCTGCTCGTAAGGGATCTGCTCATAGGGCACGTCCCGGTAGGCGTGCTCGTCGAGGCCCGCGCGGTACACCTCGAGCTCGGCGTCTGCCACGGTCGGCTCGAGGTGACGCGGCTCGGGGTACCCAGGCTCGGAGTAAGCAGGCTCGGAGTAAGCAGGCTCGGGGTACCCAGGCTCGGAGTATTCAGGTTCGGCGTAGCCGGGCTCACCCAGCCAAGGCGGCGGGGCTCCCGCCGCCGCGTACTCCGGCTCCTCAGCCAGGCCCGCCGCGCGGGCCCGGCGACGCCGCTCCACCGCAACGGTCTCGTCCACGGCGAGGATCTCACCAGCACGGCGCCCGCCGGGCAGCGCCAACACGATCACGACGGCGATCGCCAGGCCCTGAACGAGCAACCACCGGTTACGCGAGGAACTGTGATGCGTGAGTTCGAGCTGCCCACCGTCGGCGGGAAGGACGAACGCCTGCGCCCAGCCGTTGTAGACCACCCGCTTGAGGGGGCGGCCGTCCAGCGTGGCCCGCCAGCCTGAGTCGGCGTTCTCGGCGAGGACGAGCTGGCGCCCCGCCGGGCCTGCCGGTACGGACGTCGCGGCACCGACCTCGGCCGACGGCACCGCCACCGCCTTCGCCGCCTCCGGTGCCTTCGCGGCCAGCAGGTTATCCCCGCTGGGTTGTGGCGGGATTATGCGCAGCCGGGCCGAGGGGGCGTCGATCCTCCACAGCGCGTTGCCCTCAGTGACACTTATCCGGCTCAGGCCGGGCACCCCGTCGAGGGTGCGGACGAGATCCCCGTCGATGGGGCTCGTCAGCAGGACGTACCGGATCGCGTAGTCAGCGAGCTGGTCGACCTCGTCCTGCCCGCGCCCGGTGATGATTTGGGTGACGATCTGGTCCAGCCCGGCGTACGTCCCACGCCGCGGCGCGGTCTCGGCGTCACCGAGGCGCGGGCCGACGTCCCGCAGGAGGGAATAGGCCAGCAACTCGTTGGTCCGCGGCCGGAGCACGAGCGTCCGCGGCCTGTCGCTGGTCTGTCCGTCCATAGCGATGAATTGAGGCAGCACGACCGGGTTGCGCCGCTCCACCGGGTCGTCGGCACCGAAGCGGATCCACCACAGACCGGCAACCGCCGGGGCGATGACAGCCAGCACCGTGACGCCCACGCTCAGCGGCTGCTGCCAGCCGAAACTGGTCGCGGCGATGCGATCGCGGGCTCCCTCGGCGCCGATCAGGGCGGCGAGCAGCAGGCCCGCCCCCATCACCACGGTGGCGAAGCCGGGCCAGGCGGGTACCGCGGTGATGAGCGTGGGCCCGGTGACGTGGACCCGGCTCATGAACAGGCCGACGACGAGACCAGCGAGTGTGAGTGTCCAGCCGGCGGTCACGATGCCGCGCCGCTCGCTGCGCAGCAGAGCGGCGAATCCGGCCAGTAGGACACCGGCGCTGATCCATACCGGGTACATCGCCGGGCCGCCCGGGTGCAGGAGGAGCAGCGCGAGCGGGCTGACATCGGTGTCGGACAGCCCAGGGCCGGGCAGGCCCGCCTCGAGGAAGATCAATGAAGGCTGCCTAAACAGAGCGATCGACCATGGCAGCAGCACGAAGACAGGCGTGACCAAAACCGCGACCAGCCGTAGCCGCGCGCCGGTGCTACGCGCCCGCAGGACAACCGCGACGATCGCCAACGCCAGCGCAATCAGCCAGGCGACCGGAACGAATGCGGTAATGATGGCCAGTAAGAGGCCGGTCGCCCAGGCAGCCCGCCACGTGCCCGGCCGCCCGTCGAGGCCGATCGTCCGTACGGCGCCGAGTCCGGCAATCGGCAGCAGGATCGCGCCGACCGTCGTTCCCAGGCGTCCGGTGGCGACCGCGCCGGTGACCGCGGGCAGCAATGCGTACGCACCTGCCGCCCACAGCCGAAGCAGCCGCGAGGCGACCACTTTCCGCGCAGCGAGATAGGCGGTCAGGCCGCAGAGCGGGACGGCGCCGACGACCAAGAGATCAACCGCGCGGGATGCGTTGCCGAACAGCACCGTGGACAAGGCCGCGATGACACCGATGTACGGCGTGGCGGTGGCGCCGCTGCCGACCCCGACCGGATGCCAGGAGCTGAAGTAGATCTGCCAGAGGTCCCTCGCATGGTCCGGCGCGGGCAGCAGGGCGCCGCCCATCAGGCGGCCCCCGCCCACGAGCTGCCTGGCGGCGAGCAGGGTGAGGACCGACAGACCGAACAGCAGGACCACGAGCGGCTGGCCCGTGATCCGCCGCGTGATCGGGGTGTCGTCGCCCTCGAGGTCCTCCACTTCATCGGCCACCGGCCCGGCTTCTGCGGCCGGCCGCCCGGTCCGGTCTTTGCCGACGTGGGTATGCGGCAGCCGTTCCGCGACCGCGTCGATGATGTGCCGCAGCTGGCTCCCCCTGGGAGGGAACAGCGTGCGTAGGTCCTTCGCCTTCACCGCGCGGCGACGATGCCGAGCGAATCTGGCTCGGATCAGCCTGGGGAACCGGCCGACCACAGAGCCGAGCGCGAGCACCTCGTCGGCGGCGTACTCGGGGAGCTTCGCGACGAGATAACCGAATGACCGCGCCAACGTGCCGAGCCCGAGCCGCACCAGGGCGAGCGGCACCCTGGCCAGCCGCATGTTGACGAGCAGGACGTAGAGGGCGTGCGCCCGGTCAAGGTAATGCGCGCGGCCGACCCTTGTCGCAAGCCGGCGCTGCTCCCTCGCCGCGGCCTCGGCGTGATAGACAACGGCGTCGGTGTTGACGACGACCTGCCACCCGGCCTGACTGGCCCGCCAGCAGAAATCGAGGTCGTCCCGCATGAAGGGGAGATGGCGGTCGAATCCGCGCAACGCCTCCCAGACGTCGCGCCGGATGAGCATGCCAGCGCTGCTCACCGCGAGCACCCGCCGCTGCCCGTCGTGCTGGCCCTGGTCCTCCTCGCCACGATCCAGCCCGGTCTCGCGGCGTCCCGACGGCGCCACTGTCAGCCCGGCTTCGAGAATCTCCCGTGAGTTGTACCAGCCGAGGACCTTTGGTCCGACAACACCCACGTCCGGGTTCTCATCGGCGAGCGCGAGCAGGTAGTGCAATGCATCGGTCGCGGGTTCGCAATCGTCGTGGACGATCCAGATCCATTCGACCGGCTCGTCCGGATCCCCCCGGACAGCGGGCGGCGGCAGGCCGCCGAATACCGCGCCTACGCCGAAGGCGACCGCCTGGCCGAAGCCTGCATCGCGCGGTCGGGTGATGACCCTGCCTTCACCAAGGCTCTGATTGAGGATGTCGATAGTGCCGTCTCGACTGCTGGTGTCGACGGCCACGATCCGCTGGATCGGTCGCTCCTGCGCCGCCAACGCGTCGATGACCCGACCGACCCACCGTTCCCCGTCATGCGTGACGAGGACTGCTGTGACGTCGTGTCGTGCGTACGCGATGGTCTGGGGTGCCGAAGACATTGTCTGGCGACTCGAACCCATCTCGTGCGGCGACTCGGACGCGGCCTAATGCCCCGTCACTAGGCCGTGGCGTAACACCCTACGCGACTCGAAGGGATGGGAAATGCCAGTCCGACATTCACCACGGACCGCTCATTCACCGTCACTTTGCGTTGGAAAAGACCGACTCGAGTGGGCTTGGGTGTTAGACAGCGCGCTTGCGCAGGCGCCGCCGCTCCCGCTCGGAGAGGCCACCCCAGATCCCGAATCGCTCGTCATTGGCGAGCGCATACTCCAGACACTCGGCCCGCACCTCGCAGGAGAGGCAGACCTTCTTCGCCTCCCGGGTGGAACCGCCCTTTTCCGGAAAGAACGCCTCCGGGTCTGTCTGTGCGCACAGTGCGCGCTCCTGCCAGCCGAGATCCTCTCCGGTGCCAGCGAGCAGGATGAATACCTTGCCCATGGCGACCTCCTCACCCCGTGATTCGCCCCCGTGCCCCGTCTCCGGCGACCCTCAGTGCCGGCTGGCGGAAACCGCGCGATGGTGCGCGCAGTAAATGACACACATGGAATTACACGTCCGTAACGACGAACCGTCAAGTCGACTTCGTTCTCAATGCGGGAGCGGACACGATCGGGTCACCAAGGTGTTATCGGTCAGGTCTTGACTGCCTGTCAGGTCTCCTGCACGCTACGCGACCGACGCAACACGCGGTCATGACCTCGGTACCCGGCCGCTGCCTCCTCCTGGCCGGAGCCGAGCGGTGCCTGCGATGACTCGGGATCTCAGGCGCCGCGGGGCCGTTCTCTGCCCCCCGAGGGCGGCCTCGCCGGTGGCTCTGCGACCCCCGACTCGACCGGGCTCGCAGAGCCACCGCCGCAGCAGGGAGACTGGCCGCCATGCAGATCGTCGTTCTCGCCGGTGGTATCGGGGCCGCGCGCTTCCTCACCGGACTGCGCGCCGCGGTGCCAGATGCAGACATCACCGTCATCGGGAACACCGGTGACGACATCACGCTGTTTGGTCTGCGAGTGTGCCCCGACTTGGACACCGTGATGTACACACTCGGCGGCGGTATCCACCAACAGCAGGGCTGGGGCCGCGCCGACGAGCGGTTCACGGTACGGGACGAGCTGCGGGAGTACGGCGCCGAGCCTCGGTGGTTCACCCTCGGGGACCGCGACATCGCCACCCATATCGCGCGCACCCAACTACTCCAGGCAAGCCACCCGCTGTCCGCGGTGACCTCGACGCTGTGCAAGCGGTGGCGGCCGGGGGTTCGGCTGCTTCCGATGAGCGACGATCCCGTCGAGACACATGTGCTGATAGCGGATGAGGGCGCAGTGGCCCGCACTCGGCTTGTGCACTTCCAGGAGTATTGGGTGGGGTTGCAAGCGCGACCCCAGGCGCTGGCGATCCGCGCGGTCGGCATCGAGGACGCGAAGCCGGCTCCTGGTGTCTTGGAGGCGATCGCGGCCGCGGAGGTCCTCGTCCTTCCGCCGTCGAACCCGGTCGTGAGCGTCGGCACAATCCTCGCCGTGCCGGGAGTGCGGGACGCCGTGGCGGCCGCGCATGCACCGGTGGTTGGCCTCTCGCCGATCGTCGGCGGCGCACCCGTGCGCGGCATGGCCGACAAGGTCCTCGCCGCGATTGGCGTCGAGACGACGGCGGCCGCGGTCGCCCTGCACTACGGCCCGGAGATTCTCGACGGATGGCTGGTGGACCAGGTCGACGCTGCCGCGGTCGAGGCCGTACAGGCGGCCGGAATCGCCTGCATCGCCGTCCCGCTGATGATGAGCTCGGTTGCCGCGACGGCCGAGATGGCCAAGGCCGCACTAGCCTTGGCAAACGAGGTGGGAGCGTGACCGAGCGCACAGCGGCCGTTCTCGAGGTGCAGCCGGTCCACGGGATTCCCGAGGTCAAGCCCGGCACCGATCTGGGTTCACTGCTCAGCGATACCTTGACCGACCTGCGGGATGGCGACGTCGTCGTCGTCACATCCAAAATCGTCTCGAAGGCTGAAGGCCGGGTCAGCCCAGGTGTGTCAAGGGACGATGCCATCGAGGCTGAGACCGTCCGGCTCGTCGCCGAGCGCGACTCGATGCGCATCGTCGAGACAAAGCATGGCCTCGTGCTCGCCGCGGCCGGCGTCGACGCCTCCAATGTCGCGCCCGGTTCGGTCGTCCTGCTGCCCGATGATCCTGACGCGTCGGCCCGCCGGCTGCGCAGAACCATCGGCGAGCGTCTCGGTGTACGGATCGGCGTGGTCGTCTCCGACACGGTCGGCCGTCCGTGGCGCGCGGGCCTGGTGGACATCGCCGTCGGAGTGGCCGGCCTGACCCCCCTCGTTGACCTGCGCGGTCGGGTCGACAGGTACGGCAACCAGCTGTCCGCAACCATCCCTGCCATCGCCGACGAGGTCGCATCCGCCGCGGAGCTGGTCAAGGGAAAGTTCGCCGGCGTCCCGGTCGCGATCATCCGCGGCCTGGCTCACCTGGTGCTCGATGAGGACGGCCCCGGAGCGGCGGCCATGATCCGGCCGGTCGAGGAGGATCTTTTCCGGCTAGGGACAGCAGAGGCGATGCGCACCGCGGTGACCGCGCGGCGCACCGTCCGCGAGTTCTCGACCACTCCCGTTGACCCTGCGGCAGTACGCCGTGCGGTCGCCGCGGCCGTCACAGCGCCAGCCCCGCATCACACGACGCCGTGGCGCTTCGTCATGCTCGAGTCGGCTGGACGCCGGCAGCAGCTGCTCGACGCGATGCGCGAAGCGTGGACCGCGGACCTGCGAGGGGACGGCTTCTCCGAAGAGTCGATCCAACGCCGGCTACGCCGCGGGGATGTGCTCCGGCGTGCACCGTACCTCGTCGTTCCCTGCCTCGTAGGTGACGGTGCGCATCCCTACCCGGACCCCCGCCGGGCCGCCGCCGAGCACGCCATGTTTCTGCTCGCGATGGGCGCGGGCATCGAGAACCTCCTCGTTGCGCTGGCCGCTGAAGGGCTTGGCTCAGCGTGGGTCTCCTCCACGCTCTTCTGCCAGGACGTGGTACGGCGCGAACTCGACCTACCCGCCGACTGGGACCCCATGGGCACCATCGCGGTCGGGCGAGCTGCCGGCCCACCGCCCGAGCGCCCACAGCGCGACCCCACAGCCTTCATGCTCAGCCGTTGAGATCACATGGCACGGTAGTCACGCGGGGCGAATCGCGGCCCCCGCCGCGGCGGACCAAGCCCGGCCAGCTCGATCATGCGAACCGCCCGATAGCGGTGTCCCACATAGGGCTCGAGCAGCTCAAGCATGCCGGCATCGTCCACTTTCCGCCCCGTCAGCGCCCAGCCCACCATCCCCGGCAAATGGAAGTCGCCGATGGAGACAGCGTCCGCGTCGCCATGCGCTCGCTGCCGTACCTCGGCCGCGGTCCACACACCGACGCCGGGGATCAAGCGCAGCCGGCGCTCGGCCTCCGCTAGCCCCAGCCGAGCGGTCTCCTCGAGCCGACCGGCGACCGCCGCGGCCGATCGGATCGCTCGCACTCTCCCACCGTCGACGCCCGCCCGATGCCACTCCCACGACGGAATCTGGACCCAGGTCCGCGGCGCGGGGATCACCTTCATCCCTCGCGGCATCGTGTCTGGGCCGGGCGCAGGGTCGCCGAACCTCCACATCAGCTCGCGCCAGGAGCGCCACGCTTCCCGGCCAGTCACCTTCTGCTCCAAGATCGCCGGCACCAGCGACTCCATCACCAGCCCCGTCGCCGGCACCCGCCACCCCCGATATCGCCTGGCCGCCTGCTGCACGATCTCATGGCACGGAACGAATCCGGCCGGATCGTCGTCTGAACCCAGCAGAGCTGGAAGCGATTCGATCAACCACGCGGCGCCCGGTCCCCAGGCTGTGGCGGTCACCGCGGCGTCCGCGTGGCTGATGGCCAGCCGGATTGTGCCCGCACCGTGGGGGGTGCGGCTGACTCGCCAGATCCCGCCGTGCGGATCGGTTCGGTACGCCGGGTCGCCACGACCGCGGCGCAACGAGCCGAGCGTGGCATGCAAGTCCACCGGCCGCCCTGGCCGCCAGGCACGAGTCAGTTCCGGCACGAACACGAGTCTGCACCGTCATTACCACGCAACCCCGCGAAGTACGTAGACTCGCCCTCCCAGCCACCGATACGACCAGAGAGACCACCGTGGCCAATAAGACGAAGAGGTCCGAGGCGAGAGACCGTCGCGCAAAGCTGGAAGAGATGCGGCGAGCGCAGAAGGCGAGCGAGCGCCGGAGGAATCTGATCTTCGTCGTACTGACAGCGGTCGTCGCGCTGGGCATCATCGCCGCGGCTGTCGTTCCGATGATCAACAAGAGCCGGCAGAACAACAAAGCGCTGAACGAGTTCGGCGTGTCCGCCGCGGCGGCCCAGTGCGACCCGGTCACCAACGACCCTGTCGACAGTGCCACCCATGTCGGGCCGGGAACCGGCGGATCGAACGAGTCCATTACCCACGTCAACTATTCGACCGTTCCGCCCGTGGGCGGCAACCACTTCCTGACACCCCAGCCGATCGACCGGCATTTCTACACAGGCGAGGATCGCCCCCCGATCGAGAACCTGGTCCACAACCTGGAGCACGGCTACACCATCCTCTGGTATGACAGCACGGTGACCGGCGACCAGCTCACCACGCTCAAGGACCTGAGCAGCCGGGTGCCGAAGGATTCCGACCGCAGGAAGTTCATCGTGTCTGCCTGGGACGAGAGCCGGGGTGCCTTCCCCGATGGCAAGCACATCGCGCTGTCGCACTGGAGCGCCAAGGGCGATGGCGCCGGGTCCGCCGGCCTTGGTCACCGCCAGCTCTGCGGGCAGGTCAGCGGCGAGGCCGTCGACCAGTTCATGACCCAGTTCCCGTTCAGCGACGCACCAGAGCCCAACGCGCCCTAGTGTCGCGGGGTGCGGTGCTGGTGCGACGCCGCCGATCAGTTCCGCACGTCGCTGGAAAACCGCACTGAGCCGTCGGCGAGCACCGTGCCAGGCCATACGCGCATGCCGGCTCGCAGCTCGTTGCCGGCGCCGACCAGCGCGCCGTCGCCGACGACAGCGCAATCCACGATCGTGTCTGCGCCGATCCTCGCGCCCGCGCCGATCGCTGAGCTATATACCGCGGCCCCATGCTCGACGACGGCTCCGTCGAAGAGGACCGAGCCGTCTACTGCGGCGCCCGCGCCCACGATCGCGCCACGCCCTACGCAGGTCCCCGCGGCCACTCTGGCGCTGGCCTCGACGACTCCGCCAGGCAGCACGAGGACCTCCCCATCGATGTGCGGTATCGCAGGCGATCGCACCCGACCGAGGACGAGATCGGCGCTCGCCTTGACGAACGCCGCGGGTGTGCCGACATCGAGCCAGTAGCCGTCATCGAGATACCCGACCACCCGGCGCCCAGCCGCCAGAAGCTCGGGGAAGATATGGCGTTCGACCGAAACGACCTGACCCGCGGGGATCTCGTCGATAACGCGGCGGCGCAAGACATAGCAACCTGCGTTGACCTGGTCGCTAATGGGACTGGGCATCTTTTCGAGGAAGGCGCTCACCCGGCCGTCCGGGTCGGTCGGCACGCAACCGTAGGCGCGCGCGTCCTGGACCCTGGTCAGATGCAAGGTCACGGCTGCCTCCGCCTCATCATGGACGGCAAGCTGCGCCTTGAGCGAATGCTCGGAGAGGATGTCGCTGTTCAGCACCAGGACTGGGTCGTCCGGGCCGCTGTGCAGCCAGCCGAGGACATTGCGGATACCGCCGCCGGTATCGAGCGGCACCTCCTCTGTCACATAGTCGATCGCCAAGCCGAGTGAACTGCCGTCGCCGTAGTAGTCGACGAACGCCTGAGGGCGGAAGGCCATGGCCATCACGACATGGTCGACTCCCGCCTCCTTGAGGCGGGCGAGCTGGTGAGTGAGGAAAGGCACCCCGGCGCACGGCAGCATCGGCTTTGGCGTGTTCACGGTGAGCGGGCGCAGCCTCGTTCCCTTGCCGCCGACGAGCACGATCGCTTCGGTCATCTGGCTACCGATCCCCTCTCCCTGACGACCCCACCCTGACACGCACGCGCCGGCACCGGCGGATTCAATCGATCGGACTCAGCAGGGGCTGGTCAGCCGCCACCGACCGCCCGTGAGTACGCAGCCATGTGGGCCTCGGCCGAGGCGGCCCAGGTGAACTCTCGAGCCCGCGCGTGGCCGGCCGCACCCAGGGCATGCCTCGCCTCGTCATCGGCGAGCAGTCGGCGCAGTCCTTCGGCGATGCTCGCGGCGTCGGGCTCGGTGTAGGCGACGGCGTCCCCACCGACCTCAGGCAAGGAGAGCCGCCGTGCGGTCAGCACCGGGGCGCCGCAGGCCATGGCCTCGAGCACCGGCAGCCCGAAGCCTTCGGCCTGGCTGAGATAGGCGACGACGAGTGCTCCCCCGAGGTAGCCGGGCAGATCGCTCACGCGCAGGTAGCCGGGCCTTACGACACGCAGGTGAGAGGGAACCTCGGCTACTGCACGGTCGACGTCACCATCCCAGCCGGTGGATCCGGCCAACACGAGGGCCGGTGGCTGGTCGAGATCTCGCACCGCTGCAGCCCAGCCGTGGACGAGCTCAGGGACGTTCTTCCTGGGTGCGATCTCGCCCAGGAACGCGACGTATGGCAGCCCGTGCAGGCCTAGCCTGTCGCTGACCCGGCGTCGCTCCTGCTCCGAAGGAAGGTGGAACTGCTCGGTGTCGACACCGTGATAGGCGACGTCGATGATGGACGGATCGGCGTCGAGCAGCAAGACGAGCTCGTCCCTGGTCGCTTTCGAGGGCACGATCACCCGCGCCGCACGATGGATCGCTGTCTTGGTCGCCGACCGGTAGAAGCCGGCCTTCACCGGGCTGTGGATCTCCGGCATCGAGAACACCGAGACGTCGTGGATGGTGACGACGACCGGCCGGCCAGGTCGCAGCGGCACCGAGTAATAGGGCGCGTGAATAACGTCTGCGCCTACTTGCTGGGCGACCAAGGGGAGCGATGCCTGCTCCCAGGCCAGGCGGGCAGGCCGGTGGGAGATCGCGGCCGGACCCGGCACGATCCTCGCCAGGGGAGCGATCCGCCCGTAACGCTCCGCATCGGTGCGCTGACAGACGATAGCGAGATCGGCTCCGGCGGAAGCCAAGGCGGCGAGAAGGCCATCGACGTACCGCCCGACACCGCCGCGGTCGGCGGGAACGGCGGTCGCGTCGACGAGCACACGGGGCGCCACGATTAACGGCTCCTCGGATCTAGAGGCCCTTCGACCTCAGCTCGACCAATTGCGACGAACGGCAAGCCTACGCCGTCATGATGAGCGCAGCACCGCATGTCCACAGCAAGACGATGTCAATCCGGTTGACGTCGGCGGGCATAGGCGATGGCGGCGGCCGCTGCTGCGAGCAAGTCACCGATGGTCATGAGCAACCGGGAGACCAGCGCGGCAACGATGGCCTCGCCGCGGTCGAGCACGGGGGCGAGGAGCGCCACCAGGGCTACCTCGCGCGCGCCTGCTCCGGCGGGAGCGACCACGAACAGCAGTCCCGCGATCCAGGCAAGGGCGAAACTGCCGATGGAGAGCAGGATGGCTCGACCGACGCCGACGCCCAAGTCAGCAACGAGAGCCGCCAGCTGCAGCCCGAAGAACGTCCAGGCCACCAGCGCATAGCCGAACGCGGCGCCAAGCCCGCGCCAAGTCAACGGCCGCTCCGGCGGTTCCCGACGAGTCACCCGGAAGATCAGCGCGAGCGCAGGATTGAGCAGCCGCGGATGAAGAGCAGCTGCGATCACCGGAGCGAGCAGGAAGAGCCATCGGTAGTGAGCCGCGGCGTCGCTGGCCGCGAGGGGAAGCGTGGCGGCGGCCGCGGCCAACCCCGCCACAAAAACAACCAGGACGGTGATCACGTAGGCCGCGCCGGAACGCCGGCGCGGCACTCCGCGGTCGCGCGCCATTTCCATCTGGGCCAATATCGGCCACACCGAGCCGGGGATGTACTTCCCGAGCTGTCCGACGAAGAAGATCCGTGCCGCGGTGCCGAATGCGAGCGGTGAGCCGAGGTCGGTGAGAATGGCGCGCCAGATGAGGACCGAGGTCACAAGTCCCGCGAAGACGGCGCACAAAGACAAGACCAATGACAGCGGACCGAGCCGGCCGATGCTGTCCTGGACGTCAGGCCATTGCTTGCCGACCGCGATCGCTCCCAAGGTGACGACCGCGATGATGAACATCGTCCGGACCGCTCGCCGCAGCAGGTGCCGGTTACGACTCGCAGTCTCGACCGAGGACAGCTTTCGCAGGGGTTGTACGCGTGCGCGGGGTGAGCCGTCGGCCGCCTGTACGGGCGACACCTCGTCGGGACGCCGGGTCTGCCGGCCCTGCGGGCTCACCACGGAGCAACCGTACGCCAGGCCGGCTTCACCGTTTGGTCTCGCTGACGGCCAGCAGTACCGCGCCGATGGCGATGTGCAGCAGGTTGTCCGCCTGGTTCAGCGCAAGCAAGTCAGCCTGCGACCCGCCGGCCATAACGAGACCCACCAGACCGACGGCGACGAGGATCCCGCCGGCCATCGTGTTGGCAAACCTCGCCCACAGCAGGGGATGGCGTGCGCCTTCGATCAGCAGCGCGCCGAGTCCGAGGTGCAGCAGGCTCTGCATCGGGTTGAGCCAGAAGACAAGCAGCGACTGGCCATGAGGGTCGGCAAAGCCGACATCATGGGTGACGACGAGACCGACGATTCCTAGGGCCAAGAGGCTGGCGCCGGCCACATAGCCGGCTAACCGGTTAGGCGACGCCGCCACGCTTTGCCTCTCCACGGTGCGCAAGGGTGCCCCATCTAGGTCCACGGCACCAGTGGTCGCCCTCATTTCCTTGCGACCGCGAAGATACGCCGGAAGGGAAGCACGGTGCCGTAGTTGCGCGGCGGGTAGGCCTCCCGCAACCGCGCCTTGAAGACCGCGGAGAACTCGGCTCGAGCCTCGGGTCCGAGCGCCGCCAAGACCGGGCGTGCGCCGGTACCGCTGATCCACTCGAAGACCGGGTCGGCGCCGGAAAGGATGTGGAGGTAGGTCGTCTCCCACGCATCGACCCTGCAGCCAACCGTGGCCAACGCCGCCACGTACTCCGCGGGTTGATGCGACGACGGGAATGCGATGTCGCCTAGCCCCCAGCGCGGCTCACCGGCCAGTTCGCGGAGAATCTCGTGGCTCGGCTCGCTGAAGTTGCCCGGCACCTGGAATGCCAGCCAGCCGCCTGGTGCGAGCACCCTCACCAGCTTCGGCAACAGCCGAATGTGGTCGGGCACCCATTGCAGCGTCGCGTTGGAGACGAGCACGTCGACGGGGCGGTGGGGCTCCCACCGCCGCAGGTCACCGACATGGAACTCGAGCCTTCCCGGGACGGCTAGCGTGGTCGCCTTCTCGATCATTTCGGCCGAGCTGTCGACCCCTTCGACGTAGGCAGTCGGCCATCGGTGGATGAGCGTGGCAGTCAGGTTGCCGGGGCCACAGCCGAGATCGACGACATACCCCGCCCTCTCGGCGGCCACCCGGCTGATCAGATCCGCGAACGGCCGCCCGCGCTCATCGGCGTACTTCAGATACTGACCCGGATCCCACATCCATCCTCCCGTGGTGGCCCTCCCACCCCTATTGTCTCGATATCAAGATGCTTGGTGTCGAGGGGTATGCTCCCGACCATGACCAACCGGCGCGACGGCGACGAGGTCGACCGGCTGGTCGTGGCTTGGCGGCACGAGCGGCCCGACCTCGACGTCTCTCCTCTCGAGGTACTGAGCCGGGTGACCAGGCTTGCGCGCCACCTCGACCGCGCGCGGCGGACGGCGTTCGCCAAGCACGGGCTCGAGGTATGGGAGTTCGACGTCCTCGCGGCACTGCGACGGGCTCGTGATCCCTATCAGCTCTCACCGGGCCAGCTGCTCACCCAGACCCTCGTCACCTCGGGCACGATGACGAACCGGATCGATCGTCTTGAGGGTCGCGGGCTAGTCAAGCGGCTGCCCGATCCTCACGACCGGCGCGGGGTTCTGGTACGGCTGACCCCCGTCGGGCGGACCAGCGTCGATGAGGCCTTCGCTGATCTGCTCGACCGCGAGCGGGAACTGCTCGGCGCCTTGCCTGCCGCGGACCGCTCCATGTTGGCCGATCTCCTCCGGCGTCTGGTCACGCCTTTCGACAACCCAGAATCCGACGTGTAGGCGCCCCTCATGTCCGCCTGGTGGAGCCGGTCGCCACTTCGCTCGCGACAATGCGCGCGCCAGGTGCGGGGCCGGTGGCTGTACGAACGGCCCGGCAGACGCCCATCGCCGAGAGCGCAACGGCGATGTCGTACATGTGCTCCACGTCCGCGGCGAGGAAGGCGCAGGTAGGCCCCGACCCGGAGACGATCGTGCCCAACGCCCCGTGCTCGCGACCGGCGTCGAGCGTGCGGCGGAGCTGGGGGCGCAGCTGGATCGCCGCCTGCTGCAGGTCGTTGGAGAGCGCTGAGCCCAGGGCTACCGGATCGCCGGCCGAGAGTGCGGCCATCAACGCCGGCGAGGCCATTGGCTTCGGCGCGGCGGCCGGATCACCGCGCAGTCGGTCGCACTCCGCGTAGACGGCCGGCGTCGACAGCCCGCCGTCGGCAAGCGCGAAGACCCAGTGATAGGTGCCGCGCGCGAGAGCGATGCTGAGCCGGTCCCCCTTACCGACGCCGACGGCGGTCCCACCAAGCAGCGCGAAGGGGACGTCGGCACCGAGATCGGCTGCGATCTCCATGATCGTGTCGCGGCCCTCTCTCGTATCCCAGAGCCCGGTCCGCCATACGGCATCGCAGGCGACGAGGGCAGCGGCGGCGTCGGCGCTTCCCCCCGCCATGCCACCGGCAACCGGGATGCCCTTCTTGATATGGAGATGGATCCGCGGCTCGGGCCCAACGCGGCGACTGCCGGACGGGACGACTCCGTCGGTTCGTGTCACGGCGGCCAATGCACGCGCGCCCTTCGCGGCGAGGTTGGTCTCGCCGGTCGGCACCGCCGCGGCCGCCTCGCCCTCGACCGTGATCCTCAGTTTGGTCGCCGGGGTCGCGGTGACCTCGTCGAAGACCGATACGGCATGGAAGACGTTGACCAGGTCGTGGTAACCGTCCTCGCGCCGGGGACCGACGGCGAGCTGCAGGTTCACCTTGGCAGGCGCGCGTACGGTCACTGACTGCACGGGCTGGACTCCTTGCGGCGGTGGGCGGGCTGACCCTCGATGCTACGTGCCGCTGACGACCCGGTTTGTGTCTTGATCGGATGATGGCGCCCCGCGATGCGCCACCTCGCACTAGCCGGAGCCATCGCGGCCGTATTCGGCGATCCGGGCGAAGTCCTCAACCGTGAGCGACTCACCACGAACCCGGGGATCGATGCCGGCTGCCCGCAGCGCCGCGTCGGCTGCCGTCGCAGAGCCCGCCCATGGAGCCAACGCCGCCCGCAGGGTCTTGCGCCGCTGGGCGAAGGCGGCATCGATGACAGCGAAGACCTCGTTACGAGTTGCCGTCGTCGGCGGGGTAACCCCGCGTACCAGGCGCACGAGGGCTGAGTCGACATTGGGTACCGGCCAGAAGACGCTCCTCCCGATCGTCGCCACCCTGCGCACCTCCCCGTACCAGCGCGCCTTCACGGAGGGGACTCCATAGGTCCGTGATCCTGGTTCGGCGGCCAGTCGGTCTGCGACCTCGGCCTGGACCATGACCAGCGCCGTAGCGATCGTCGGGAACGTGGCGAGAAGGTGGAGCAAGACGGGGACGGCCACGTTGTACGGCAGATTCGCAACGAGCGCGGCCGGCTGGCCGGATCCGGGAGCCAGCGTCAGCGCATCGGCGACGACAACAGTGAGGTCGGCGGCGCGGGTCGGCGCCTGCCGCTGCACGGTTGGCATGAGGGCGCCTGCCAGCGCGGCGTCCACCTCCACGGCGAGCACTCGGTGGCCCGCCGCGAGGAGACCCAGGGTGAGCGAGCCAAGGCCGGGACCGACCTCGAGGACGTCATCGCCGTCCTGCAGCCGGGCGAGCCTGACGATCCGGCGGATCGTGTTCGGGTCGATGACGAAGTTCTGCCCCCGCTGCTTGCTCGGCCGCAGGCCGAGCCGATCGGCGAGCTCACGGACCTCTGCGGCGCCGAGCAACTTCACATCGGTCCCGGCCTCGCCGGTAGCCCTGGGCTGATCAGCCACACTCTGACACTACGACCCGACGCCTGCCCACTCCGGCACGCGAGCCTTCACGCGCTCTTGTCCTCAGAAAAGGCACCTTGTTCTAGGAATCCCAGAACAAGGTGCCCTTGCCGCAGGCGGTTCGCTACGCGGACGGGCGGCTAGCTGTAGAGCCTGCTGCCGCAGACCGGCCACGGCGAACTGCCGGCCCGGTCGTAGAGGATCTGAGCACGGCGGGTCTGCTCGGCTGACGATGCGTCGGTCGGATTGCCTGAGCCTCCTACCGACTGCCAGGTCGATATCGAGAACTGGTACAGGCCGAAGTACAGGCCGTTGGGGCTCACCGCGTTCGGATTGCCGCCAGACTCGCATTGGGCGAGCGCGGCCCAGTTCAGACCGCCCGAGCTGCCGCTCGGCGCCGGAGCCGACTGCCGCGCGGGTGCAGGCGCCGGTGTCGGCGCAGGTCGCGCCTTCGTACCGACTCTGATCACTTGCCTGACCGACTTTCTGAGCGACTCGGCGAAGAGCGTGCGCTTGACCACCCACTTACCGTCTCTCTTGACGAACTCGTAGGCCACCCGGCGCGAGCCGTTCTTCCCGTCCCTGATCACCTTGGTGCTGCCTTCGTACATGCTGGAGTCGGCGATGCGTTTGGTCCGATACGAAACCGACTCGGTCCTGATCTTCGCCTTCCCGGTGATCTTGAAGACTTTGATGAGCTCGCCGTCCTTGGGATACGTCGCGCGAGCGGGGAGGACCAGATCCTTGTCAGTCAGCGGGACGCCGGCCCCGACGATCGCGGCCGCCACCGTCGGCGCGGTCGTCTCGAGCTTTCTGCTCTTGCCCTCGACGTCCAACGTGACCGTGTGCGGCAAGCGGACATCAAAGGAGAGTCCCTGGCGCCCGATGGGCATCGATCGCGACACCGACACAAAGGCGGTCCCGTTGCGCACACCGATCTGCTGGAGGGCTTCCTGAACGCTGTTCGCCGTCACCCAGAGGCTGCGCTCTTTGCCGTCGATGCTGACGGTGATCATGCGGCCATAGCGGACGGCGATGTGGGTGCCGTCGGAGACCTTCGCGCCTAAACCGGGCGCCACCGTGTCATGGGGCCCGACCTCGACGTTGTGATCCTCGAGGACGTCTCCCACGGTCTTTGCGAAGGTGTGGACCTTTCGCTCCTGACCATCCACGGAGAGGACGAGGGCCTTGTCAAAACTGACGAATGCGGTCGCGCCACCGACCAATGCGGCCAACGCCGCGCCATAGAGGGCTAGCTGAAGCGGGGGTCGTTGCACACCTGTCCAGACCTCGCACCACCCGGGCACGGGGAGTACCGATCCGAGCGGGAGGGGGCGAGGCGAACCTGCCCCCAAGGTGCTCGGGACTGCCCGATCCCGGCCAACAGTCGCAGGACGCTAGCAGCGCATCCGAGGCAGTGCAAACACCGATGGTGGAGTCACAGAACCGCCGATAGCCCAATTGGACTAGTCCGGTGGAGGGGTGTGTCGCGCATCCGACGACTTTCCGGCCCGCGGTGGGGGATGGCCTAATCGCCCTGGCAGGGCAGGCTTTCGAGTGACCTGCGGTGACGGCACGGCGAGCCGGTCTCGGCACGGCTGCGGCACTCGAGTGGTCTAGCGTTCCTCGTTCTAGACTTCAGCGGATAAGTTCACCGAAATCCGCTTCTGCGGCTGCTGTCGCGGCTTCGCCCTCCTCTAGCGACCACTAGTACTAGTCGAAGAGGTGGCTGCCGCAGCTCCATTGGCCGGAGCCGGCGCGTACGTAGAGCACCTGCGCCCGGTAGGTCTGCTCCTCCGGCGAGGCATCGATAGGGTTGCCGGTCCCGCCGACGGTCTGCCATGTGGAGAGCGAGAACTGGTAGAGGCCGTAGTGCCCGTTCGGGTTGACAGCCCGCGGGTTGCCGTTCGACTCGCACTCGGCCAACGCCTTCCAGTTGAGATTCTCCGCGCCGGTCGTCGGCCACGGCTTGATGCCTACCTTGATGATCCGATCGACCGGCTTGCGCACGACCTCGGCGAACAATGTGCGCTTGGTCACCCACTCGCCGTTCTTCTTGACGAACTCGTAGGTCACCTTCCTGGATCCGTTCTTGCCGTGCTCGCCGACCCGGGTATCGCCGACGAGCACGGTGTTGTCGTCGACGTGCTTGGTGTCGTACGGGATGGCGAGTGTCTTCGTGACCACCTTTCCTTTGATCTTGAAGATTTTGATCACGTCGCCATCTCTCGGATATGCCGCGCGCGACGGGAATACCAGATCCTTGGCGGTGAGCGGGATATCGGCCTGGAGCATGGCGTCTGCCACCGTGGCGGCAGTCGTACTGATCTTGTGTCGCTTGCCTTCGATATCCACGGTCACCGAGTGCGGCAGGCGGACAGCGAAAGCGAGCCCCTGGCGGCCGATCGGCGACGACCGCGAGACCGAGACGAAGGCGTCCCGATCGCGCACTCCGAGCTGGTCGAGTGCCTCCTGCACATTGATCGCGGTTACCCAGGCCTTGCGCTTGTGCCCGTCAACGGTTGCGGTGATCAGGCGGCCGAAGCGAACGGCGATGCGGGTCCCATCCGAGATCGCGGCTTTGCGGCTCGGCGCGACCGTGTCATGCATCCCGACCTGGATTCCCTGGTGGGCGAGGACATCACCGACGGTCCTAGCGAAGCTGTGGACCTTGGTCACCTTGCCGTCGACGCTGAGGACGAGGTCCTTGTCCAGACTGACGAATGCGGTCGTCCCGCCGACCAGAGCGGTCATCACCGCGCCCTGTAAAAACAGCCGGAGCGGGGAGCGTCGCACGCCTCTCCAGTCCTCAGACCGCCCGGGCAGGGATTGCGAACACGAACCCATCCCGGCCAACAGTCGGAAGAGGTTAGCGAAGCCGCGAAGCAGCCGCAACGAACCGGCAAGTGACCAGGGCGGTCCCTATGTGGGCCGGTCAGACATAAGGCCCGAAGACACGTTCGGCGTTCGCGCCCAGAGCCGCGGCCATAGTCTCCTCGGGGATTCCTTTGACCTCGGCCATCTTGCGTACGGTCCATGGCACGAGGTAGGAGGCATTCGGCCGGCCGCGATAGGGCACCGGGGTGAGGAACGGCGCATCGGTTTCAACAAGCAAGAGGTCGACCGGTGCGGCGAGAAGGGCGTCCCGCAGCGGGGAAGCGCTGGCGAAGGTGACGTTCCCGGCGAAGGACATGTAATAGCCGCGCTCCGCGCATACCTTCGCCATCGCTGTATCGCCGGAGAAGCAGTGGAACACGACAACCGCCGGCGCACCGTCCTCGGCGAGAATCCGCAGCACTTCGTCATGCGCGTCCCGGTCATGGATGATCAGCGGCTTGTCATGCGCCTTAGCCATCTCCAGATGCCGCCGAAACGAGTACTCCTGCGCCGGCAGGCCTTCCTCGCCGGTACGAAAGTGATCGAGTCCGGTCTCGCCGATCCCTCGCACCTGCGGCAAGACGGCCAACTTGTCGATCTCGGCGAGGGCTAGGTCGAGCGCGCCCATCCCGCCCGGCGGGCGCGGCGGGCCCGGCCGCCAGCTGTCGACGTCCCCGAGCACGAGGCGTGGTGCCTCGTTCGGGTGCAACGCCGCCGTTGCCCACACCCCGGGCGAGGCGGCCGCGAGCTCTGCGCCCCACCGCGATGACATGACGTCAACACCGATCTGCACCAGCGGTGCAACCCCCACCTCCGCGGCCGCGGCGATCGCGTCGTCGGTCAGGGCATCTTGAAGGTCGAGGTGGGTGTGAGTGTCCGCGACGGCCGTGGGGAGCGGTCGCGGCGGCGGCGGGAGCTCGGGCGTCGGCCGCTGAGTGCTCGTACCCGGGGGTTCCACACCGGCAGGCCGCTGACGCTGCCGCCGTGGCGGACCGGCGCTGGACCGGCGCCCCCGGGCCGCCATCAGCCGGTCTCCGACGTCAGCCTCGCCAGCTCCTCGTCGACGATGGACGGGTCGAGCTTCTTGAAGACCGGCCGCGGCGTTTCGAGCCTGGTGCCTGCGACGATGGGGCGGGATTCCCACCGCGCGGCCGCGTGGTCGTACTCACCGGTCAGGACGCCATAATCGGGTCCGCCCTCGTCGTCGCTCACCTGGCGCAGCTCCGGCATGCCTGACCAGGTTTCGTCGTTGCCGAGAAGCTGGTGTACCTGGTCGGCCGAGTGCGGCAGGAAAGGCGTGAGCAGCGTCTTGCAGTCGTCGACTGCTTGCAGCGCGACGTGAAGAACCGTCCCGAACCGCTCAGGCTCGGACTCGCGCAGCTTCCACGGGGCCTGGTCCGAAAAGTACTTGTTAGCCGCCGCGACGACACGCATCGACTCATTGAGTGCGGCCTTCTGGTGCGAGGACGCGAGCAGGTCGCCAACTGTGCCGAAGCCCGCCTGCGTGGTCCTGAGGAGCTCTCGATCAGCGTCGGTGAGCTCAGCGGCGGCCGGGATGGCGCCGAAGTTCTTCGCCGCCATCGACACCGAGCGATTGACCAGGTTGCCCCAGCCCGCGACCAGTTCGTCGTTGTTGCGACGCAGGAACTCCGCCCAGGTGAAATCGGTATCACTGGTCTCCGGTCCGGCGGCGCACAGGTAGTAGCGCAACGCGTCTGCGTCATAGCGGGACATGAAATCTCGCACGAGGATTCCGACGCCGCGTGAGGCGGAGAACTTCTGCGCCTCCATGGTGAGGAACTCGCTCGACACCACCTCGGTCGGCAGGTTCAGCACGCCGTACTTGCCGGGCGTGCCACCCTTGTCGCCACGGCCGGAATACCCCATCAGCAGGGCGGGCCAGATCTCCGCATGGAAGACGATGTTGTCCTTGCCCATGAAGTAGTAGGAGTGGGCATCCTCGCGCTGCCACCAGGCCCGCCACGCGTCGGGGTCGCCTGACCTGGCTGCCCACTCGATCGACGCAGACAGATAGCCGATGACCGCGTCGAACCAGACGTAGATCCGCTTGTCCGGCCGGTCCCGCCAGCCATCGAGTGGGACCGGAACCCCCCAGTCGAGATCACGGGTGATCGCGCGCGGCTTGAGGTCGTGGAGCAGGTTGAGTGCGAACTTGAGGACGTTCGGACGCCACTGCCCGCTCTTGCTCTGTAGCCAGGTCCCGAGCGCATCGGCGAATGCAGGCAGGTCGAGGAAGTAGTGCTCGGTCTCGACGAACTTCGGTGTCTCGCCGTTGATCCGCGACCGTGGATGGATCAAGTCGGTCGGATCAAGCTGATTACCGCAGTTGTCACATTGATCGCCTCGCGCGCTGTCGTAGCCGCAGATCGGGCAGGTGCCCTCGATATAGCGGTCGGGCAGTGTCCGCCCTGTCGATGGCGAGATCGCGCCGAGGGTGGTCTGCGGGAAGACATAGCCGTTCTTGAGCAGGCCGAGGAAGATCTCCTGCGTCACGCGATAGTGGTTGCTCGTTGTCGTTCGGGTGAACAGGTCGTACGACAGCCCGAGCGCCTGCAGATCCTCGGCGATGAGCCGGTTGTAGCGATCTGCCGTCTCCCGCGGCGTGCGGCCCTCCCGATCCGCCGCGACCAGAATCGGTGTGCCGTGCTCATCGGTTCCGCTAACCATGAGAACCCGGTTGCCCACCATCCGCTGATAGCGGCTGAACACGTCGGACGGCACGCCAAATCCTGCGACGTGCCCGATGTGCCGCGGTCCGCTGGCGTAAGGCCAGGCCACGGCGGTCAGTACATGACGGCTGGCGGGCATGCGATCGATCCTATCGACGCCGACCCGCCGAACCCATCGGGTTTCCTCGCGGCCATGGAGTGCGCCGTAGCGGTTCGCGGACCCTGTGATGGGTTCGGTTCAGGTTGTCTGTGGATGCGCCTTGAAGAAATCCCAGATGACGTTCGTGGCGTTGATTGGGCCGTCGGGATCCCTCAGGAGACCACTGCTTGCGCCGGGCCACGCATGACCCATGCCGCTGATCCTGTACCAGACGATGTCCACGTCGTCGTTGCAGGTGGCCGACGAGATGGTCACCGGTCGAGCCCCACGGGTGACCTTCACCGACGGCTTCACACACCCGATGGCGTTCCTGAGTTCCGGCAGATCGGCCTTCATGCCCACATCGACGGAGTCGCTCCGTCCGGTGAATACGATCATGGAGACGCCAGCCTGGGGTATCCGGGGCAGCTGCCCGCCGCCGAGCCCATGGAGCGGCCCACTCACAGGCGCGATTGCGGCGAACCGTCCGGGCAGGTCGGCCCCGACACGAAACGCCATTGATGCACCGTTCGAGATGCCGGTGGCATAGACCCGCCGAGGATCGGTGCCCCATGTGGATTCCACCTCGTCGAGGAGGCTCTCGACGAAATCGTCATCGCCGGAGGTGAAGCGACGTCCCTTTCCATCCGGATAGACGACGATGAAGTTCTCTTCGTCCGCTTTTGCCGACAGCTTGGACATCTCCTCGATATCCGCGGGCTCGCACGGCATGCAGTGAAAGGCGAGGACAAGCGGCAGCTTCTGAGAGGGGTCATAGCTAGGCGGCGCGTGCAGCCGGTACTCACGGGGGACGCCGCTCACAACCAGCGTGAGGTCGTGGTCGCCGGGGGCAGGGGTGACGGCCGCGGGGCTGGACGACGGTGCGACGGGGATACTGGCGCTGGGCCGAGCGGCGGCATCCTCGCTGTCGCCGCCGCAGGCCACCAGCGTGAGGCCGATCGTGAGGGCGCTTAACGCGGGACCAGAGCGTGACAGCAGCCGCCCCATCACTGATACCTCCATCTCTCGCGCGACGGACCCGGCACCACCGTCGACCATTCCCTCGTCCGGAAACTATCGCGATCAGTGCCACCTCATTGCCGAGGGAGCGTCACCGGCGCATCACGTTTTCTATGGACCGCGTCGTATACCTGCCGCTTCTGTACACCGGCCTTGGTCGCCACTGCGGCAATCGCGGCCTTCCGCGGTATGCCAGCCGCCTCCAGCTCGGCAACTTGTCCGGCGAGAGCGGCCGCATCAGCGTCGGCGGCTGGATGAGGCGAAGCCCCAGCGACGACCAGGGTTATCTCGCCGCGGACCCCGTCAGCCGCCCATTCGGCCAGTTCCTCCAGTGGCCCGCGGCGCACCTGCTCGTACCTCTTCGTGAGCTCCCGGCACACCGCTGCGGCGCGGTCTGCGCCGAAGGCATCACGCAACGCTGCCAAGGTGGCCGCCAACCGGTGCGGCGCTTCGAAGAAGACCAAGGTCCGCGGCTCGCTCGCCAGCTCGCGCAGGCGGGTAGCCCGTTCGCCAGCCCTACGAGGCAGGAACCCCTCGAAACAGAAGCGGTCGACTGGCAGCCCGGACACCGCGAGCGCTGCGAGCACGGCAGACGGGCCGGGGACCGCGGTCACTCGAATGCCCGCCTCGATTGCGGCGGCGACCAACCGGTAGCCGGGGTCGGAGACGGACGGCATGCCCGCGTCTGTGACGAGCACGACCCGCGCTCCCCGCTCCATGGCCTGGACCAGCTCAGGTGTTCGCGCCGCCTCGTTTGCGTCGTAGTACGACACAATCCGCGCCGGCGTCTGTACCCCCAGGGCCGCGATCAGCCGCCGCAGCCTGCGGGTGTCCTCCGCTGCGATCACGTCTGCCGAAGCAAGCTCATGCCCAAGCCGGGCCGGCGCGTCCGCGAGGTCTCCGATCGGGGTCGCGGCCAGAACTAGCATGCCCTCGTTCGCCACCCCGCCATTCTTGCGGTAGCGGAACTGACGGCCGCCGGTCACCGCCGAACCCGGCCGCACTCGGTGCGGCTCGTTCGTTGCGACCGATCAGGGGCCAGGTTGCGGCGTTCGCTCCGTACGATGGCCGCGTGGCGACGACGGAGCTGCGTACGGCGGCGACCGCGGTGACCCCGCGAGGCGGCTTGGCCGGCGGCAGAGCCAGCCACGGCATCCCGTCGCTGCGCCAGCGGATGGTCCCCACTCCGTCGCCGGGACTGGCCGGATGGCTCGGACCGATCGGCGTGGCCATCGTCGCTGGTGTACTGCGCTTCTACCGACTGGGCAGCCCGCACGCGTTCGTCTTCGACGAGACCTACTACGCGAAGGACGCCTGGTCGCTGCTGCAGCACGGCGTCGAGTTGAGCTACGTCAAGAACGCCAATCAGTTGATCCTCGACGGTAAGCAGAACGTCTTCAGCGGAAGTCCCGCCTTTGTCGTCCACCCACCTGCCGGGAAGTGGATCATCTCGCTTGGCGAGCAGGTGTTCGGGCTCGATCCCTTTGGGTGGCGATTCGCCGTCGCCCTCCTCGGCACGCTCTCGGTGCTGATGATCGCGCGGATCGCGCGGAGGCTCACCGGATCGACGGTGCTCGGCTGCACGGCCGGTCTGCTGCTCGCCGTGGATGGCCTGCACTTCGTCATGAGCCGGACGTCGTTGCTCGACCTGATCCTCATGTTCTTTGTCCTCGCTGCGTTCGGCTGCCTGCTTATCGACAGGGACCGCGCGCGAGAACGGCTTGCCGTTCTCGCGGAGCGCCACGGCGGATCACTCGCGAATGTGTCCGGCGAGTTCGGTCCCCGGCTCGGCTGGCGGCCATGGCGGCTGCTCGCGGGTGTCTGCCTCGGCTTGGCGATGGCGACGAAATGGAGCGGGATCTACGCGATCGTCGTTCTCGGCATCCTGACCTTCGTCTGGGACATCGGAGCACGCCGGGCAGCGGGCGTGCGCTCGCCGCTGCTCGGCGCGCTCCTGAAGGATGCCTTGCCTGCGCTGGGCGCGATCGTCGGCATCGCGGTCGTTGTGTACGCCGCCTCGTGGACCGGCTGGTTCCTTACTGAGAACGGCTATGACCGTCACTGGGCTGACGGCCGCGGAACGAGCTGGCCATTCGTACCCGACGCCGTCCGCAGCCTGTGGCACTACCACTCGGAGGCATACAACTTCCATACCGGGCTCAAACGCAGTAAGAGCCCACACCCCTACATGTCCAGTCCGTGGGGGTGGCTGGTACTGGCCCGGCCGGTCTCGTACTACTACGTGAGCCTGAAAAGCGGTCAGCAGGGATGCACCGCCGACAGCTGCTCAAGCGCCGTGCTGGCGCTGGGGACTCCTGCGCTTTGGTGGCTCAGCGTGGGCGCTCTCATCTTCTGCGTGTGGCTGTGGATCGCGCGGCGGGACTGGCGGGCCAGCGCGGTGCTCGCCGGCGTCGCCGCGACCTACTTGCCGTGGTTTCACTACACCGAGCGGACGATTTTCTATTTCTACGCGGTGGCGGCGGTGCCGTTCCTCGTCCTTGCGGTGACACTCCTCCTCGGGTACATCCTCGGTCCTGCGGATGCGACCCCGCGGCGCCGGGCGATAGGAGCCGGCATCGCCGGCGGGATCGTCCTGCTCATCGTCGTGACGTTCGTCTACTTCTATCCGATCTACAGCGCACAGGTGATCCCGTACTCGGACTGGCACAGCCGGATGTGGTTCCAGAGCTGGATCTAAGGAATTGCAAGCACGACAGCTCACGCTGGCGCGACCGAAGCGGCTGAGCAACGTGCACCGGATCTTGCGTGGCGACGCGGACCTCCAGTTAGTCCGCGGGTGTGACGGGACGCCGCCTACCCGTCGCCGGCGAGGTACACGTGACCAGGGACTGGACCGGTACTTGCAGCGCGTGGTGGCCACCGCGAACGTGTGGCCAGCCCGCGCCTGCGCACCGCGAAGACTTCTCGACCTATGCCGTGCCGACGCACGCGGAGCCGATGAAAAGCAGACCTCAGCCTGACCTCAGAACGGTGGCGGGTCAGGGTCGCCCTCGGTCGGGGGGTCGCTGTCGGTCGGGGGGTCGTCGTCGATGGTGGGCCCGATGGGGTCGGGGTGTTTGGTGTAGGTGTGCCCGGTGGGGGTGCGCCAGACGAACTGGCCGGGGACCGGCTGTTGGACCTGCCAGCCGCCGTGGGTTTTGAACAGGTGCTGCCGGTCGCAGAACGGGCCGGTGTTGCTCTCCGCGGTGGGCCCGTCCGGGTACGGGATGGTGTGGTCGATCTGGCAGGAGCGGGCCGGCCGGTCGCAGCCGATGCCGCGGCAGGTGCGGTCCCTGGCGATGACGTGGTCGATCAGATCCTGCGGTGGCCGGTAGCGGGTCCTGCCGTAG
>DATBRJ010000433.1:0-22876 GCA_036560395.1 Actinomycetes bacterium | reverse complement strand
CTACGGCAGGACCCGCTACCGGCCACCGCAGGATCTGATCGACCACGTCATCGCCAGGGACCGCACCTGCCGCGGCATCGGCTGCGACCGGCCGGCCCGCTCCTGCCAGATCGACCACACCATCCCGTACCCGGACGGGCCGACCGCGGAGGGCAACACCGGCCCGTTCTGCGACCGGCAACCTGTTCAAAACCCACGGCGGCTGGCAGGTCCAACAGCCGGTCCCCGGCCAGTTCGTCTGGCGCACCCCCACCGGGCACACCTACACCAAACACCCCGACCCGATCGGGCCCACCATCGACGACGATCGCGAACACGACAACGACCCCCCGACCCACACCAACCCCCCGACCGACAGCGACCCCCCGACCGACGGCGACCCTGACCCGCCACCACCCTTCTGATCAACGGCTGCGTGGGCATGCGTTGGGTGCCGCGGCATCTAGGTCGTCGCGGTCCACGTAGCAGCACAATGACCGATCCCACGCGTCGACGTGACGAATCAGCGATCAGGGCAGCGGTGGGGCGAAGTTCACCGTCACGTTCGTGAAGCCGAGGGAGCCGAGCATTCCGACGAGCATGGCGCGGGTGTTCTTCTCGGCACGCTCGATGAGGCCGCTGTCCTTCGCGGCAGTCTGGATCTTCTGTTCGGCCATGACGTACAGCTGTTGCTGATTACTGGTGTTTCCGGAAAAGAGCGATCCGATCCGGTCGAGGATCCCGCGCTGTTGCGCGAAGACGTAACTTCGCTCGCTGTCTAGGTTGGTCTTGTCCAGCGCCGGCGCGGGCAAGGTGATGGCGACGCTACGCCGGTCGTCGCTGACCTCGACGGCACCGTCGCCGATCTGGCTGAAGTCCACGTAGGTGGCGACAGTGCCCGCGGCGACGAAGAGCGTGCGCTGGCCGCGGACCACCGATGGCAAGAACCTGGCGTCCTTCTCCAGGTCGATGACCACCTGGAAGTTGCCCGCCGCCGCTTCGTACCGGCTGAGGTCCTGGATCGACTGCAAAATGACGGGTTGACTGCGGTCCACGTCACGCTCGCTGAAGGGGTTGTGCAGCCCGGGGAGCAGACGGATGAGGCCCGCGAAGCTCAACACCAGGATCACTCCGGTGATGATCGCGACAAGCGGGAGGGCTCTCGTGGGCCAGCGCGGGACGCGGCCGCGGGTCGAGGGCGCCTCCGGTGGCCAACCGGTTTCAGTTTCGGTCGCGCGAGTCCGACTGCCGCCTGTTTGCGTACCAGCCATTGCTCACACCTCCGCGAGTAGTCACCGGCGACCACGTCGCAGGCTGGCCCCGATGACATCAGAGTTCGGCATAAAACACCAAATTTGGGGTCTAGCCGAACCCAGCGGCCACGCGAGTCGCGGCCTGCGTGTTCCGTACCCCGTTTCAGTAGATCTACATCTGGCCGGTGCCCTGTGGAGGCGCCGCCAGGATCGGCTGGCGATACTCGGGGTGTGGCAACGCACGAGGTGACCAACCAAGCACCACCACTCGTCGGCTACGACGTGTTCTCTGCGGACACGGCTCTCGTCGAGGCGGTACAGCGCCACGGGGGCAAAAGCCACCTCGATGAGCTCGCGACGCTGGGTCGGATGGGCGGCTCGGCACAGGCCCAGCAGTGGGCCGCCGAGGCGGACCGGAACCCACCCGTCCTGCAGACCTACGACCGCTACGGCAATCGCATCGACGAGGTGGCGTTCCATCCGTCGTGGCATCGCCTCGTGACGGTGGCTGTGGAGAACGGACTGCATGGCGCGCCCTGGCGGGAGCCGGCCGGTGCCGCCGGTCACCTCCTCAGAGCCGCCAAGTTCTACGTGTGGAGTCAGGTGGAGGCCGGACACGGCTGTCCAATCTCCATGACCTACGCGGCAGTGCCCGCGCTGCGCGCCGACGACGACCTCGCTGCCGAGTGGGAGCCGCTGCTGACGGCTCCGCAGTATGACCCCGGGCTTCGGCCGGCTTCGAGCAAAGCGGGTGTGCTCGCCGGGATGGGCATGACGGAGAAGCAGGGCGGCTCAGATGTCCGTGCCAACACCACCAAAGCGGAACCCGTCACCGGCGGCTACTTGCTCACCGGGCACAAATGGTTCTGCTCGGCGCCGATGAGTGACGTGTTTCTCGTCCTCGCCCAGGCGCCAAAAGGCCTGACCTGCTTCGTGGTTCCACGGGTGATGCCGGACGGCACGCGGAACGTCTTTCGTCTCCAGCGGCTGAAGGACAAGCTTGGCAACAGGTCCAACGCTTCGGCCGAGGTCGAGTTCGACGCCACCTGGGCGCGACGGCTTGGCGACGAGGGGCGCGGCATCTCAACGATCATCGAGATGGTTTCGGCTACCAGACTGGACTGCATACTCGGCTCGGCTGCGCTCATGCGACGCGCCGTTGCCGAGGCGACCCATCACTGCACCCATCGGCGGGCCTTCGGCGTGGTGCTTTCCGACGCACCCCTCATGCGCAACGTCCTCGCGGACCTCGCGGTCGAGTCCGAGGCGGCCACCACGCTGGCGATGCGCCTTGCCGCCGCTGTGGATCGATCCGCCGACGCAGGCGCCCCACAAGCGAACACGGATACCGCCACCGAAACCGGGACGGAAGGGGAGTTCCTGCGGCTCGCTGTCGCATTGGGGAAGTACTGGGTCTGCAAACGCGGGCCGACTCTCGTCGGCGAGGCACTGGAATGTCTCGGTGGCAACGGCTATGTCGAGGAGAGCGGTCTGCCCCGGCTCTACCGGGAGGCACCGCTGAACTCGATCTGGGAAGGCTCGGGGAACGTCAATACGCTCGATGTACTCCGCGCGCTACGCCAGTCCCCCGCCGTACTCGACGCATACCTCGCCGAAATCGGCCTTGCCTCCGGCGCAGACGGGCGCTTCGACGCGGCGGTGAAAGACCTGCTGCAGTCACTCGCCGATCTCGATGGGATGGAGGCCAGAGCGCGACGGCTCGCCGAGCGGATGGCCCTCGTCCTCCAAGGATCTCTCCTCCTCCGCCACGGCGACCCGGCGGTGGCAGACGCGTTCTGCGCGTCCCGCCTCGACCAGGACTGGGGACACGCGTTCGGTACGCTCCCCCGCGGCGTGGACACTGCCGCGATCGTGGCACGCGCCAAGCCCGAGATCCCCGACTGATCCACCGCAGCTGGATCCTCACGCCCGTCACCTGCCGGACACCGAGCTCACGCCCCGCTACGCTCTGGGGCATGGGTTCAGCGCGGGCGCTGATCACGGCATCCGCGCTCCTGGCCGCCTCGACCGTGGCGGCGTGCGGCTCCAGCGGCAGTGGGACAGCGAGCACGCCGAGCTCGGTCACGACCTTGGCGGTGACCAGGGTCGAACCGAGCGGTGGCACCACCGACGGGACACCCACCGCCACCGCGGGTGACAAGACCGTCACCATGGCCTTCGCCGGTGACGTCCACTTCGAGGAGGAGATCGCGCCCTACCTCGACGATCCGGCCGGCCTCGCGCCCGTCGCGCGGATGCTGTCGGCTGCTGACCTGGCTGTGGTCAACCTCGAGACGGCTATCACCACCCGCGGTGCACCCGAGCCGAAGAAGTACCACTTCCGCGCGCCGGCGACGGCGCTCGACGCGCTGCGACAGGCCGGGGTCGATCTAGTGTCGATGGCCAACAACCACGCGGTGGACTTCGGCGCCAGCGGCCTTGCCGACACGCTAGCCGCCAAGGCCGGCAGCCAGATCCCCGTGATCGGCATCGGGCGCGACGCGGACGAGGCATTCGCGCCGTACACATCCACGATCAAGGGCAGGACAGTGGCCGTCCTCGCTGCCACTCAGGTACCCGACTGGACGGCGGCCACCTGGGCGGCCGGTCCGTCGACGCCGGGCGTGGCATCCGCGCGTGAGCCGCGACGCCTGATCGACGCCGTCGAGAACGCCAACGAGAGCGCCGACATCGTGGTCGTCTTCCTGCACTGGGGAACGGAACGGGTCGGATGCCCGACCGCCGAGCAGCGCACGCTCGCGCAGGCGTTCGCCCGCGCCGGCGCCGACATCATCGTCGGCGCCCACGCGCACGTGCTGCTCGGCGCCGGCTGGCTCGACCGCACCTTTGTCGACTACGGCCTTGGCAACTTCATGTGGTACGGCGCGAACTCTCAGCGCGAGGCGACCACCGGTGTGCTCACGCTCTCGGTGAGCGATGGCGCAGTCAGCCGGGTGAGCTGGCTACCGGCCCGCATCCCTCCGGGCGGCGGCCTCCCACAGGTAGTGACTGGCAGCGCTGCTCGGACGGCGGTACGGGACTGGAAGTCGCTGCGGTCATGCACAGGCCTGTCCGGCTGGCGCTCGGAATGACCCGACGTCCCCCGACGAAGCCGCTGAGTGGCGTGCGTGTCAGTGACTGAAGGTGCCAGTGAGCTCACCGCGACCCACGGCGGCGTCGCGGACTGCGGTGATCACATCTGCCGGATCGGTGACATCGGTCGCAATGGCCCGGCTGAGTGCGTACACGGTGAAGACGTAATGGTGCAGACCGCTGGGGGGGCATGGTCCCATCCACGCCCTGACCTTGCGCACGCCGGCCGGGACCTGAGCCTCGGTGAATGACATCGCTTCCGGCGGTACGTCAACGAGCACCCAGTGCACGAAGTCGTCGGCGTCGGGATCGGTCACCACCACCGCGATGCTCGTCGTGCCGCTGGGGACATTGGACCAGGCGAGCGGGGGCGATAGGTTGTCGCCGCCGCGATCTTTGCAGGCGTACTTCTTCGGGATCGGCTGGCCCTCGGCGAAGGCGCTGCTAGTCACGGCGATGGCCGGCAACGGTCGTGGCGACGTCTCCTGTGGAGCGTGCTCGCCCGAGGAACCACAGCCGACCAGCCCGGCGGCGGCCAGCCCGACGCTGACCACGCCGACGCTCAGCACAAGAGCGCGGTCACGAGAACCTCTAAGTCTCATACCGACCTCGCTGCGCCTGGGTCCACTGCCTGGGGCGGGTTCCGTCGCCGGTGATCGTACGCCCGGCGCTGCTAGTCTCAGGGGCGCCGCCACTGCCGTTATCAGGTGGAGATATGGCCGACATGACACAGACCTCAAGCCTCCTTGCCAGCCTTGCCGAGGCCGACCCGGAGATCGCCCGCCTGGTCGACGCGGAAGGTCGCCGGCAGGCAGAGAAAATCCGCTTGATCCCGAGCGAGAACTACGTCTCCAGGGCCGTTCTTGAAGCGACCGGAACCGTCTTGACCAACAAGTACTCCGAGGGTTATCCCGGCCGGCGCTACTACGAGGGTCAGCAGGTCATCGACCAGGTTGAGCAGCTCGCCATCGACCGAGCGAAGGCGCTGTTCGGCGTTGACCACGCCAATGTCCAGCCCTACTCAGGATCTCCGGCCAACCTGGCGCTCTACCTCGCGTTCCTACAGCCCGGCGACACGGTCATGGGGATGGCGCTACCCATGGGCGGCCATCTCACCCACGGCTGGAACGTGTCGGTTACGGGCAAGTGGTTCAGGCCGGTCCAGTACGGCGTGCGCAAGGACACCGGCCGGGTCGACTTCGACGAGGTGCGCTCGCTGGCGCTCGCCGAACGACCCAAATTGATCTTCTGCGGCGGCACCGCGATCCCGCGTCTGATCGAGTTCGAGCAGTATGCCGCGATCGCGCACGAGGTCGGTGCGGTCGTCGCCGCCGACATCGCCCACATCGCCGGACTGGTCGCCGGCGGGGCGCACCCGTCGCCGGTCCCACACGCCGACGTGATCTCGACGACGACGCACAAGACGTTGCGCGGTCCGCGTGGCGCGATGCTGATGTCCAAGGCGGAGCACGCGAAAGCCATCGACAGGGCCGTCTTTCCGGGCCTGCAGGGCGGGCCGCACAACCACACCACGGCGGCGATTGCCGTCGCGCTGCGAGAGGCCGCCACCGCCGAGTTCAGGGAGTACGCCGCGGCGATCGTCGCCAACGCTGCCGCGCTTGCCGACGCCCTCCTCCAGCGGGGGTTCGACCTGGTGTCGGGCGGCACCGACAATCACCTGATCCTGGCCGACCTCACGAGCAAGGGCATCGGCGGCAAGCCTGCTGCCCAGGCGCTCGACCGCGCTGGGATCGAGTTGAACTACAACACGGTTCCTTACGATCCGCGCAAGCCCTTCGACCCGTCGGGCATCAGGCTGGGTACCCCGGCGATCACAACGCGTGGACTCACTCCAGCCGAGATGCCGCGCATTGCCGCCTGGATGGACGACGCCGTCGCCGCCGCGATCAAGGAGGATGAGGCGGCGTTGGACCGCATCGCCGCCGAGGTGCGCGAGTTCGCGCTCGCCTACCCGATGCCAGGCTGGCCAGCCGCCTCCTCGGGATGAATAGCGGATCAGCTCCGACGCCCGTCGCCGCCGGTAGCCGCTTAGCGGACCGCTATCTGCTCTTGCACCCGATCGGCACGGGTGGAATGGGCACGGTCTGGCGGGCCGCTGACGACGTCCTCGATCGCCATGTGGCCGTCAAGGTGCTCGCTGCGGCGCTGACCGATGACCCCGAGTTCAGGCAGCGACTACGCCGCGAAGCCCGCGCAGCTGCCCGGCTCGACCACCCGCACATCACGCGCGTGTACGACTACGGCGAGGTCGCGATGGATGGCCAGACCGTCCAGTACCTCGTGATGGAGCTTCTGTCCGGCCCGACCCTCGCCGCCCGGCTGCAGGCCGGTCCGCTGGCGGTCACGGAGGTCGCGAAGATCGGCGCTGAGGTCGCCGAGGCGGTGGCGATCGCGCACGCGCGGGGTGTCATCCACCGGGACATCACCCCGGGCAACATAATGCTGACGCCGGCCGGCACCAAGCTGCTCGACTTCGGGATCTCGACCGTCGCCGGCGACGCGGCGATGACGGCCGTTGGCCGGACGCTCGGGACGCCCGCCTATCTCGCGCCTGAGCGGATCGCTGGGCGCCCAGCGACGGCCGCTGCCGACGTTTACGCGCTCGCCGCAGTCCTCACTCACGCCGTCACCGGCCACACGGTCTACCGGGGCAATTGGAGCGAACAGGCGCACGCGCACCTCCACGATGAGCCGGTGCTCGAGGACGTACCGACCGACTTGGTGTCACCGTTGCGCGCGTGCCTCGCCAAGGATCCGCACGTCCGGCCCGCGGCGGCAGAGGTGGCTCTGGCACTGCGGTCGATCAGCACCGCGGACCGACCTGCCTACCGGGTCCCTGCCTCAGCCTCGGTGCCGCCCCCGCGAGCGGAGCAGCCAGTGCGCCGAGCATCGCCAACGCAGGTGCTGCCGGCATACGGGCCGGGCTCGACCGAGGCAGCGGAGAGGGTTACCGCACGACCCGGAGCACTAAACGTCGGGAAGATGGCCACGTGGGCGGCCGTCGCCTTTCTCGCCATCGCCATTGGTCTGCTGGCAGCGAGTGCCTTGGGGGACGGTGGCCGGCCGAGCCAGAATCCGTCGGACCGGAACATCTCAGCGACTACCTTCAGCCCGTCCAGCTCACCTGAGCTGGTTGCCCCGACGAGTTCGGAGGAGGCGATCGGGCAGCTTCGCGACATCGTGAGTGCAGCACTCGCGAATGGGGACATCACCCCCCGCCTCGCAACCGACATCGGGCGGACGCTCGTCAATGTCGTCAGCCTCGCCGAGCGAGGTCGCTACCGTGACGCGAACAGGCGGCTGGAAGACCTCTCCCATCGCTTGGCCGAACGCAACGCCGACGGTGATCTGAGCGCATCGGCCTACCAGGACATCAATAGCCGGATCGACTATCTCCGGGAACAGATTCCGAACCGGAAGGGCAAAGGACACGGCAACGAGCAGGGCAACGACGGGGACTGAACCATTCCGGAGTTCGGACGACGGTGGCGGACCAGGCTCTCGTGTGGCAAGGTCTAGGGCCGTGACCTCTGGCACCGCGCTCGTGCTCGTCGTGCGTCGGCACGTCGACTACCTGCGCGTGTCGAGCATGGTCTGTATGCCGGCCGTCTGATCGCCGCCCTGTCCGTCGGGCGCGTGGTCGATGCGCCCGGCGCCACTCGTGAGTTCGTCGAAGCCGACGTCAGACACCCGGTGTCGCCCCCCAACCAGAGGCCGTCGCCACGCGTCCCAATCGCCAAGGACGCCCGATGGCTCCCGTCAAGACCGCGACAACCGTCACCGGCCAGAACGCCGCACACCGCAGCACCGCGGCCAATGCTCGCAAAGCGGGCAGGCACCGCGGCGAGGGCCAGTGGGCCCTCGGTCACTTCGAACCGCTCAACCCGAACGAGCGGGTCAAGAAGGACGACGATGGGCTGAACGTCCGGCGGCGTATCGAAACCATCTACGCCCATCGCGGCTTCGCCGCCATCGATCCAGCCGACCTGCGTGGGCGCTTCCGCTGGTGGGGTCTCTACACACAGCGCAAACCGGGCATCGACGGCGGCAAGACGGCCACGCTGGCCCCGGAGGAGCTCGACGACGAGTACTTCATGCTGCGCATCCGCATCGACGGTGGTCAGCTAGATCTCAGCCAGCTGCGAGCCATCGCCGAGGTCTCGACGACCTACGCACGTGGCACCGCCGACCTCACCGACCGACAGAACATCCAGCTCCACTGGGTGCGCATCGAGGACGTTCCGGCGATCTGGGAGAAACTCGAGGCGGTCGGCCTGTCGACCACCGAAGCCTGTGGCGACACCCCGCGGGTGATCCTCGGCTCGCCGGTGGCCGGGATCGCCGCCGACGAGATCATCGACGGCACCGAGGCGATCGAGGAGATCAACCGCCGCTACATCGGTGACGAGGCGTTCTCCAACCTGCCTCGGAAGTACAAGACGGCCATCTCGGGCTCGCCCCAGCAGGATGTCTGCCACGAGGTCAACGACATCTCCTTCGTCGGGGCCGTCCACCCCCAGCACGGCCCAGGCTTCGACCTCTGGGTGGGCGGCGGCTTGTCGACGAATCCACGGCTTGCCGTACGACTCGGCGCCTGGGTGCCGCTGCAGGAGGTACCCGACGTGTGGGCGGGCGTCACTGCGATCTTCCGCGACTACGGATATCGCCGGCTTCGCAACCGTGCCCGGCTGAAGTTCCTCGTCCATGACTGGGGTCCTGAGCGCTTTCGCGCCGTACTGGAGTCGCCGGAGTACCTCGGGCGAACGCTGGTCGACGGCCCTCCCCCAGCGCCGCCGTCCGGCACCAGGGATCACGTCGGGGTGCACCCGCAGCGCGACGGGCGCTTCTACGTCGGGTTCGCGCCCAAGGTCGGCCGGGTCAACGGACCGCTGCTGAGCAAGATCGCAGATGTCGTGGAGGAGCACGGCAGGGCTCGGATCAGGACAACCACTGAGCAGAAGCTGCTCGTCCTCGACCTGGCAGAGAACCAGGTCGAGCCCCTGGTCGCGGCCATGGAAGCGCTGGGACTCGCCGCGCGACCCAGCACCTTCCGCCGCCAGACGATGGCCTGCACGGGGATCGAGTACTGCAAGCTCGCGATCGTCGAAACCAAGGCCAGAGCGATGCGGCTCATCGACGAGCTCGAACGTCGGCTGCCCGACTTCGCCGAGCCGCTGACCATCAACGTGAACGGCTGCCCCAACTCGTGCGCTCGCTTCCAGATCGCGGATATCGGCCTCAAGGGAATGATCGTCACCGATCAGGAGGGTCGGCAGGTCGAGGGCTTCCAAGTCCACTTGGGCGGCGCTCTCGGCGTTTCCCCCGGATTCGGCCGCAAGCTGCGCGGCCTGAAGGTCACCGCCGAAGACGTACCCGACTACATCGAGCGGGTGGTGCGCCGCTTCGCTGCCCAACGCACGAACGAAGAGCGCTTCGCGGATTGGATCGCCCGCGCCGAAGAGGAGGACCTCACATGACAGGCACCGGGAGTCCCACCGGGGTCTCTTCGTGGGGCGAGCAACGGCAGCCCCCGTTCTACTGCCCGTACTGCGCCGAGGAGGACCTCGTCCCACAGCCGGCAGAGGCCATCGCGGACAGCGCGGCCGGCCAGAGCAGGCAAGGCGCCTGGGTGTGCAGATCGTGCCTACGGATCTTCGCCGTGAGGTTCCTCGGGATTGGAGTGCGGGCATGAAGACGGCAAGCGCGCAGCACAACGGCATGGGCCTGCACCCGGCAGCGCCGGGCGCCGGGGTCGCGGTGCTAGACGGTCGTCCGCAGACTGCCATCGGCAGCGCTTCGCCGGCCACCGAGCGGCCGCGGCGACCAAGCCTGCCAGTCCGTAGTCTTGTGCAGAGCGGCCGCGTCGACCTCGAGGACGCGACAGCTGAGCAGATTGTCGCCTGGGCAGCGCAGACCTTCGGCGACAGGCTCGCTGTCGCGTCCTCGATGGCGGATGCGGTGGTGGTCGATCTGGTGTCGCGCATAGCCGCGGGCGTCGACGTTCTCTTCCTCGATACGGGATACCACTTCCCTGAGACGATCGGGACAAGAGACGCCGTCGAAGCGACGTATCCGGTCCGCGTTGTGACCATCGAGCCGACCCTCACTGTGCGAGAGCAGGATGCCGGCTACGGCGCCGACCTCTTCGCCCGCGACCCCGACAGATGCTGCGCGATGCGCAAGGTCGAGCCGTTGCGGCGGGCGCTAACCGGATACGACGCCTGGATCACCGGCCTGCGGCGGGCCGACTCGCCGGCACGCGCCCGCACTGGCGTGGTCGAGTACGACGCACAGTTCGGAAAAGTCAAGATCAACCCCACCGCTCGGTGGACTGACGCCGATGTCGAGGCGTACATCGCCGAGCGCGGCATCGTCGTCAATCCGCTGCTCCTCGATGGATATGCCTCCATCGGGTGCGCGCCGTGTACCCGGCGGGTGGCCAGCAGCACGGATCCGCGGGCCGGCCGATGGGCGGGCTTCGTCAAGACCGAGTGCGGCATCCACGACACGGGAGGGCACCAGTGAGCGCCATGGCCGTGCGGATAACGACCAAGCAGGGCGTGGCGCTCTTGCCGTCGCCTTCGTCTGCGCCGCCGACGCGACAGGTGTTGTCGTCGACGGTTGGGGACGAACCAGTGCTCGTCGCGGTAGCCCATGGCAGCAGGGATCCACGTCACGCGCAAGTGGTGGCGGAGCTTGGCGCGGCGGTTAAAGGCCGCAGGACGAGCCTCCAGGTCGAGATTGCCTACCTCGACCTGTCAGAGCCGCGGCTGCCCGACGTGCTCCGACGACTGGACGCGGCTGGGGTACGGCAAGCGACCGCGGTTCCTTTGCTGCTTGCGCCCGCGTATCACGCCAAGACGGACCTCCCGCGCGCGTTGCGACGCGCAAGACATGACCACCCGCGCCTAGAGGTTACGGCGGCCCGGGCGCTCGGTCCGAGCCCGGTACTGGTCACGGCTCTCGAACGGCGGCTGCGGGAGGCCGGGATCTGGCCCGGCGATCCGAACATCGGGATTGTCCTCGGCGCAGCCGGGACCAGCGACCCTGCCGCCCGGCGGCAGATCGAACAGCTTGCCGCAGAATGGGCGGGCAGCGGGTGGGCCGGCGTCGGCTGCGCCTACGCATCGGCGGGCGGTCCCGACGTGGCGACGGCGGCCACCCAGTTGAGACGTCAGGGCGCCGACCGGGTGGTGCTGGCACCGTACGTCCTGGCGCCGGGCATCCTGCCGGATCGGCTCTTCGCGGGCGCCAGAGCCGCGCGCCTCGACGCACTGGCACCCGTACTCGGGGCGGCGCCCGAGGTCGCGTCGCTGATTATCGAGAGGTATCAGGAGATCACCCTCTTGACCGCATCGGCATGATCCGGAACGCTGCCTAGTTCGTGAGCACATCTAGTCCGGCCGCAGCTGCTGACCGGCCCGAGGACGAGCAAACGCCGGACGAGCACACGCCGGACGAGCACACGCCGGACGAGCACCTTCCGACCGGGGAGCTGCCGCGGCGCCCGCGGCCGACCCCCGCCGAGGTGATTGGCGACGGGACGCCCGCCTCGGCTACGACCAGCAAAGAGACGGAGACCTCCCCCAGGGACGACGCGACCGCGGCCAGTCACCAAGCGAGCACCGACGAGAGGACAAGACAAAGCACTCCTGCGTCAGAAATTGCCAAGAAGACCGCGGCCGACGAGAGCGGATTGCGGGCGACGATCCGGGTTGTGGCCGTTTACGGGACGCCGTGGCCGCTCCCTGACGGCACCCAGCTCTCGCGGGTGACCGACCACCTCGCATTGTCCGATCTTGCCTCGGCACCCGGCACCGCGCAGCTTCCCGGTGTATTCGCGCAGACCGCACACGAGCCGTCGTCCTTACGGATGGCGAGCGGCAACAGCGGGGCGCGCTCGCTCGGTGTCACCACCTGGCTGTTCGCGCTGCCGTCCGGACGGTTGGTCGCCGCGCTTGCCCTCGATGTTGTCAACAGCAGCGCGGAGGTGCGGCCACTGCTCGCCGATCTGCTCGACGGTCGCGCGGAGATCAACGGCGCCTCGCTTGATGCCGTCTTCGCGTCGCCCGCGGGTGCGTCCGGCCAGCTCGCCCCTGAGCGCCATGTTCTGGCGTTCTTCGGTGATGGAAGCCAGGCGGCACCCGACGAGGCGGCCGTTGCGGGGCTGCTCTATCCCGCCCTGCATCGGGCGGGCGCTTCCGATGCCGTGATCTACCACCCGCCTGAGGAGGGCGCCGGCGGTGCCGCGTGGTTGAGCGCGAACGTGACGGTGACAGCTGGTCACCGGCAGCTGCTCGATAATGCGTTCGTCCTGTCGGCGGTGCTCGCCGTGGGTGCCGCGACCCGGCTTCGCGAGATCAGGGCAGCGGCGTACTCCGCGGTCGGCGAATACCGCGCGGCCGGCAGCGAGCTCCGCAGCACCCACGCGAGCAGGCGATTCCTCGAGGGTCTGGCAGGCCGGCTCGGCGATCTCGAGGCGGAGCTTGCCTTCGCTGTCGACGCCGCAACGGACGCGGGTGCTGTGCTCCCTTACCGGCCGGTCGAGAGCTACCACCGGACTCTGGTGCATGCCCTGGACACCTCTGGTCGGGCGCTGGCGGTCGGCCGCATCCTCAGCCGGTTCGCCCGGGGCCTCACCGCCGAGCTGGTTGCTGTCACGAGCGCCGAATGGCGAGTCGAGGAGCGCCGGCGGGCCTTGTGGAACGGGTTCGCGTGGATACTCGCCTTCATCGGCATACCTACCGCCATCGCTCTTGGGTACGCGTCTGGCGAGGGCGGCTATACCGATAGCGAGGACATCAGGGCCTACATCATTGCGGGAATCGTCGCGATCGTCCTGGTCATCGGGTACGTCGTCGTCGCCAGCACGGTCCGACGGCGGACCCGCCGGCGGCACCGCGGCTGACCCCTCCACTCGGGCGCGGCGGATGCGAGGAAACGAGCTCTGCTCCGTTCCCCGCACGGCCCGCTAGGAACGCCCCCGGGGGGTGCGTGGTGCGTCGAAGCCGGCCTGCTCGCTCGGCGGCGACGACCTCATCAGCCTCAACAGCTGCGCCCTCGTGGGACCAGAATCTGACTCCATGCCGCAAAGCCGGAGGTTGACTCGTCACGCGCCGGTGGCAGTGAGGACCGTGACAGCTCGACTGGCTGCGGCACGAACCCGTGGAACCGGGTCATCCTGCAGTGCTGCCACGGAGGCAAGCGTGTCTCCGAGGCGGTGGCGCGCGACCACCTTGACCGCCATTTCCCGGACTCGCCAGGCTTCGTCTTCCAGCGCAAACCGCAGTGCGCCGAGGGCCGAGTCGTCCCAGACCCACAGCAGGCCCCTGGCTCCCCAGACCCGCAGCCAGTAGAGCTGGCTCTCAGGCAAGCCCGCGTCCAGGAGTCCACGGGCCGCAGGTCCGCCGAGAGCGACGATCAGCGCCGTATCGCCCTCCCCGCCTGTGATGAGCCGGGCGCATCCGTCGACGACCGCTTGTCTCCCTCGCCTGGCGCACTCAGCCTCAATGCTCTCGCGTGGAGTCACCCCCCAGTACGACCGCGCCGCCACGGCTCGATTCTGCGGCAGGCGCGACAAAACGGCTCCATCGGTCGCTCACTTCGTGCCTCCAGGCCTCACTCCGCACCCCCAGGCGGCACTCCGCTCCTGGGATACATGAGGAAAGCCGGCATTTCGGACCGAATTTGATGCACCCGGGAGCGAAGTCTCGCCAGCGGGCGCAGCAACTCCACGGGGTTGCGGATCGCGCCCGTGCAGCCCCCCGATGGTCGCGCATGGTTCACTGATCGCCGTGCGCCGGCTTTACCCCACCTACGCTGAGGACGTCGATCTGCTCGCCGCCTATGCGTACCCAGAGATGCCATTCGGCGGCCGATGGCTCCGGGCGAACATGATCACCAGCGTGGATGGCGCAGCTACCGACGCCCACGGCAGTTCCCGTGGCCTGGCGAGTACGGCGGACCGCCGCCTGCTGGTCGCACTTCGCGGCATATCGGACGTCATCCTCGCCGGTGCGGCGACCGTGCGACGCGAGGCGTACAAGAGATCCCGGCCCCGCGAGGAGGTCGTCCAGTGGCGCAAGTCCCATGGGCTCTCCCCGGCGCCACGGCTGGCGGTCGTCTCGGCAAATCTCGACTTCGACTACCGGTCTGAGCTCTTCCAGGCGAGCGATGGCCCCGTGCCGATCGTTGTGACGACAGCCGACGCACCGAGCCTTCGCCTTGCGACGGTGCAGGAACTCGTCGAGGTCATCGTGGCAGGCAGCGGCCGAGTTGATCTGGGCCTGGCCGTCGCCGCACTTGCAGAACGTGGTCTCATGCGCATCCTGTGCGAAGGCGGCCCGAGATTGCTCGGCCAGCTCGCCGATGCATGGCTGCTCGACGAGCTGTGCGTGACGGTGGCTCCCACGCTCGCCGGCCGCCCTGACGCTCCCAACATCATGAGCTGGCCACGAGCCCGACACGAGCTTGTCCCACTCCGCCTCACGGACGTCTTCGAGGACGGCGGCTATCTCTTCACTCGTTATGGACGTCCCTGAGCCGGCGCTTCCGCCGACCTACATCGTGAATCGTCGCTGCCGCCACCGATCAGATCTGCAGGGAGGTCCGGACGTCGGGCTCAGTGTTGACTCTTGAGGCCTAGGATCTCCGCGAGGTCGAAGTTAATCGGCTCCTCCAGCTGAGCGTACGTACAGGATCGGGGGTCGCGGTCCGGGCGCCAGCGGACGAACTGCGCGGTGTGCCGGAACCTGGGTCCCTCCATGTGGTCGTAGCGCACCTCGACTACGCGCTCGGGACGCAGGGGGATGAACGAGAGATCCTTGCCGGCATTCCACCGGCTGGTCTCACCCTCACGTGGGGTGCGTACGCCCTCCTCCTGCCTGGCCCAGTCCCACGGGTGGTCGTCGAATGTCGTCACCAGCGGCTGTAGCTCCTTGAGCAGCTCCCGGCGGGTTGCCATCGGGAAGGCCCCGACAACCCCGACACTGGCCAACTCCCCCGTGTCGGTGTAGAGCCCGAGCAGCAGCGAGCCCAGCGCATCCGGCCCACTCTTGTGCAACCGATAGCCGGCGACGACGCAGTCGGCAGTCCGCTCGTGCTTGACCTTGAACATGACCCGTTTGTCCGGCTGGTAGATACCGGCGAGCGGCTTGGCAACAAGGCCGTCGAGGCCGGCACCCTCGAACTCGTGGAACCACCGCTCGGCCACCCCCCGGTCGGTAGTTGCTGGGGTCACGTGGATCGGGGCTTCGGCGTCGGCGAGCGCTTCGCGGAGAGCTGCGCGGCGCTCCGCGAACGGCCGGTCGCAGTAGTCGACGTCATCGAGCGCCAACAGGTCGAAGGCGATGAAATGAGCCGGCGTCTGCTCAGCGAGCAGTTTGACCCTGCTCGCCGCCGGATGGATCCGCATCTGAAGGGTCTCGAAGTCGAGGCGGGTGTTCTCCCCGATGGGGATGACGATCTCGCCATCCACGACTGAGCGGTCAGGTAGGTTCGCGAGCACCGCGTCCACGACCTCGGGGAAGTAGCGAGTCATAGGCCGCTCATTCCGGCTGCCGATCTCGACCTCGTCCCCATCCCGAAAGATGATCGATCGGAAACCGTCCCATTTGGGCTCGAAGCTATACGAGCCGGTCGGGATCTCGGCGACGGATTTGGCCAGCATGGGAGCGACTGGGGGCATGACCGGAAGGCGCATGCGCCTATCCTCTCCGACCGGGCGGGTTTGACGGGGCGCCGGTAACTAAGATCTCCAACAGAGACTGACGCGACGCGCGTCTGACGAACCGCAGAGGAGCGCTGTGTACCGGATCGTGGTGCTCGTCGAGCACGGGCTGACTCAGGACGAGACCGAGCGGCTGACGACGCTTCACGACGAGCCGGCGCAGTCCTTCTGGGTCCTGATACCGAGCGACCAAGATCGCAGCGGGTTCCTGGCGGCCGTCGATGACTTTCTGCTCGCCGACTTCCGCGAGTCGTGGGAAGACCTGCGCGATGAGTCGGTGCAAAGACAAGCCGCAGAGCATGCCCGAGCCTCCGAGGCGTTGCGCACCTCAGTTGCGCAGCTGGAGGCTGCTGGCGTATCGGCAGGCGGTGAAATAGTCGTCGGCGACCCGATCCCGGCGTTGCGGTCGGCTGTCGCCCGTTACGACGCCGATGAGGTCATCGTGGTCAGCCGGCCGCACCTGGTAGAGGAAGCGACGCGCCGCGACTGGGCATCCCGCGCCCGCCACGAGCTCAAGCTCCCCGTCCTCCGCCTCCTCGCCCACGCCGACAGCTAACACCCCCATCCATCGCTTCCGCCGGATAGTGCCGGTCCGCGCCACCGTCTCGACCTACGCGTTCGGCCGACATGACCTCCTGCCTGGCTTGAGACGAGGACGACCGGTCCGGTGTCGCGAAGCCTGGATCACGTCAACGGCTGAGGCGCAGTCGACCATCCGCCCGATGGCCGGCGAGCCGCGGGCGCGGTCTCATGAACGAGGGGGGAAACAACATTGACGGATAACGACGACAACGACCCGGAAGTCGCCTTCGTCCGGAACCGGAAGGTTCGCAAAACGTCCGCTGAGCACGTGCCCGATCCTGGTGTGGTACCGGCTGAGTGGGAGGTCGGCGACTGGCTAGCTGCGTGGCTACAAGCGGCGAAATCCATGGCGCTGAGCTCGCCGAAACGGTGCGTGCACCTCGCTACGCCCGGCCCGATGGTGATACGAGTCAGCGACATCGCGTCAGTGCGGTGTCCCGTCTGTGCATCTACCCAGCGGCCCGCCACTGACGAGAGGCACCGGTGCGACAAGTGCCAGCGGGTCTTCCCAGGCGTGATTAAGCCGATCGACATCCCACTCGGCGCGCTAGTTGTTGAGGTCAAGCTGTGCGAGGACTGCCGCGACGATCAGCTCGGCGACCGGCGCCGGGACTGATCTACGGTTGGTCGTTTCCGGTGGTCACGCGCGCGGCTCGCGGGGATCTCTCATGTAGTGTCCGGCTGCTACTGCCGCTCGCCAACTCTTTTGCGACAAACAGAAGTGTTGAGGGGGGCGAACCCAGCCGTGCCACGTTGGAGGGGGAAGGGATAGGGGGGCGACTGGGTCGCGTGCCGGCCAGCGGTGCCCGGTAGCCGGGCGGCGATGATGCCGTCAGGGTCAGCCTTCGCACGCTTCACAACCATGCTTTGGACGGTAGACCTGGCCTACGACAGAACCACATGGCGAGGGCTGACCAGCTCATAGTTCCGCCAAGGGCACCGAAGGCTCGACCGACGAGCATGGCCTCCGGCGCACGCCGGCTTCATTGGACAGCGCCGCGCTCAACTGCTGCTCGCGGAGGGACTCGCAGCGAGCTTGGCGCAACTCGGAGCCGATGCGAAGGCTGACTTCAACTCGCCGCTTGCCCTGTCGGCGACCGTCTTGACGTCGGTCGCAAGGGCCTGCGCGGAAATGGCCGCGGCTTGCACCGCGACGAGAGCCGGACCTGCCAGGGTCAATGCTTGGCTTGCCGAGGTCGCGGACGCGACGGCCTGCACTTGCTGAGTCAGCGTCTGGACGCTGGCTTTGACCGTGTTCGCCGACGTGTCCAACGAGGCCTTGACCTGATCAACACCGGGAAGATCGGTTGGGACTCCCGCCACGGCGGTCGACAGCTCCTGGAGCGAGGCCGTGACCGCCGCAACCTGGGCCTCAATTTGCGCCTTCAGTTGGTCCAGTGCGCCTGGAGCGGGTGATGGCCCGACATTCAGGTCGTTCCCCAGATCACTAATGCTCGTTCGCACGCCGTCGGTGGCCGCACACACCGACTCCGCCCAGGCCGCTGCTTGCGATGAAGCCGAGGAACCGCCGTTGGGGGAGGCCGTACCGCCAGAGTCGTCCGACGAGCTGCACCCCTGGAGGATCAGCAGGGGAACGATAGCCGATGCCCAGATCACAATTCGCAGTCGTCGGCACATACAGTCCCCCTACCGATGCCGTGAAAGGCAGTCCCAGTGTCCTCCTCACGCTGCCAGGCATGCGGCGGCAGCGGCAAGGTCTGAGTTACTCGATCACCCGGCCTGCCCCGGGACCTCGTGCTGCGAATCTGCACCGATGCCGGCGTCAGCGATGCCCCCCGTTGGCGCCTCATCGAGCTCTCGCTCGGCGATTGGCCACCGACAGAACCGCGGCATCCCGGCGAGCCGGGTCTTCACCGTGGACGCATTGTTGGGGTTAGGCGCCGTATCGGCCAGCCACGCCTGCCGGGCACGCCTTACAGGACTGACGCGACGTACGACTCGTCGTCTTCGCTGGTCGCCCGCGGATGAGGAGTGATGATGCCACCCCGATCAGCCCTGCAGCTTCACAGCCATGTCTAGGAAGGTAGACGCGGCCCATGACAGACCGAATCCCGAGCGTCGCCATAGCTGACTGACGTCTGCCCTACCGTCGGTGCATGGGCACGAACGTACCTCGCATCGACGTGGGCGTACGGCAGCGTCTCACGGCCCGCTTCGGCAGCGAGGTAGAGGCGTGGTTGGACGAGTTGCCCGGCTTGCTGACCACTCTTGCAGAGCGGTGGCGGTTCGAGCTCGGTTCCCCTATCCCGCGCGGGAGTGTGTCCGCGGTCTTCCGTTGCCGAATGGCTGGCGGGCGGCCCGCCGTCCTGAAAACCAGCCCGGACCGCGCGCGCTTGGCGTTCGAGGCGGCTGCGCTCGAGGTCTGGAACACCGTTCACACCCCGGCGGTGATCGCGCTCGACGAACAGCTCGCGGCGCTGCTCCTCGAGGCGATTGAACCTGGAACGCCGCTCATTGTCTCCGGGGCATACCCGGCTGCGGAGAGGTTGGCCGAGCTCTTGAACTCCCTGCACGGCAGCGGCGATCCCGACGGGTCCTATCCGACGGTCGAGCAGCGCGTCGGCTACCTCTTCGACTCCTCGGCGAAGCTCTACGAACGACACCCGGAACTCATCGCGCTGGTCCCGCCAGACCTCTATGAGCGCGGGCGGGAGCGGGCGACCCGGCTCGCCCGGCACGACGTCCCCATCGTCATGCTCCACGGCGACCTCACGCCCAGCAACATCCTTGACGGCGGCGTCGAGCGGGGTCTTGTCGCGATCGACCCCGCACCCTGCCTCGGCGACGCCGCTTTCGACGCCGTCGACCTGATCCTGTGGGAAGCGGACGCTCTTGAAACGATCGAGGCGCGCGCCGATCTGCTAGCCGCGGCAGCGGACATGGACGTCCGGCGGCTGTTCGACTGGTGCTCGGCGTTTGCCGGCATGTGCGCACTCGAACTCGCAAACGAAGGAAACGTCCGCCATGCGCGGATCGAGGCCCTGCTCGAACTCGCCTCACAGCCGTACGCCGACCAAACACAGCAATGACAGTTCACGATCTACGTACCGGCTACCAACCCCAGAGGCAGCGCTACGCACTTCCCATAGACGTGTGTTGCTTCGCAACTGGGGAGGCCATGACGCAGGGCGTGGCAGTGACCTCTGGCCGGGTGCGCCGACCGGCAGTACGTTGAGGCGGTTAAGGCGGTGGGGCAATGAGTGTTGTCCCCGTACCACCCCAGGCCGGCGAGCCAGTGTCAACGGCCCCTGCTGGCGGTGAGGACCTGCTCGGCGTGCGCGTCGGCGCTGCCCTGATCGATCTCGCGCTGCTGTTCGGATTGCTGGTCGTCCTCAGCGCGACGATCGGCGAGGCCAGGGTGGGAGACGGATTCTCCTTCTACCTCAACAGCATCGCCGATGCGGCGTTGTACCTCGCGCTGGTGCTCCTCTACTACTTCGCGCTCGAGGCGACCATCGGGCAGACCGTGGGCAAGCTCCTGACGGGCGTACGGGTTGTCCGCGCCGACGGAGACCGACCGCCTGTTGGAGCGGTGGCGATCCGCACGTTGGTTCGACTAGTGGACTGGCTGCCGCTGCTGTACCTGGTCGGTTTCCTCACGATGCTGGCCACCGGCGCCCGGCGGCAACGGCTCGGCGACCTGGCGGCCAGGACGGGCATCGCGCGGGCGGCCCCGATCCGCCATCGGGGCGCGGTGGGGGCAGTGGTGGCGTCCACGCTCGTCCTCGTGCTGGCCGGGTCGGTCGTCTACGTCGCTGCCTCCGACGAGGAGAAGACCTGCCGCGGGCATGGTGTTTCGTTGGACTACCCGGCCGGATGGGAGGACGGGAAGACGCAGGCCCAAGCGAGCAGCGGTCCCACCGATGAACTGTGGAAGGCCACGGTCACCGCCGGCCACCTGGACCTCGTCGCCGTCACGGCCTACCGACTGAATGTGCCAGTCACCGCGGACAACCCGAGCCCGTGCCGGTGATCTGTGCTACTGCGTACGCCTGTCCGGCGCGAGCGGCGACTTCGACGACACCATCGCCAACGGCGAAGGTCCGGGACGGCTGATCGTCACGATCAAGGTAGCTGCATGCTATGAGATGTTCCAGGGAGTACCCGCCGCAGGTGGCACCGAAAGAGGGGAGAGACCTTCGATGCTCGGAGACCATCCGGTCACGCCGGTCCTTTTGGCCAAAGATCTCGTCGCGGCCCGGGAGTTCTACCACGACAAGCTCGGCCTGGAGATCGCAACAGAGAACGAGAACGGCATCGTGTTCTCTTGCGGCGGCGGCACCCACCTGGACGTCACCAAGAGCACAGTTGGCACGGCAGACGAGCAAACGCAGGCATCCTGGCAGGTCACGGACGTCCGCGCCGAGGTGGCGCACCTGCGCGCTCGCGGCGTCGCCGTCGAGGACTACGACATGCCGGGGCTGAAGACCGAGGACGGCATCGCCGACATCGGCTTCGCCTGGGCCGCCTGGATCATCGACCCCGGGAAGAACGCCCTCGGCATCCTCCAGCTCAAGCAGTAGCGCCGCTGCCTGATCGGCAGCAACAACCGGCGCCGCTGTATTGCCCACTTCCGCGGCCTGCCAGCCTCCGGCGGTCGCGCGAAAGGGTCGTTAGCCGGGCCCACAGAGGAGATTGAGCGCTGCACGCGGCAGACGAGTGTTGCCGGTGCTGCTGGAAGCCCTAATCGCACGGCTACTGCAGCGGTGGAAACTGTCGGGGTGCTGGAGTGTCCTCGAACGTCGCGCTGTGCGGGGTGAACGGACCGTCGAATTTCGAGCTGTCGGCGCGCAGCAGGAACACGGCGATGGTGCGGGCGCTGGCGCGCGTGGCGTATGCCGTTCCACCGGGATAGATCGCCAGGCACTGCTGCCAGACGGCCTCCCTCGCGTCCCCCGCAAGCTCGTCGGCTACGACTCGGCGGATGTGGCCATCGACGACGATCCGCGCGTGGGGATCTCGCCGCAGGTTCAAACACCACGCTGGATCCTGCGCACGCCCGAAGTTTCCGGCCGCAACAGCGACGTCGTCCTGGATCGGGAAACCCAGCACGGGCACGGTGCGGGGCAGGCCGATGCGTGCTCCGGTCGTGGTCAGCATGATGACGGGGAGTCCCGACAGGGCCGCGGTCAGGGTTCGTCGGCCGCCGCTGAGTCGGAACGCGATCCGGTCGAGCCGGTGCAGGCCCCTGGCAAATATCCGGGCGCCCGAAGTGGTTGCCGCAAACCACCGAATCCATCGCTGATGAGCTCGTGTGGAATCCTCGGCTGGCGCCCTCACCACCCCAGTCTGTGCCCAAGGCCGCCCGCCGCACCTGTCGCATCGTCAGATTGGCGTCCGACGCAGCGGTGTTCGTTGGTCGGCGTCCCACCGGCCAAGAATTCTGGCGGCAGATCGAGGCCGGCTAGCTCGGCTTGGCCGGGACGAATCGCTTGACGAAGTCGAGCGCGGTCTGCGCGACCTCCTGCCAGCCGTCGTCGATGGTCAGCGAGTGGCCGCGGTTGGGCATCTTCTTGATCTCGGTGACGCTCGAGTTGCGCTTCTGCCGCTTGTAGGAGGCGTTGGCGATCGCCCAGGGAACCGTGTGGTCCTTCTCCCCGTCGAGGATCAGCAACGGGCCCCGATCGGGGTTCGTCGTATCGACCTTCGACTCGGTCCATGGGTTGAGGTTGGCGTCGGCCATCTGCGCCAGGGCGATCCCCGAACCGGCCACGTGGTAGGTGTCGTACAGGCGCTTCGCCTCGTCCTCATCGAGGGCGTTCGTCCAGCCGTATCTGAACTGGTCGAAGCTGAGGCTTATGGCGCGGCCGCGGTTGAGCGGATTGATCAGGATCGGCGCCGAAACCCTGAGCGTGGAGATGGGCAGGGGCAGGACACCGCGGAACGGACCTGGGTCGATCGCCACGGTCGCGGCGGAGCGCCCGCGGCCGGCGACAATCTCGGCCAGCAGCCCGCCGGTGGAATGGCCAATCACGGCGGGCTTCTTCTCCAGCGCATCGATCACCTCGATGGTGTGGTCGGCGACCTCCCCGAGCCTCTTTCCGGCGAGTACCTCGGGGTTCGCCCTCGCCTCCTCGACCGTCTCCGGATCGTCGGGCCAGTCCGGCGTCAACGGCGCGTAACCCGCCTGCTTGAAGAAGTCCGCCCAGTTGGCCCAGCTGCTCGGCAGCAGCCAGAGGCCGTGGATGAAGACGACCGG
>DATBRJ010000432.1:0-1818 GCA_036560395.1 Actinomycetes bacterium | reverse complement strand
CTGCTCGACGGCAAGGCATGGATCGCCTACCTGTACGACGGCGTCGACCTGCCGGCGGAGCACGGCGGACCCGCCCGCCTCCTGGTGCCACATCTCTACTTCTGGAAGTCGGCGAAGTGGGTCCGCGGGATCCAGTTGCTGGACGAGGACGAGCCGGGCTTCTGGGAGACCGCCGGCTATCACAACTACGGTGACCCGTGGCGCGAGCAGCGGTACCAGGGAGACTAAGCGCGGGAAGGCGGCTGGAGTGGCGCATTGGCCGGCTGGCCGACTCTCGCGACGAGACCCCGACGGCGCGGACGCTGGTCCTCGACGTTCCCGACTGGCCCGGCCACCTTGCCGGCCAGCACGTCGATGTCCGGCTCACCGCCCCCGACGGTTACAGCACCGAGCGCAGCTATTCGCTGGCCGCACCGGCTGACGATGGTCGGGTGCAACTCACCGTGCAACGAGTGCCCAACGGTGAGGTCTCCCCCTACCTGACCGGGGTCTTCTCCCCGGGTAATCCGCTGGAGATCCGCGGTCCAGTTGGCGGGTGGTTCGTCTGGCGCCCGGCCGATCCCGGACCTGTCCTGCTGGTCGCCGGCGGCTCCGGGATCGTGCCGCTGATGGCGATGATCAGAACCCGCCGGGTAGCGAACAGCCAGGCGCGATTCCGCCTCGTGTATTCCGTTCGTACGCCCGGCGACCTCTACTACGCAACCGAGTTGGGGCACCCGGCGCCCGGCGTCGACGTCTCGTACGTATTTACGCGGGCCACGCCGGAGGGTTGGCCTGTGCCGCCGCGGCGGATCCAGGTCGACGATCTCCACGCGGAAGGCTTCTCCGCGCACGTGCAACCAGCATGCTTCGTGTGCGGCCCGACTGCGTTCGTGGAGGTCGTGGCGACCATGCTGGTCGACCTCGGGTACGACCCGAGTCGGGTGAAGACGGAGCGATTCGGCCCAACTGGAGGCTGACATGACCGAAGCTGACATGACCGAGGCAGAGATGGCCGGGGAATACGAGGACGGCAATGCGCTGGCCGGTCCGCTCCGGGAGATCTTTGCGGTAGACGTCACCGCGGCCGTAGGACAGTGCGTTTCGTGTGGGCTCATCGGACCGATCGCGATCCTGCGGGTCTACCGGCGCGCGCCCGGCGCGGTGGCCCGGTGTCCCGGCTGCGATGCAGTCCTCCTCCGCTTGGTTCGTGGGCCGAGCACGGCCTGGTTGGATCTCAAGGGCATCGTCAGCTTGCAGATCCCGCTGCCGGTCGCCGAGTAGCCGGTCGGAGGCTGCGCCCATGATTCTCGCGGTGTCCCGCTACCTCCGCCCGCTCGGGGAGGTCGACCAGGCGAGGTCGGCTCATCGAGACTTCCTCGCCACTCTCGACGATCGAGGACTCCTGGTGATGGCAGGACGCCAGCGGCCACCGGTCGGCGCGGTGATCGTCCTGCGCGGCGACGACGCAGACGGAGCTCAGGCACTGTTGAATGACGATCCCTATGTCAAACGCGGCCTGGCCGCCTATTCGATCACGCCGTTCGCCGCCGCCCGCGGCAGTGTGCGCGACTGAACCTCGACCATGTCCTGCCACAAATCTCGGGGCTCGCGGCAGCACGTCGCCTGACGACGGGCCACCACCACGGCAGCCGCTGCCGCCCCTGATTCACCGATTCGACATCAGCGATCCAGCAACGCGGCCAGCCGTTCCGAGGAGATGCACGAGGTCATGCAGCGCTCCTTGGCGTCCGCGGTCAGCAGGGCCGTCCACGTTGTCAGGCCACCGTCGCCGAGATTTACCCGGGTATCACCGTCCCAGATCTCGATCTTGATGGC
>DATBRJ010000431.1:0-13071 GCA_036560395.1 Actinomycetes bacterium | reverse complement strand
CATGTCAGCAGCGAGCCGACTGGAGTCCTGGCTGCCGCGGTCGATGAGATCCGCGCCTATTTCGACGGGCAGCTGCGCAGCTTCACGCTGCCGATCGACTGGTCCCGCGTCGACGGTTTCCGCAGGCGAGTGCTCTCGGCGCTTTATGAAGGCGTGCCCTTCGGCTCGCTGATCTCCTACGGCGATCTCGGGGCACGAGCCGGTGATCCCACTGCGGCGCGGGTGGTCGGCGAGGCGATGGCCGCCAACCCTTATCCGATCGTGGTCCCATGCCACCGGGTCGTGGCGAGCGACGGCCTGGGCGGGTTCGGCGGCGGTCTGGATATGAAGCGTTGGCTGCTCGCCCACGAAGGTGTGCTGCCGCCGATGCTCGACTTCGGCTCGTGACGAGAGCGGGGAGGGGCGGCGACGTCGGCCAGCCACGTACCGCGGATCCTGTCGCCGCGACCGTCTCGGCGTGGGTCGTCCTCTGCCATCGCGTGGGAGCCGTGGCACCGGAGTCTGCTCTCCGATCGGCAGCCGACGCCCTCCTCGCGCGCTGGACCGAACCGCACCGGCGCTACCACGACAAAAGGCATCTGGAGCGGGTCTTGGGTACGCTCCGGCAGCTGGCGGCCGAGGAAGGTAGGGAAACCAGCCCTGGACCAGTCGACCTAAACGACCTCGCCGCCCTCGCAGCCTGGTATCACGATGCCGTCTACCAGCCGACACGCTCGGACAACGAGGAGCGGAGTGCTGCGCTTGCCCGGCTACAACTCGCGCAGCTCGACGTGTCGGCGGCGATCGGCGGAGAGGTCACCCGGCTCGTGCTCCTCACCAAGACCCACGAGCCCGCTCAACACGACCGCGCGGGTGCGCTGCTCTGCGACGCGGACCTCGCCATCCTCGCGACGCCGGCAGATGTCTATGACGCATACTCGGCGGCGATCCGGGCCGAGTACTCCCACGTTCCGGAGCGGGATTATCACGCCGGGCGCGCCGCCGTTCTCAGCAGGCTCGCCGCCCGGCCGCATCTGTTTCATACCGGATACGGACGGGCGGCATGGGAACAAGCAGCGCGAGCCAACATCGCCAGGGAGCTCCAAGGACTGACTGCACCATGACGCCGGCCACCGGAGGGGGCATAAGACACCACTCGGCCCGTGCGCTTGCCCCCCGCGCCCTCAGGCGGCCGTCGTGGGCTCATGACGGTGGTGCCGAAGCGCCCGCTGCGCATCGCGCTGCCTGGTCATCCGGAGGCTTGCGAAGAACGTTCCTTGCGACGGCGCAGACCGGCAGCCGCGAGGCGCCGTACCAACTCGCGGGACGACACCGGCAGGGCCCCCGCGGCGATGACGTCCGCGCGCCGCTCCTCGGGGACATCGTAGTGGTCGCGATCGAAGCCTCGCCGCGGGATTCCTGCGCGTTCGGCAAAGGCGTGCAGCTCCGCGAGCGAGACATCACTGACGAGGTGGCACCACAGCCGCCCGCGTCCCGGCCACGTAGCCGGGTCGACAAGGATCGTCACCGACCAATCGTCGCCGATGCTCGCCAGCGGATGTTTGCCGGTCCCACGAAGGGTGGGTAGACACCAAAACGATGAACGTCGACCAGATGCTGCTCACGATCAGAGCTCTCGTTGTCCGCGACCTTGCCGCGGCGGGGTGCGCGGACGCCCAGACGGTCTCCATCGTCGAATCCGCTGTTAGCGGTCGGCGGTGGTGGGTGGAGGAGTGGCCGGAGGGCGCGCCCTATCTCGCCGGCCAGGTCGCACAGGATGTGCAGGAGACGCTCGCCGAGGTGTACGGCCGGTGGCCGATCTGCCCGCTGCACGGCGACGACGAGCCGCACCATGAGCTGACCATTTCGCCCGAGCTGGGCGAAGACCCACATTGGACCTGTGAGGAGTACGGCGTCACGCTCGCCGCCCTCGGCGACCTCGAGGGCTGGGTGGCTCCGGTCCGCTAGGCACCAGCCGTTCGTCACGGCGAAGCGGGGCGGTCCCGGATGGGACCGCCCCGCTTCGCCGTTTGAGCAGGAAAGAACTGCCGAGCCTGAGGCTCAGAAGTCCATGTCGCCGCCACCGGGCATGCCGGCGGGGGCCTTCTCCTTCTCGGGCTTGTCGGCAATGACCACCTCGGTCGTGAGGAACAGACCGGCGATCGAGGCCGCGTTCTGCAGTGCCGACCTGGTGACCTTGGCCGGGTCAATGATGCCGGCCTTGATCATGTCGACGTATTCACCGGTCGAGGCGTCAAGACCCCATCCGGCCTCGAGCGTCTTGACCTTCTCGGCGACGACCCCGCCCTCGAGACCGGCATTGATCGCGATCTGCTTGAGCGGCCACTCGACGGCCACGCGGACGATACCCGCGCCGGTCGCCTCGTCGCCCTCGAGGTCGATCTTCTCGAACGCCTTAATCGAGGCATGCAGCAGTGAGACACCGCCACCGGCGACGATGCCCTCCTCGACGGCCGCCTTCGCGTTGCGAACGGCGTCCTCGATGCGGTGCTTGCGCTCCTTGAGCTCGACCTCGGTGGCCGCGCCCGCCTTGATGACGGCAACGCCGCCGGCGAGCTTGGCGAGCCGCTCCTGCAGCTTCTCCCGGTCGTAGTCGGAGTCGGAGCGCTCGATCTCGGCGCGGATCTCGTTGACCCGGCCGGCGATCTGCTCGGCGTCACCTGCGCCCTCGACGATCGTCGTCTCGTCCTTGGTGACGACGATCTTGCGGGCACGGCCGAGCAGCTCGGGACCGACGTTCTCGAGCTTGAGACCGACTTCCTCGCTGATGACTTGACCGCCGGTGAGGATCGCGATGTCCTGAAGCATTGCCTTGCGCCGGTCGCCGAAGCCCGGCGCCTTGACAGCAACCGACTTGAACGTACCGCGGATCTTGTTCACGACGAGCGTAGCGAGGGCCTCGCCCTCCACGTCCTCGGCGATGATCACCAGCGATTTACCCGACTGCATGACCTTTTCGAGGATCGGCAGCAGGTCCTTGACCGCCGAGATCTTCTGGTTGGCGATAAGGATGTAGGGGTCCTCGAGCACCCCCTCCATGCGCTCTGGGTCGGTGACGAAGTACGCCGAGATGTAGCCCTTGTCGAAGCGCATACCCTCGGTGAGCTCGAGCTCGAGGCCGAAGGTGTTGCTCTCCTCGACGGTGACGACGCCCTCCTTGCCGACCTTGTCCATCGCCTCGGCGATCATCTCGCCGATTGCGGTGTCGCCAGCCGAGATCGAGGCCGTCGAAGCAATCTGCTCCTTGGTCTCGACGTCCTTCGCCATATTGGCGAGTTCCTCGCTGATCCGCTCGACCGCGATCTCGATGCCCTTCTTCAGGGCCATCGGGTTGGCGCCGGCAGCGACGTTGCGCAGGCCCTCGCGGACGAGCGCCTGGGCAAGGACGGTGGCCGTGGTCGTACCGTCACCAGCAACGTCGTCGGTCTTCTTCGCAACCTCTTTGACGAGCTCGGCGCCGATCTTCTCCCACGGGTCCTCGAGCTCGATCTCCTTGGCGATGGACACACCATCGTTGGTGATCGTGGGTGCGCCCCACTTCTTCTCGAGAACGACGTTGCGGCCCCTGGGGCCGAGTGTGACCCTGACGGCGTCGGCGAGCTGGTTCATACCCCGCTCGAGTCCGCGCCGCGCCTCCTCATCGAAAGCGATGATCTTGGCCATGTGGTTGGTTCCTCCCGGAACTCCGGATGGATTGGACCGAACCCGACGCCCGCGACGGACGACTCCTCCCCTGTGGCGATCCGTCCCGCCCAGGAGCCGAAGCCTCGCCGGCTCGGCCGCATGCTGTCTCCCCTGCCCCGACTCTTATCACTCTCGGGGGCAGAGTGCTAACGCCAATCATTAGCACTCTCCCTCCCCGAGTGCAAGCTCGCGGTGGGAGCGCTGATGCGGGACCGCGCACACGCCCGGAGGGTTTCCGCGGCGGAAACTGGGGGCTGGCAATGTCGCCGTAACCGTCTAACGTGCCCAGCATGGGGGACCGGCTCAGCGCGGCGGATCTGGGTGCCGCGACTCAGTACGTCCAGGCACACGGCAGCGACCTCGATCGAGCACGACTGGCCGTCCTGGTCGACGGTGCGCCGGTGGCCGAGAAGACGGTCGCTCTGGCCGTATGTGACCAACTCGGCGACGGCGGATTCCCGGCTCCCTGGAGCAACGGCCGCGGCTCCCTCGATGCGACCTGCTACCGCCTGTCCCAGATCGCCGATTTCGGCGTCGCCGCGAGCGCTGCGACCGATCGCGCGATCGGCTTCCTCGCCTCCCACCAGCGCAACGACGGGACGTTCGAGGAGGACCGCACGGTGGGCTTCAACGCGCCGCCCTGGGCGCGTTCCGGTGATCCGGCGGCCCTGCTCTACGTCACGGCGAACTGCGCTTACACGATCTTGGCGGGGCTGCAGCTCCGATCCGGGTCTGCCCCGCGGCGGCGGCCAAGCGTCGCGGTCGCCCGAGCGGCGACCCATCTCGCCAGCAGGATCGGCAGTGACGGGAGGCTGCCTTCTTTCCTCCACACCCATTGGCTCGCCAGCCCCGTCCTCCGCGCGGCCGGCTTCGATGCTGCTGCCGACGGACTGGTGTGGGCCCTCGCTTTCCGGCTGTCCGGCCTCGGTCCGACTGCGCTCGCATGGCTGGCCGCGACGATCCCAGAAGAACCGGTCGCGGCTGAGGCGCGCTATCGCCTGAGCCAACTCCAGGAGCCCGACGGGAGATGGCACAGCGAAGACAGTGTCGAGCAAGACCTACCTACCACGCTCACGGCGATCCGCGTCCTGCGCGACGCCGTCATGTACGACGCCTGAGGTCCAAACTCAGCAGTGAGGACATAAGCAAGTAGCTGCGTGCATAGGGGCGCTTCACGACCTGACGGCTCCGAGCGAGCATCGCAGGAGGGGGACACCGTCAATCGACCCTGACCGGACGTAGCCGCCGTCACTCGACCGGACCACCTAGCCGCCGTCACTCGACCTGACCGGACGTAGCCGCCGACGCCCGACCTGACCAGATGTAGGCGTCCTCGCTCGACCTGACCAGATGTGGAGGGCTTCCTTACTCGAACCGGCTAGGCATGAGGGGCACCTTCACCCGATGAGTCGGGGTGAAGGTGCCCCTCTTGCGTGGGGTCCGGCGAGCGGTGTGGCGGCGTGATGAAGCCCCCTGGTCGGACGTACCGAGTCCAGGGGGCTTCTTGTCCCGTGGGACGCTTGCCGGCCTGTTCTCCGGGGTCCGGGGCGGGCCCGGGACCGACGGAGTGTCGGCCGAAGGGGATCGTCAGATCACTCGGACGGAACCCGCTTGTGGACCCTTGGGGCCGGTCTCGATCTCGAACTCGACCCGCTGGCCCTCGTCGAGAGTGCGGAAGCCATCCATAGCGATCGCCGAGTAGTGGACGAACACGTCCGCGCCACCGTCGACCGCGATGAAGCCGTAACCCTTCTCCGCGTTGAACCACTTGACGGTGCCCTGAGCCATACCTTCACTCCTGGTGCTGGGCTACTAAAATCGGGCCCACACTGTATGAGCCCGGGTCTCACTCGCTTGCCGGGCCCTAGAGCCCCGGCTGCCGAGGCTGGAGGTCGAGGGTGCGGATGTTCGCTCCCCGGATCCAGCGCCCCGCTGCCGGACGCTCTTGGATGACTCGTCCGCGAACGTTCCGCAACGTACTGTGGCGCGCGTCACTGTGCGACCGGAGCGAGGCTATCGGTCACCGCGCTCCGAGCAAAGAGCATTCCACAGAACGGGTTCATCACATAGTCGCGGCCAGGCAAATCCCATCAACGCCAGGGACCGGTTGATCAACCCCCCGTCAAAGATCAATGACTGACCGGAAGGCATCCAACGTCGGCTTGATGACGGCATCGGGACGCGCGGTCTCGGCGACGGCGTCGAGGGTCTTGAGGCCGTCACCGGTATTGAAGAACACTGTTTCGGCTTCGGGATCGAGGTGGCCGGTGCTCAGCAGCTTCCGCAGTACCGCCACCGTGACCCCGCCCGCAGTCTCAGGAAACACACCCTCCGTGCTGGCGAGAAGCCTGATCCCTTCGACGACCTCGGCGTCCGATACATCTTCGACCGCGCCTGCGGTCCGCCGGCAGACGTCGAGTACATAGGGCCCGTCTGCTGGGTTGCCGATTGCGAGCGACTTGGCGATGGTGTCCGGGCGCACCGGGCGGACGACGTCGTGTCCGGCCTTGTACGCAGCGGCGACCGGCGCACAGCCGCTTGCCTGAGCGCCGTACACGCGAACGCCATGCTCGGCGCTCGGCGTCGGGCGTCCGTCGCCGGTTAGATCCTCCAGTCCCTTTGCGGCAGCAGTTCGGGTCTGGGCGGAGATGCCGCCTTCTGACGCAACTGCCCTGGAGGCAACGAGGCCGAGGCCGACAAGTTCGCTGAACGCCTTGTCCACCTTGGTGAGCTGAGCGCCCGACGCCACGGGGATCACGACCTGTTCTGGCAGTCGCCAGCCGAGCTGCTCCGCGACCTCGTAGCCAAGCGTCTTGGATCCCTCCGCATAGAACGGCCGGACGTTGACGTTGACGAACGCCCAGTCGTCGTGCTCCTCAGCGATCTCCGATGCAAGCCGGTTGACGTCGTCGTACGTACCTTCGACCGCGAGCAGAATGCCTCCGTAGACCGCCGTGGCGAGGATTTTCTGCTGCTCGAGATCGGCGGGTACCAGCACCACGGACCGGATTCCGGCACGGGCTGCGGCGGCTGCAACGGCGTTGGCCAGGTTGCCCGTCGAGGGACACGCCAGCACACCAAACCCGAGCTCGCGGGCGGCTGCCAAGGCCACCGCAACCACGCGGTCCTTGAACGAATGCGTCGGGTTCGCCGTGTCGTCCTTCACCCACAGCCTGCGCATACCAAGCGCCTTGGCGAGATTGTCTGCGCGCCGCAATGGCGTCAGCCCCGGCTCGGTGTTGCGGGTCTGCTCAACCGTGGTAGGCACCGGCAGCAGCTGCTTGTAGCGCCACAGGTTTCGCGGCCCGGCCTCGATGGACGCGCGTGTAACGCCAGCGAAGTCGTAGGTCACCTCGAGTGGGCCGAAGCACTCCAAACAGGCGTACACCGGGCCGAGCGGGTACTGCTCGCCACACTCACGACATGACAGGCCGACGGCCGAGCCAAGATCAAGAGTGGCAGTGGTAGCGGCGGACACGGCAGGCTTCCTCCTCATCTTTCCCGCGCGCGCCGGGCGCAGGCCGGAATTGGCACCAGTCCGCGCCTCATGCACCCACTGTGGAGGTGTCGTCATGCGCGGCGGATGGTTGCCGGGGCTTCACCGGGCCGGTCCCTCTGCCCCTCTGGATGAGCAAGTACGACTGTAATGTCAGGATCAGATGCTGGCGCGGCCGTCTCGCGACCCGAGACGGCCGCCCTTGCGCCTCGCACCAACTCGCGGCCCGCACGAAGTGGCCGCCCGCACGAAGTGGCCGCCCGCATGAAGTGGCCGCCCGCATGAAGGGCACCTTCACCCGAACTAACGGGCTGGAGGTGCCCTTCATGTCTCCGCGGTTGGAGTAACGCCGCCCCTCATGTTCGGACGACCCGGGTGAAGGTGCCCTTCATGCGGGCGGGCGTGATCAGGCAGGGGCTAGGCCGACGGTGAGACGGCGGCCACACTAAGAGCGTGCAGCCGCGCTATTGGGTGAGGGCGTTCGTCAACATCATCAATTGCTCCACGCTGCTGGGGTTGATCGCCGCCGCCTTCGGCCGGGCTCGTCTCACCCGTGGCCCTCACGGGCTGATTATTGGCTGGGGCTACCGATTTCGAGTTCCGCCGAGGCGAACTCCTGCATTCACCCTCGGCAACATAGTCCTGTTGCGGCACGAAGGGCCGGAGATCCTCCAGCGGCGACCCAGGCTGCTCGTCCATGAGGAACGACACTCCACCCAGTACGCCTACTGCTTCGGCGTCGTGATGGTGCTGCTCTATGTCCTCGCGTCGACGTGGTCGTTGCTCCGGACTGGCGACCCGGCGTCGCGGAACATCTTCGAGCGCCTCGCCGGCCTCGCTGACGGCGGCTACACCGAGCATCCGGTACGACCGCTCTTCCGCAGGTCGCGGCCCGTACGATCGCCGGCCGAAGGCAGATCCGTGCCGGAGGCGACCGCCGCGCCGGAGGCGGCGGCTGCGACGGAGATGCCGCCCGCGGCGGATCGCCTCCCCTGATCGTCCTCCCCCCACCGCCCACTCCAGACTGTCCTCCAAGCGACCGCCCTCGCCCGGCCTCCCCTGACTGTCCTTGCCTGGCAGTCCTTCCCTGACCCAGCCTCGCTTCAGCGCGGATTCCGCCGGACCGCGGCGGGTAAGGCAGAGCCGAGGCGGGCGGCGGTTGGGGTCCATCGCTAGGATTCCGATCATGAATGGAACACGATCGGCCGCTGTTTTGGTGGCATCAAATCGCGGCCCGGTCTCGTTCGCCTTTCAGGATGACGGCTCGCTCGGTGCCCGCCGCGGCGGCGGCGGCCTCGTCTCCGGGCTATCTGCCGTCGGTGCGTCGACGGACGTCGTCTGGGTGTGTGCGGCACTGTCCACAGCCGATCGAGTGGCCGCTCGACGAGCGCCCGGCGGTCGCCTGGACCGGTCGGGCCATGACACCGGCGGGTCTGCCGTCCATATGCTCGACATCGACCCCGGCACCTTCCACCGCGCCTACAACGACATCGCAAACTCGACGCTCTGGTTCATCCACCACATGCTTTACGACACGGCGACCAAGCCCACCTTCAACGGAAGCTTTCATCGCGAGTGGCGGTCCTACCTCGCTTACAACGGCGCATTCGCGGACGCGCTGGCGCTCGAGGCCGCAGAGGGTGCGAAGGTTGTCGTGCAGGACTACCACCTGACTGTGACGCCGCGGCTGCTGCGGGAGCGCCGCCCGGACCTACGAATCGGGCACTTCTCACACACGCCATGGGCTCCGCCGGACTACTTCCGTATCCTCCCCGAGGACATCGGGCGTGATCTCCTCCTCGGCATCCTCGGCGCCGATCACGCGGGCTTCCTGACAGCGCGATGGGCTAACGCCTTCGCCGACTGCTGTGAGGTCATCCTGGGCGCGAAGGTCGACCGCGAAGCCATGACCGTGTCCAACGACGGCAGGCTGACTCACCTGGGGGTCCACGGATTAGGCCCCGACGCCGATTTCCTCAGGGAGCGGTCTCGCGAGACCGATGTCGAAGCTCGGCGAGCCGCGCTCCTGGACCTGATCGGTAACCGTCAGATGATCTTGCGTGTCGATCGCACCGAGCTGTCCAAGAACATCGTGCGTGGTCTGCAGTCCTACCGCGAACTGCTCCGCTCGCATCCCGAGCTGCAAGGCCGCGTCGTCCACGTCGCGCTGGCCTACCCGAGTCGGCACGACCTGCCGGAGTACCGCGAATACACAGCATCTGTGCAGCGCACCGCCAAGCAGATCGAGGACGAGTTCGGCACCGAGGATTGGGAACCGCTCATCCTTTCCGTTGAGGACGACTTCGCCCGGTCGCTCGCTGCGTACCGGCTCGCCGACGTTGTCCTCGTCAACCCGGTGCGGGACGGGATGAATCTCGTCGCGAAGGAGGCACCGGTGCTCTCCGAGGGCGGCTGCTCACTCGTCCTCTCGCGCGAGGCGGGGGCGTTTTCCGACCTGGGCGCGGACGCCGTCGTGATCAACCCGTACGACATCGTCGGCACGGCGCAGGCACTGCACACCGCGCTCGTCATGGACCCCGAGGAACGGGCGGCACGCTGCCGTCGGCTGGCGGCAGCCGCGTCCGCCCTGCCGCCGCAGAAGTGGTTCGCCGACCAGCTCGCCGCCCTCGACTGACGACCACTAGTTCAGCGCATGGGCAAGCGCCGTGAGAAACGCCGTGACGCCGGGTGGGCCGTCGACCACGATGTCGGCGCGAGCCGCCAACTGTGTGGTCTCCGTCGAGCCGCTGCAGACGAGCAGGCCCGGCATTCCGTCCGCACGCAGTCGATCGACCGCGTCGTAGGCTGCCAAGTCACCCAGGTCGTCACCGGCGAAGATAATGCTTCGAGCGTCGTATGCTGCGACGGCACCGGCGAGGGTGCTTCCTTTATTGATGCCGGGTGACCGTAGCTCTAGGACGTATCGTCCCGGCTCGACCTGGAGCCCATGCCGGCCGGCAAGCGCCGCCACCGGGCCGCGCACCGCCTCGAGGGCGGCAGCCGGGTCGGCGGTACGGCGGGTGTGAATCGCGAAGGAGGCACCCTTGTCCTCGACCCAGGTTCCGTCGTGCGCGTCCGCCGAGTCCAGCACGTCGGCGAGCTCCTGCAAGGCGGCGGTCACCGCTGGTGCAGCGTCGGGAGCAGTGGCCAGACCGGTCGCCGCATCCCAGCGCTCCAGCCCGTAGTGGCCGAAGACCACCAGGCGCTCCAGGCCGGGTACATCGGCAAACCCGCCGTACTCAACGGCCTGAGCAGCAGGCCGACCGGTGATGATGGCCACTACCCCCAGCCGCGTGCCGAGGCGAGCGAGCGCGTCGACGGCGCCCGGATAGGGCCGGGCATGATCGGGATCCTCGACGATTGGTGCGAGCGTGCCGTCGAAGTCCGTTGCCAGCAGCGCCGAGGCAGGGTCTGCCAGGAGCGCAGCGAGGCCCCGCCGCCCAGCCGTCGTACGCGGCTCGGGCAGGACCTCCGCCTCACTCATCGGGACAATCGAGGTGCCAGCGTCTGCTAACTCAGGTCGGCCAGTCGGTGGCTAGGACGACGGTGAGTGAATCCTTCGCCATCGTCGGGTCGCTCGGCTCGACGGCAGCTATGTCGGGGAACGCCTTCTGCAGATTCTCTGCCGCGGTCTTCATGTCCTCAGTCGGGTAGAAGACCGTGGTCTTCTTCACGACGCCCTTCGCGTAGTTCCCCGGCGTCTTGGTCTGCCAGTTCTCCGCTTTGATCTGGTCGGTGACACTCTTGGCCAGCCCCGTTGTGGAGGTCCCGTTCAGCACGACGACGGGTGCCTTCGCAGCGGCGTTGCTGCTGCTGCTCGCCTGGCTGCTCGGCTCGGTTGACTGCTTCGGCTTGGTCGTGGAGGTGTTCTGCTGGGTCGCCTGGCTGCCATCGTCACCGCCACCGTCCTTGCCGACGATGAGCCAGATCACGCCGACGAGTGCGAGCACGGCAAGCACAGCGAACAGCGAGCTCGCGATCACACCGATGACATCGCGCCGACTCCGGCCCGGCTCGCGGCCACCGCCACCGCCACCGCCAGTGCCGCCGTACACGTCCGTGCCCGGAGGACCGCCTTCCGACCGCGGGCGGTATTCGCCGCGGCGATACGACCGATACTCGCGCGCCTGCCCATGGTCCTGCTGGCCGGCGGCGTAGTCCTGCTGGCCGGTTCCGTAACCCGGCTGCCCTGCCCGGTAACCCTGCTGCTGTGCCGAGCCATAACCCTGCTGGGCGGCGCCGTAGCCCTGCTGGGCGGCGCCATAACCCGGCTGGGTAGCGCTGTGTCCCTGCTGCTGCGTCGGGTAGCCGCCCGCCGCCTGCTGGTAGTCCTGGCTGGCCGAGCCGGAAGCGTAGTCGCTGCCGCGACCTGAGTAGTCGCGGCCGTAGCTGCGCGGATAAGCCGCGCCGTCGCCACGGCCGGCGTTGCTGCTCCCGGCCTGGTTCGTCTCGTCACCGAGCTCGGCGTACGGGTCGGTGCCTCGCGTCGTGCGACGGGGATAAGGGTCCTTGCCCTCATACTCTCCCCGGCGCGAGTAGTCGCCGTACTGATCCTCTCCCGACATGAACACCTGCCCGATCAGGCCTCGATACCGAGGCGGCGAGCGGAACGAGCGCGCTGGCGCGCGGCGCGAAGCCGGCGCAGTCTCTTCACGACCATGGGGTCGTAAGCCAGCGCCTCAGGCCGGTCGATGAGCGCGTTGAGCACCTGGTAGTAGCGGGTGGCTGAGAGGTCGAATCGCAGGCGGATCGCTTGTTCCTTCGCGCCGGCGACCTTCCACCACTGCCGCTCGAAGGCGAGAATCGCCTGGTCCCGATCGGACAGCTCGATGTCACTCGGCGCAGGCCTCATCCCTGGCGCCGGTGCACGCTCGGCGTTGGCCGCGTCCATCGGGCTCCCTCGTGCTCCCCTTGCTCAAACCGCCCGTCGGCCCCGGATCGTCGCCATGCTACGAGCTGACACCCCAGGTGTCCTGCCGTCAGTACGGCGTGTCGACCCGGATCACGACGAGCATCGTGTCCGGCATCCAGCACCCGGTGTTCTGGACGTCGGCCGACTCGCGCGCCCCCGCGTGCCTGGTGACCCACGCTGCCCGATCCGGCGCCCACTGCTGGGCACTGCTGGCTTGGTTGTCGGCTTCCGCCTCCGCCAAGCCACAGGAGGACACCCTACGAGCGCAGCCACAACCGCGCTACACGCTCGACAATGTCGCCCCAGTTGAACCACGCAGCGTAGCGCGCTCATTACCAGTCGCCGCAGCGGTTTCCGTTCGCGACACCCCTGAACGGGCTAGCCCGCATTCGTGGATGATGACGTGAGCCCGAATCGCCGTGGCGCCGGCGATTTCGGTGGTTTCGGCGGTTTCAACGGATTCGGCCGGATGCGTCCAGGAGCAGGTGTGACAGCCACGATCTTGACCGGTGCGAAGGTGGTCACTCCCGACGGGATCCTGGACGATGCATCGGTCCGGATCAAGGGCGACCGCATCGCTGCGGTCGGTCCGCACCCCGAGTCGGAGTCCGTACCCGATACGGCCGGCTCGGTCGCCGGGAAGCCCGTGGGGCAGACCCTGTCCGGCGAGATCCGCGTGGACCTCTCAGGCCGCCGGGTCGTGCCGGGCTACGTCGACCTCCATGTGCACGGGGGCGGCGGCGCCTCGTACAGCTCAGGGGACGAGGACGAGGCCCGCAGAGTCGCGCAGTTTCACCTCGCGCACGGGACGACGGCGTCGCTGGCAAGCTTGGTCAGTGCCTCGATGGATGATCTTGTACGTCAGGTAACAGCGCTGGTTCCGCTGGTCGAGGACGGCACTGTTGCCGGCATTCACCTCGAGGGGCCGTACATCAGCCCGGCCAGACGCGGCGCACACGACCCGGCCGTCCTGCGGGAG
>DATBRJ010000430.1:0-9459 GCA_036560395.1 Actinomycetes bacterium | reverse complement strand
GCGACCAGCAACTCGGCGAGCATCTGTGGCACCTCGTGCGCGACCCCACGCGCCTCGTCGGTGCTGAACTCGTTGAGCATGATCGGCCACATGTCGTCACCACTGGCGTGCGCGTACACCAGTTCCCAGAGCTTTCGCTGTGTTTCCTGCCGTGGCGTGAGTTCCATGGTCATTCTCCTGTCTGAATTGTGGAGACGTTCTAGCGATCCTCTGTGGACTTGATCAGGACTTGGACACCGCACCGTAGCCACCGCGGGCCGGTGCCGTCGACAACATGGCGGTGATGACAGTGGGCACACTTGTGGATCACGAACCCGGTGCCGTCGTCCGGCGGCACCGCATTGAACGTGATCACTGGACCGGCGCTCGGGGAGCCCGAGGAGAGCCGATGTCCGAGTCGTGGCGATCTCGTGCGGCAACGATCGCGCGATTTCCGCAATCGGCGTTTCCGCATTTCCGCCAGGGGGAATTGGCAGCGACTCGTCCCCCGCGCGGCCGGCGTTGGCAGGTGGCTGTCACCCGGGCCAGGTAAGGGTGGTGATCTGGCCCGGGGTGAGGAATCGCAACCGGTCGTTCATGCCGGCGTCGGCGAAGGCGGTGTCTATGCTGGCGGGGCCCTCGCTGAAGTGTGCCCATCCTCGAATGTGTAGCGGCACAATCCATCGCGCGTTCAGTAGCTTGCCGGCTCTGGCGGCATCAGCGCTGGTCAGGGTTAGCGGTGCACCGTCGAACAGGGGGGTGCGAGCGGCGCCGGCGAACAGAAGTGCGATGTCGGCGACCACGTCGAGGGCGGCGTTGTCGCCGCTGATGTATCCACAGTGCTCACCTTCTCCGTTCGATCTCGATCTCCGCCCTGGATCGCTCTTTGACCACTGCGATCACGTGGTTAGGTCTACCTGTGATTGCCCTCTTAGTCTCACCTGATGCTTGAGCGGGTCTACGCCTTCGCACGGTTCTCGTGGATGTAAGCCTTCGGCGGGTGATCTCTTCTCTGCTAGCGCGGAGCGCCACCTTGATCAGCGTGCGGGTTCGCCAGAGCCAGAGCACGGTTTCGTCGGAGCGCTCCCGGCTGCTGCCTCGACGCCTTAAAGCTGCTGAGGGTCGGGCAGTGCTGCTGGGCTTGATTTGGCCTGGGTCCCGCCGCCGAGGCGAAGGACATGGAGATCACCGTGCTGCGCCCCCAGCGCGCTGGGCAATCACGAACGCCAGCGTTCGCACCACCACAACAGGCAGCCTGCCAGGAGGCGTCGTCGCTCCTTACCAGCCCCCTGACCCTAATCGGGCACCGCCAGGTCGACGCGAGGCGGGGCGACGGCGGTCACGTCCAGAGGTGGTCCAGCGCGGGCACGCTGACTCGAGCCGTCGCCTGCGGTCCAGTTGGGGTTGATCTGGGGGGTGTTCGTTCGACGTGGTCGCAGAGGTCGGCGATGTTGTCGAGGAAGCGGCTGGCGGGTGCGTAGGAGTGCCGGTCGTCGGCGCTGCGACGGTGGTGCGGCATGCGCAGCGGGACGTGCAGGTTCAGCTCGTCCCGCGCTCGGGTGACCGCGACGTAGAACAGGCGACGCTCCTCGGCCACCCCAGCGGGTGTGCTGAAGGCCATGTCGGAGGGGAAGGCGCCGTCGACGAGCCCGATGAGGTGGACCCGGGACCATTCCAGGCCCTTGGCGGAGTGCACGGTGGACAGCACCAGGTAGTCCTCGTCGACGCGCGGCGGACCGGCAAGGTCCCCGGTCGAGACCGGCGGGTCGAGGGTGAGTTCGGCCGCGAACGCCGCGAGGTCGGGTGAGTGGGCGGCGGCGTCGACCAGCCGGGCGAGGTCGGCCAGCCGCGGCGCCGCGTCGTCATAGCGCCTTTCGATGAGCGGTCGCAGCGTCTGCAGCAGCCCGTTCGCCTGCCCCGCTGTGGTGGCCTTTCGCGCGTCAGAGGCGAGCCCGTGCAGGGTCGCCCGCAGCCCGACCCGGCTCTTGGCCGGCGCCTGCGCGATCGCATCAGCATGTCGATCGGCGACGCGAATTGCGGTGCCGATCAGGGCGGTCGCAACCCGGCGGGCATGGGCGCTGCCGATGCCCTCGTGCAGACGCAGCAGCCGAAACCAGGAGACGTCGTCGCTCGGGTTGACCAGCACCCGGATCGCGGCGAGGTAGTCCTTGACGTGCGCCGCCTCCAGGAACCGCAGGCCGCCGTACTTGCGGAACGGTATCCGCCGGGCAGTTAGCTCGAGTTCCAGCAGGTCGCTGTGATGCGCTGCGCGCATGAGCACCGCCTGGTCGCGCAGCCGTACGCCGTCTGCGGCCGCGGCCAGGACGCCGTCGACGACCGTGCGGGCCTCCTCGGCGGCGTCGTGACAGCTCACCAGCAGCGGCCGGGGTCCGCCGCCACGCACGCCGTCGAGATGCAGCCGTGCTTCGGCACGGTCCGGGCGGGCCGCGTTCGCCAGCTCCAGGATCGGCTGCCGGGACCGGTAGTTGCGTTCCAGCTTGACCACGGTCGCGGCCGGGAACCGCGCAGCGAGGCTGTGCAGGTGGGCCGGGTCGCATCCGCGGAACCCGTAGATGGACTGCGCGTCGTCGCCGACCACCGTCAAACCGACACCGTCGGGTCGTAGTTCCGCGACGATATCGACCTGCAGCTGGTTGACGTCTTGGTACTCGTCGACGAGCACGTGATCCCACAGGCCACGGACCGCCGGACCCAACGTGGGATCGGCCAGTAACGCCCGCCAGGCCAACAGCAGGTCGTCGAAGTCGAGCAACCCTCGTTCGCGCTTGCGGGCGACGTATCCGCGCGCGAGCTCCACGATCGCGTCGGCGTGCGGAGCGCACCACGGGTAGTCGACGTCGAGCACCGCGCGCAGCGGCCGACCGGTGTTGACCGCCCGCGACACCGCCTCGACCAACGTCAGCGAACGGGGCAACCGGACGTCGGTGCCCACCAGCTGCTGGTGCTCCTGGCGCAACAGGTCCATCGTCACCGTCGCGTCGGCCGGGTCCAGGACGCTGACGCCCGGAAGGCCCAACGCCTCCGCGTGCACCGCCACCAACCGGTAGGCGATCGCGTGGAAGGTGCCGCCCCACGGCCGGCCAGCACCCGCTGCCGACCCGCCCAGCGCGTTCGCCCGGTCCAGCATGTCGTCCGCGGCTCGACGGGTGAACGTCAACAGCAGGATGCGCTCCGCCAACACCCCCCGCTCCAGCAGCGAGCACACCCGAGCTGTCAGCGCGCGCGTCTTTCCGGTCCCCGCCCCGGCCAACACCAGCAGCGGTGCCCGACCGTGCTCGGCCACCGCGACCTGCTGCTCGTTCAGCCCCTCGTCCCACACAGAGTCGAACATAAGTTCGAGCTGGTGTGGTGTCCAGCTAGCCACGCCGTCGGGTCCGGCCAGGTGAACAGGGTCCGGCGGCCCGACCGGGCAGGACACCGGGTCGCCAGGCCTGCGATGAGTCGTCAGCGTGTCGGGCGTGCGTGAAGGCTGGCCAGGGCCGGCGCGGAGACCCATGCGACTGCAGCGGGCGCGGTGTTGCGTGGGCGTAGAACGCGTTGAACACGGCGGTGACCGCGGCGACCCCCGAGGGTCTGTTGTATCGAGCAATCCGAAGTGATCTTGACAGAAAATCTTACTGCCGGAAGCCCTTCGGAATGCCTCCAGCCAGTGCTGACGAGGTCCCGTAGTACCGGCCTCGGTGCGTCGAGCGCGGTTCCGACCGCAAATCTTCCTGCGAAGATCACTTGGGATCGCTCAATGCAACAGAGCCCCGCAGCATGAACATGACCCTGCGCGACGCCAACATCGCCAACCGCACCGTCGCCGATGAGTACTTCGCGGTCACCGACAAGGTCGACGCCCTCTACCTGCAAGCCAAGGCGCTACCCGCCAACAGCATCGGCCCCCAAGATGGCCAAGCTGCGTCGCGAACACCACCGCCTGCTCGGCAACGGCTACCGCACACGGCCAGCCGAGCTCGACTGCGCGTTCGAGTCGATCTGCGAAACGTGCACGTTCTTCCAGACCAGCATCCAGTTCCGGCCCACCCTCCAAGCCCAACACGACCACGCCACCAACAAGGGCCAGCACCACCGCGCCGACCTCTTCAACCGACTCCACAACGACCTCAAAGAAATGCGGGTTCAGGAACCGCGACCACACCGATCACCGACATAATGCCGAGATGAGTGCATCTGTTCAGCGGTGAGGAGGGCACGACCTCGGCGTGGGTCGGTGGGCGTGTCAGTGACGCCGAGCCAGGATCGAGCGGGCTAGCCCCATGCGCTCGTCGAGCCCATCCCAGCACGCCAAACACCACCGCACGCCATCCAGATCCGCACGCCGCTGTGCCTCGGGCTGCTGGTTGTCCAGCACGGCCAGCAGCCAGTCGACGAGGTCGTCGAGGTTGCGGCGCAACAGGAAAAACGCGATCCGGTCTGGGTCGAGTTTGCAGCCGCTGCTGTCGAGCCGATAGCCGTCGAGGAATAGCTCGAACTCGTCGCCGGTGAACAGGCTGACATCGAGCTCCCGCGGCGCGAGCGCCGCCGCATCCCAGTCGACAAGCCACAGCCGACCGCCGCGATCGTGCAACAGGTTGTCGCCGATCAGATCCCCGTGACACAGCACTCGAGACCATGGTCGGGAACGGATGCCGTCACCGAGTGTCTGCAGGCGTTCCAGCCTGCCGAGCAGGGCCGCGCGCCGCGGCCAGACCAGGTCCCGTGCCTCCCGAACCAACCTGCCGGCGGCACCGGTGTCGAGCTGGGTCAGGCAGCGGCGCAGCCCATCCGAGCAGACCTCCAACGTCTCCGCGAACGGGATGGGCTGGGAAACCGCCGAGGCGGACTGGTGGAGGGTGGCGACCAGCCATGCGGCCTGCCGCATCACCCGGGGGCTTCGCAGATCCTCGTCGGTGAGCGAGGCGCCGTCGACGAAATCGAACACCGCCATCTGCAGCCCGTCCAGCCAGCACCCGAGCGCGCCGGTCAGCGTGGGCAGCGGCCGGGGCACCGGTAACCCCAGGTCAGCCAGGGCCATGCTGACGGCCAAGGCGAACTCGAGCCGCGCCGGGGCAATCGCTTCAGGCCGGGTGAGCTTGACAAACCACCGCGCACCCAGGTTGTCGGTCAACGCGAAGCACCAGGCCGTCTCTCCCGCAGGGATGAACTGGACTGCGCTGGCGTTCCGCCGCCCGTACTCGCGTTCCAGCGCGTCGGCCACCACCACACCATCTACCGCCGGCTCGGCGAGCACTTGTCATCCTGCCCGCGATATCACTCGCACATCACGGCTGATGGCGCTGCCACCACGGCCGGCGAGGTTGTGCCGTACCCGAGAGGATGTCGTCGCACAGCGCGACGCAGTTGTTGCAGATGTAGACCCCGGGCCCGGCGATCAGCTTCTCGCACTGGCCCTTGCGCTTTCCGCAGAACGAACACCGGGCGGTGCCATCAATGAACTTGGTGGATGTCGCCGTTGAGGATCCGCCGGACCTCATGTGTCCTCCTGACCGCTAGCGCGTCGGGCCGATGTCCGATCTGAACGTCGGCTCGCACCGCAGGCGTGGACTGCGACGGCCAAAGGTGCTTGCAGTGCTCAGGATGCAACGGCCGGCCACGGTGAGGCTAGACCAGCAAGGGCTGAGCGCGACGGTACGCGTAGGAACACCGCTAGTCGAACGCGCTGTGTCCACCGACAACCCGTCGATGCTTAGCATTCCTATCCCAGGCGACACGCCGTGTTCGTTCCGGGCGCCGCACCGGAACTTCCCGACATGCCGCGATCCTCGCGCTCAGGCCGAGAGTCGGACGTTGCTTTGGCGCGACTCCAAGGCTCGGCGGTGGTTTCTGCGTGGGCGCTCGTGGTGTCGAGCTCCAGTCCATGCAGCCACGGCTCGTGCCGCAGCGCATGGGTTAGCAGGCGTATCGCTCGATGAGCGTGCGCTGAACACCGGCCTCGGTGCCGGTGCCGGTGTAGTAGTAACCGACCGCCCACATCGTCGACCCGGCGTGCGCGACGCCGAGCAGGACATTTGCGATGGCCAGGGTGCTGCTCGGCGATGGGTTGGCGTTGCCGGCTGCCAGGCGCTGCCATTCGGTGCCGGTCCAGCGCAGCGCATAGGTGAATTGTGCGGAGTAGCCGACGGCGATCACGTCGTCGGCGGCGCGCACGGCCACGCCGTTGAACGCTCCGGGATCGAGATCGGCAGCGTGGTGCTGTTCCCAGCTGGTACCCGTGAAGCGGTATCCGATCGGGTACCGGACGCCGCCGCCATAGGGGTTTTGGATGTAGGAGCCGACCGCCCACACCGCGCCCGGCCCGGCATCCACGTCGGCGGCGAACTGCGCACCCGCGACGGGCACTGTCCAGGCGCTGCCGTCGAAGTGCCAAGCGTCGTAGTCGCCGACCGCCCACACGTCGCTGGCCGACGCGGCGGCCACGCCGGTGCGGGTGGAGGATTCAAAGAACTCGAAGTTCGGCGGCCCCGGCCGCAGCGACCAGGACACCCCATCGAAGTGCAGCAGCAGACCGCGCGCACTCACCCCGCCAAACGGCGAACCGCCCACCGCCCACACGTCCCTGGCCGAGACGGCGGCCACGTCGAGAAGCGCGTTGTACGCGCCGGGGAACGTGTAGTTCGGGCTATCCACGATCGACCACGCCGCGCCGTTCCAATGCATGGTCAACGTCTGGTAGGGGGCCTCGTAGCTGACCGTGTACCCAACCGCCCACACATCGTCAGGAGCGATCGCCGTCACCCCGCGCAGTGAGTTGATCTGGTTGCGGTCGGTGCCACTCAGCCACCGGTTCGGGCTCGGCACAATCGTCCAGGTCGTCCCATCGAAATGCTGGATCAGCGTCCGCAACGCCCCGCCGCCGTCGACGAGGTACTCACCGACAGCCCACGCGTCGGTCGCCGACAGCACCGCAACGTCAAACAGCGTGTTGTCATGCCCACTCGCATTAGGGCTGGCCACCACCGCGAACCCACACGTCGGGCTCGCTGTCGGCGACGGCGACGGAGATGGTGATGGTGATGGCGACGGTGAGGGGGTCGGTCGGGGCTTCGGCGGGCGTTGCGCACCTGCCGGCGCCGCCGCGACACCCCACAACAGCACACCGGCCGCGACCGCAGCGAGCCCCGCCAGCAGCCGGCCACGTAACCGCGTCGTCCCAGGCATACCCGTCACGCTATGGGGCGCAGCCGCCGGCAATTCTTACAGGACAATGACATCTACCGATCATCAGCTGGCTCCGTACAGGCGGAAGTCCAGCTCGCTGCCGGACGCCAGCCCGCAGCGCTGAGTCAGGTCATCAGGCTCTGACACGCACGACGGGAGCGACGGCATCGCTGACTTGGCTGAACTGGCGGACGAAGCCGTCATGGCGCGCAGCGCGGACGTTCTAGGGTGGCCGATCGGGATGCCTGTCACCCTCGCTCTGGAGCGAGCAGACTGTCCCACGATTACGGCAAGCGGCGCGAGCAGCAAGCCGTCAGCATGAAGCCGTACCAGAGAAGCTTGAGGCTCACTCCTCCCGCCTGGAAGCGGCCCAGGATGTCCCCGGTCGGGCGGCGCACGATGTCCGGGTAGTCGAAACGTCGCGCAGCAACAAGAAGAACGCGGGGACCCGAGCGGCAGAGGAAGAGGAGAGCGCCTGCAGCGCGATCTCCCGACTTCACCCGATGGATCACTCAGATGCCGCGCTTGGGCGGCGAGGGGCACGCCGTTCACTGACGACCCTGGCCCAGCCGGCGCAGTGTCCGCCGCGCGTCTCCACCTTGCGCTCACATACTCTCGGCTGACGTCCAACGCCTAGCGTTGTGCTCGCTGGATCTGTGGTGGGGAGTACGCCACGCCTGACCAGGAACTCGACCGCGCCTTCCTCACCGCCGAATTACCCCTCGTCGAAGAACGCCGTCTCGGCTCGACAGACGAGCACGCATGGTCTGTCTCCACTGAGCGCAATCAGAAGCTTCGGCTTGTCGTCCCTATCCGGCACGTGCCGAGGCACCTGAAGCCGAGACTGGTTGCTGGACTCCTCGATGCGCGACCCACGCCGTTGGGCCGTACACGATCTTCCGTTTAGGCGGCGGCGCGGATGAAAAAGAGCGCCGCGGGTCGTTAGGACTGGCCGCTGGAGGGTATTCGCGGACAGGCCAACAGGTCGGCGTAAGGACGAACGATGGGAACAGCGGTGGTCTATAAGCCGCTGGGGTTCACGGCCAGCATGACCAGCGGCCTACTGGCTAGATCAGTGTTCAAGCAAGTATGGAAACGCGTCGGAGGTGAAGACAACGCGCCGAAGGCGACCGATCGCTCTCACGGCTGGGGAGAGGTCATCCTTGCGGCAGCGCTCCAGGGCGCGATCTTCGGCGCTATCAAGGCGATCGTCGACCGCGGCGGCGCCTACGGCTTTCGGCGGCTGACCGGTTCATGGCCGGGGCGAACATGACACATTGGCGTGGTTGTCCCCTGGAGTAGCGAGGACGACATCACGCAGCTGTCGCACTTGGTCCGCCGCGCACGCGGCCGAGCAGTCGGCGCATGCCGGTCGCTGCTGACCGAGACGGTCGGACAGTTCGGCCGCGTGCATGACTATACCGCGGTCATCTTGTGCACGCCCACGTCAGGTTGCCGCATGGGGTCAAAGGATCACGGCCATCGGTCGTCTTGCATCGCGACGTGATGAGCGGCACGATCCCGCTAATATTCTCATCCCTGCGCCCGTCCGTAGCCGCCGGACATCGATCTCCCGCTGCGGGCACCGGCGCAGGTACTCACACTCCAGTGCGCGCATCCATCTTGAGTGTGTAGACAGCGCCCGCTCCGACCCGTGCCGCAGCGTTTCCACCCTGGTCTCGTACAGGTGACCAAGCTCCCGGAACAGGTCTGTGTCCGGCAGTACGGCCGGATGGATGCCCGGCTCCACGGCTACTGTCTCCATGCGGTGGCTACCACGAACCTCCCCGACTACCCCTCAATACCCGGTTGTAACCCAGCCCCGTCTTGTGACGGCCGCTGGAGGCAACGAGGGAGGCATCGAGTGGCTGTCGTGGCACCCGGCTCGTACAGTGTCGCGCGTCCCGCAGAACGAACAGCTCGAGGCCGCGACCGGATTGCGGATCTAGTTCTGCGACCCGCACTCGCCGTGGCAGCTGCCCACCAGCGAGAACACCAACGGCCTGCTGCGCCAGTACTTCCCCAAGCACACCAACCTGTCCGTGCACAGCGCACGCGACCTGAATGCCGTTGCTGCCGAACTCAACTAGCGGCCCCGCATCGTGCTCGCCGACCAGACCCCCGAACAGGTCATGAGGTGATCGATGCGGCCCCGCCTTGTGCGCCCCGTGCGTTCACGTCGCCAAAAGGGCGCGCTTGCGGAGCAGGTCGAAGCTAGCCGTTGGGTACATCTGGCGTACCGCGACCGCCTGAGCATCCGATGCGCACCAATCTCGAGCTTCTCCTGCTCGCCCG
>DATBRJ010000429.1:0-29247 GCA_036560395.1 Actinomycetes bacterium | reverse complement strand
GACGAATCGAGGTGCGTCGGGGTCGACCGTCGAGAGGAAGGACTCGCGATTTCGATGGCTGATCGCAGCTGCCCGCCGATCGAGCAGCGCCTGGACGGCCACCGCGCGCGCTCGACTCGGATCGATCGACCGGCTCGGTGCCGGGGCGGATCCCGTCGTCGCGCTCGGAGGCTCCGCAGCGCGTACGCCGGCATCGTTGCCGAGCTGGTTGTACCCGACCACACCTGCGGTGGCGAACAGGGGGAGCACGATCGCAGCGGCTGCCAGGCGCAGGCGCGCGCGCGGTCCCCGTCGGGGTTGGTCGTCCACCGGCAGAGTCAAGCTTTCGCCTCCCCGCGACGCGACGTCGACCGCCGCGGCATCGGCTCGCTCGCCTTTCTGCACGTGCGGATTCCCTTCCAACCGATACGGACCGAGAGGTGTCTCGCCTAGCGAGGCCCTCTCTCACGGACGCTAGCGATCGTACGGCGCCCGCATGAAGGGCACCTTCACCCGATAGGTCCGGGTGAAGGTGCCCTTCATGCCTTTCAGGATCGAGCAATGGCGCCTTTCATGCCCCGACGGTTGCGCGGATACCCATTTCTGGGCCTGGGCTGTCTGCCTCCGGCGTGGTGCCCTCGTTCAGTACCGCGCCGTAGGGTCCACCGCCCCGGCGGCTAGCGTGGCCATGATCGTCTGGTGAGGTCGCATGGCGACGGGACCGGGCATGCCGCTGCATCGGTGAGGCGGAGCTTCGACAAGGCGGCAGCCGCCCAGCTTGCTAGCCGACGCGTCGGGCGGCGACGAACGGCATCGTGTCGATCGCCGTCACCTTGACGACATCACCGGGGTGTGGGGCATGGATCATGAGCCCCTCTCCGATGTAGATGCCGACGTGGCTGATCGGGCTGTAGAAGAAGACCAGATCGCCTGGCTGCAGGTTGGACTTGGAGACCGAGACGCCGACCTGAGCTTGCGCGGCCGAGACCCTGGGCAGAGTGACACCCGCGGCTCGATAGGCACCGAGGGTCAGACCGGAGCAGTCCCACGAGCTCGGCCCGGTTGCTCCCCACACGTAGGGCTCACCGATCTGGTCCATCGCGAAGGTGACGGCCTTGCCGGCGCGGCCCCCGGGGAGGTTCTCCTTGATGCTGTCGGGGACGACCAATGAACCGGTCGAGCGCAAGAAGGCACGCTGCTCGAGCTTGAGCGTCGCGAGCAACGCATTGGCCTTACGCATGCTCGCCTCGATCGCGTCCCGCTTTTCGGTCATGGCGATCTGCAGCTGCTCGATCTCACCGATCTGCCGTGTCGCCTGTGCCCGTATGGTCAGCAGGTCCTGGCGAGCCATCTCGACCCGGCGCAGCGCGTCCGCCTGCTGTGCGGACAGTTGATCGAGCATTGTTGCCTGCTCGAGGAACTGCTGAGGATCGTCGGACAGGAACAGCTGAAGCGTCTGGTCGACACCACCACTGCGGTAGGCCATCGTCGCGAAGATGCCGTTCTCCGTGAGCAGTTTGTCGAGCTGGTTCTGCTGCTCACCGACCCGTTCCTGAGTGACCTTCAGCTCCCGCTCGGCGGCTCGCATCCGGTCCTGGTAGCCGTTGTACTGCTCGGTCGCCACCTCTGCATCGTGGTAAAGCTCACCGATCTTCCTCTGGACATCGGTGATGCTCGTCGGATCCGCCTGCCCCGCAGAGGGGACCGTGATCAGAAGTGCCGTCGCGACCGCTAATAAGACGCCAAGTGTGCGTGCCGGACGGAAACCACTGTGCGACGCCAACTGGTGTGGCACCCCTTCTTCCTCCCACCGCCGACCGGGTGAGCTGACGGGTTCGGGCGGGGAAGATCGGCCCTACGGTGCGTTGCAGTCAGGCGTCGCACCGATTCACCCCTGGGGATCCACTGGGTCCCCGGCTCCGCTCGCAGCCGGTTGGGTAGTCGCCGGAAGGTCGCGGATTAGGCGGGACGTCCGCCCTCATCCCCTTTGGAATGAGCGTCCGTAGCGGACGTCTGGCGCGAAAACATATCGGTGATCAGGTATGCGGAGCAAGCACCGAAGCGGTCCGATGATGACAGTCGAACGATGTTGCTCACCCGAGGTCGGCGCAGCAAACTGAGCGAGCTACGCGCCAGCCGGACTCATCACGGCAGCCGAAATCATGGAGCGAGGCGCCGGCCGGGACTCGGCGGAGGTCCCGGCCGCGACGCCTCACGTATCAAAGACGCCGTCAGAGACGACGTGTCACCCGGGCCGAGTCGCGCCCACGTAGGGCATGTAGCTGCCCGAGATTGACGTGATCTTCACTACGTCGCCCGGGCGCGGCGCATGGATCATCTTGCCGCCGCCGATATAGAGGCCGACATGGCTAATCGGGCTGTAGAAGAAGACCAGGTCGCCAGGCTGCAGTTGACTTTGCGACACGTGGGTGCCGTAGCCGTACTGCATACCGGACGAGTGAGGCAACGAGACACCGGCCGCGCGCCAGGCCGCCATCGTGAGGCCCGAGCAGTCGTAGGACCCTGGGCCGTCGGCCGCCCATTCGTAGGGCTTGCCGAGCTGGGCATAGGCGAAGTTGACCGCCAGCTTCGCTCGGCCGCTTGCCGGCACGCTTGAGGTCGGGGTCTGCGTAGTGGACGGATCCGGTGGCGACTCGCTGGGGGGATTCAGCGCCGCTCGCTGCGCCGCGGTGAGGCGGCTGAGCAGGGCATTGGCCCGCTGCAGCTTCTTTCTGACCTCTGCTTCTTTGGCCTTCAGGTCGTCGCGGACCTTGTCGATCTCCAGCAGCTTCTGGCGTGCCGTCAGCTTCGTCTGCTCGAGCTGCTGCTTGGCTAGCCGCAGCCGGCGCAGCGCGTCAGCCTGCTGGGTGGAGAGCTGATCGAGCGTGGTCGCCTGATCGAGGAACAGTCGTGGATCGTCCGAGGTGAGCAGTTGGAGGGTCTCGTCGACTCCGGCGTTGCGATAGGCCATCGTCAGGTAGATGCCGACCTCGTCCTGTAATGCATCGAGCGAGCGCTGCTGGGCGGCGACCCGATCCTGGATCACGCGAAGCTGCTTCTCGGCTGCCTTGAGGTTCTCTGTCGCCACGTTGACCTGCTCGACGACCGCGACGACCTCGTGATCGAGCTTGTTAACCTCGTCGCGGACTTCGGTGATGGATTGCGGGTCTGCGTAGCTCGCGCCGGGCATGACGACGAATCCGACGGCAGTGGCGGTGCAGAGAGCGACCAGTGTGCGTACATAGCGGCGTGAACCGACTGACGCCACCAGAGCGCCACCCCTCTTCCTCTGGCCGCCTACCGGGTGAGCTGACGGGTTCGGGCGGGGAAGACGAGCCCTACAACGCGACGGTGCGCGTTGATTCACCCCAGGGAAGATTGGTTCCCCGGCTCCCTTGGAGCCCGTTGGTGCAGTTTGGGCCCGTCAGGATTCGGCGGAGGTATCCGCCGACCACTCCGGTTGAGCAGTCGTCGGCGCGAACACCTGGTGCGGAACCATACTCAAGATCCGCTCATGGAGCAATGCGAACCGCCGTCGCTTGTGGAAAACGGCTGGTCAAGCCGATGCAGCACGCGGCTGCTCTGGGCCATGCGCATCCGGCGGCGGACGCTCGAGCGTGAGGCGCAGTGGGGGCACCAGGCCGGACGCGGCAAGCACGCCGATGGCGCTCCGTTCTTCGGCATCGAGCGTGCCGCCTGCTGGCGGCATGCCGAGCAAGACGCCAACAGCACAATCGCCGCACGCAACGTCACGAACCGAGCACGCCTCGCAGTCGATGAGCATGACGAGCCTCCCAAAGCGCCAGGTGACAGGCCCCGCCCATCGCCTCGAGCCCTTCATTGCTCGCCAAACTAAGGGTCCGGTCCGACAAAATCGCATCGACTGATGGCAGCTAGTGGTCGCGCCGGCTTCCTCAACCGCGGGCGAGGCGTTTGATCAACGCCGCCGCCGGGAGCGCCCGCGCCCCTGCCTTCCGTACACCCTCGGCGACCTCCCGATCGCTTGACACGACGACCACCGGACGCCCGGACGGCTCTGCTCGGACCAGCCGCCGAATGAGGTCGTCAGCGGTCTGGCCCGGCTTGCTGAACAGAACGCGAACGCCCCGGGAAGCCGCCGACGGCACCGGTCCGGTGAGCGCAGCACCATCGAACACGCACGTGATCTCGGCGCCACTTTGCGCAGCGAGCCCGCTGAGCCCACTCACCAAGCGGGCGCGCTGAGCTTCAAGCGGGAGGTTGGCGAAACCGGTCTTGGTGACGTTGTAGCCATCGACCACAAGGTGTGCCTGCGGCAGCACGAGCAGCTGGTCGAGCAACGTCGGATCGTCTGCCTCCCGTGCCCGATCGGTGATCGACTCCACCCCGGCTGAGCCGGCTTCAAGTGCCTCGACCGTGTCCGCGGGTCTGACAGTCGTCGGCGGCAGCGCCAACTCGCGCCGCAGACCCTGCGCCGCGTCCAGGACGGTGTCAAGCAGCAGGCGCAGGCGGATGTCTTCGATGCTGCGGCCCTCGCGGGCGGTCCTGCGCGCGGATTCGGCTGCCCGCTCGGCGTCGGCGAGGCGTGCCTTCATCCGCCGCAGCTCCGCGTCAGCGTTGGCTTGCGCGGCGGCTGCGTCCGCACGGGCAAGCTCGGCCGACTCGTCCGCGGTCCGTGCGGTAAGCGCCGACTGCTTCGCCCGCTGTCGAGTGTCATGGAGCTTGTGCCGCAGGTCCGAGATCTCGGCCTTGGCCCGATCCAGCTCACTACGCAGCCGATCGACATCCGCCTTAGCTGCGGCACGAGCCGCCGCTAGCTGCTCCTGCGCGCGTGCCATCGCCTCGGTCGCCGCAGCCGAGCCCGCCGCCACCGTCGACCGCTCGACCTCGCGTCCGGCCGCCCCCACATGCCCTTGCCAGCCGTCCGGGCGGAGGAGATAGGCGACCGCGGCGATCTCGAGCGGATCGGCCGCCGCAGGAACGGCACCCGCGCTCAGTGCTGCAGCGAGATCCGGCATGGCCTCACGAACCCGACTCGCGACGACAGAGCGGAATCCACCGTCGGTAGCGAGCGCGGCCGCGATCGGGGTAGCAGCCAGCCGGGCCCGCTTCTGTGGGGCGAACCGGACGAACTGCCGCAGTGAGGCGGGCACCTCACCAACCGGCAGTGCACCAAGGGCGTTCGCGGCGAGCGCGACCACCCGCTGGCGTACCGGCTCGGGTAGCACCTCGACTCCGCTGTCCTCAACCGGTTGCCGCTCATCGGTCCCGGTATCCTCGTCCGCCGCCGAATCGGCGGCGCCCGCGCCGGTGCCCGCCTCACTCGGCCCTCCCGTGGAAGCAGCCTCGGTGCGCGGCTGATCGGATGAGCCGCCAAGGGCGCGACTGTTCGGGCCGGCAGACGGTGATCCGCCGCCTCCCATGGGCGCAGCACGACCAGGACCAGGCTCGGCCTGGTCCTCAGTTGGTGGAGGCGGCGACTCCCACATGCCGAAAGCCTATGCCGCACCTCCTCACCTGCAGATCAAGAAATTACTGCCCGGTCGGGTGTGGTCTGCTGCACCACGCGCGTGCCATCCGAGTCGACGCGACGCGGCAAGGTGCCCGGTTGACGTGCGAACAGCTCGCGCGTCGTAACCGGATTCTGTCGGTCTAGCGGCTTACCTTCGCTGACATGACCGCAGCGGCTGCCGAACGATCGGCGCGGCCGGTGGCGATCCAGGGCACCTTCGAGGAGCTCGGGACGCCGCTGCGAGAGGTCACCTTCGTTGTGGTCGACCTGGAGACCACCGGCGCCGCAGCAACCGACAGCATCACCGAGGTCGGGGCAGTCAAGGTCCGTGGCGGGGAGGTGCTGGGCGAGTTCCAGACGCTGGTCAATCCCACCGGCCCGATTGCGCCGTTTGTCGCGGTCCTCACCGGCATCACCGATCTGATGGTCGCGGCCGCCCCGCGGATCGAGGCCGTCCTGCCGGCGTTCCTCGAGTTCACTAAGGGCACCGTGCTGGTAGCCCACAACGCCCCCTTCGATGTGGGTTTCCTGCGCAGTGCATGCCAACGGCACGACTACACCTGGCCGACCTTCGACGTGGTCGACACCGCCCGCCTGGCGCGGCGCGTGCTCACTCGCGACGAGGTGCCCGACGCGACCCTGCGTACTCTTGCCCGTTACTTCCGAGCCACAACGGAGCCGGTGCACCGTGCCTTGGCTGATGCCAGGGCGACAGTCGATGTCCTCCACGGGCTGATCGAACGGCTGGGTTCCTACGGCGTTCACTCCCTCGAGGAGTTGGCGATCTTCTCCGCCCGGGTCGCCCCGCAACAGGTCGCCAAGCGTCACCTCGCCGAAGGGCTGCCGACTTCGCCGGGCGTCTACCTCTTCAAGGACGCCCGCGGCGAAGTCCTCTACGTTGGCAAGTCCCGCAATCTCCGATCCCGGGTGAGGACCTACTTCACGGCGTCGGAGACCCGGACCCGGATCACCGAGATGATCGGGTTGGCGACGCAGGTGACGCCGATCGTGTGCGAAACCGCGCTCGAGGCCGAGGTGCGCGAACTCCGGCTCATCGCGGAGCACAAGCCCCGATACAACCGGCGCTCCCGTTTCCCCGAGCGGGCATTGTGGCTCAAGCTCACGATCGAGCCGTTCCCGCGACTGTCGATGGTCCGCGAGGTCCGCGACGACGCGACTACCTATCTCGGGCCTTTTGGGTCCCGGCGGGTCGCCGAGCAGGCGATGACCGCGCTGCACGAGGCCTTCCCGATCCGCCAGTGCACGCAGCGGCTTTCGCCACAGCGGTTGCGCTCGACCTGCATCCTCTATGAGATGGGCCGCTGCAATGGCCCGTGTGAAGGTCATGAGTCCGTCGCGGATTACTCCGTGCACGTGGCCGCGGCCCGCACGGCCATCCTGGGAGACGTTCGCCCGCTCCTGCGCCACCTCACCGCCCGGATCGAGCTGCTCGCCGGGCAGCAGCGCTATGAGGATGCCGCCATTCATCGGGACCGTTTGGCCGCCTTCGTGCGGACTGCTGCTCGCATGCAGCGCATCGCCGCGCTCAGCGGTTGTCGGCAGCTCGTCGCCGCCCGGCCGGTCGAAAGGCGTGCAGCCACTGGTGCTGATCAGAGGTCTGGCGGGCGGCTCGGCGGCCCGCCAACCACACGACCAGTGCGGTCACAGGATTGGGAGGTGGTGGTGGTCAGATACGGGCGGCTGGCGGCGACCGGCGTGATGCCGCCCGATGCCGCTCCTTCGGCGTTCGTTGACGCGCTGGTAGCGACTGGGGAGACCGTCCGCCCCGGGCCCGGGCCAACGCCTGCCGCGACTGCCGAGGAAACCGAGTGCATTCTGCGTTGGCTGGAAGCGCCGGGAATGCGGCTCGTTCAGCTCGAGGGTGAGTGGTCGTGGCCCGCGCACGGCGCGGCCTCCGTCCACGACACCGTCGACCCAGGCTCAAGCGCCACGAGCACCCTCATCCCGTTTGACCGGCCGAGGAGGCTGCGACCCGTCCATCGGCCCGCCCGTTAGCGTCCCGTTCGCTCCACGCCTTCGACGTCGTCCTCTCTGGAAAGGTTCTGAGAGGATCGGGGAGTGGTCATCCCGATCCATGACCGGAACCCGGTCCGGAGAGCGCCGGTCGTCACCTACACCTTGATCGCCATCAACTTCGCAGTCTTCATCATCGGTCCGGTGTCCGGCTTGACCACGCATTACGGCTCAGGGCCTCGACTCGCGTGCGCGCAGAACACATATTTCATGGAGTACGGCGCGATCCCTAAAGAGCTGCTGAGCAACCACCAGCTACCGCCAGAGCGGATCGGCGTCCAGCAGGACAGCCAAACCTTCATCTGCCCGGTGGAGCGCTATCACAAGGTGCCGATCTTCTCCGCCTTCACCGCCATGTTCATCCACGGCGGGTGGCTGCACCTGCTCGGCAACATGCTCTTCCTCTATGTCTTCGGAAACAACGTCGAGGATCACCTGGGCCGGTTGCGCTATCTGCTCTTCTATCTCGGGTGCGGCCTCATCGCGACGTACGCCTTTGCAGCCTTCACCGGGTCTGGTTCTACCCAACCATTGGTCGGCGCGTCCGGCGCCATCGCTGGTGTGCTCGGGGCTTACCTCTGGCTCTTCCCACGGGCGAAGGTCACGAGCCTGGTGCCGTTCCTGCTTTTCCTGCCCTTCCGGCTGCCGGCGTGGCTCGTACTCGGCGGCTGGTTCGTCCTGCAGTGGGCGTATGCGCAAGGCGCCGGGATGTCCGGCGACGCCGGCGTGGCCTACTTCGCCCATGTCGCCGGCTTCATCGCCGGGCTGCTGTACGTGATGATCTTTGTACGTCGGCCACAATGGCCCCCGTACTCCGGCTATCCCAGCGGCCAACCGCCCGGCTACTACGGCCGCTAAGCCTCGGCAACCCCTAGAGCGAAGGCGGCCTCGAGGTCGTGCTGGGAGTAGGTGCGAAAGGCGACATGAGTCTCGGTCGACAAGATTCCTTGGATCTTGTTGATGCTGCCGGGGATCACGTCGGCCAGATCGTCATGCTGTCGGACCCGCACCATGGCAATCAGGTCGAATTCGCCGGTCACCGAATAGACCTCACTGACACTGTCGAGTGCCGCGATCGCCTCGGCGACCTCGGGAATGCGGTCGACCTGCGCCTTCACGAGCACGATCGCGGTGATCACGGCAGCCTCCAAGGTGCATCTTCGACTCTCGCAGCGGGGATGCGGCTCACCCGGCTTTGAGCTTTCTCGTGGTCTCCACCCAGCGGTCGAGAACGCGGCTGGCCGCGCCGCTGTCGACCGAGGCAGCGGCGCGGCCAAGCGCGGCCCGCAGCAGGACGGTCAGCTGCTCGGCGACGGACGACGCATCAAGCGAGCTGGTCGACGAGTCGTCGTCGGTGAGGTCGTAGGCCAGGAGCGCGGCCGCGGAATTGAGCAGGACGGTGTCACGAACGGCGCCGGGCTCGCCGGCCAGGAACGAGCGGGCGATCCGCGCGTTCACAGGCGCCTCGCCACCACGCAGATCCGAGGCCTGGTGTCGTGGCAGTCCCACCAGGCCAGGGTCGAGAGTGGACTCGGCCACCGTGCCGCGGTGGACGATCCACACATGCGAGGTCGTTGTGGTCGTCAACTCGTCCAGTCCGTCGTCGCCACGGAAGACGAGGGCCGCTACCCCACGGCCCGCCAGAACGCCGGCCAGGACTCTCCCCATTCGTTCATCGGCGACGCCGACTGCCTGGGCGGGCGGCCGGGCCGGGTTAGCGAGCGGACCGAGGAAGTTGAATGTCGTGGGGACGCCGATCTCACGGCGCGGGGCCGCCGCATGCCGCAGAGCCGGATGGAACAACGGCGCGAAGCAGAACGTGATGCCCACCTCGCTAGCGACCTGGGCGACCACGTCGGGTGGCAGGGCCAGGACTATGCCGAGCTCCTCCAGCAGATCGGCCGACCCACAGGCCGAGGATGCTGCTCGGTTGCCATGCTTGACGACCCTGGCACCGGCTCCCGCCGCGGTCAGCGCCGCCATCGTCGAGATGTTGACAGTGTGCGCGCGGTCGCCGCCGGTTCCCACCACGTCAACAGTTCGACCGGGAACGGTGATCTTCGTCGCATGGTCGTACATCGCGTCAACGAGACCCGCGACCTCATCCACAGTCTCGCCCTTGGCGCGCAACGCGATGACAAATGCGGCAATCTGAGCGGAGGTCGCTTCCCCAGACATGATTTCGTTCATCGCCCATGCGGTGGCATCGATGGGAAGGTCCGCCCCTCGCAGCAGCGCTGAGAGCACCTCTGACCACGTGTGGGCACTTGGCGGCACAACGCTGGGCACCGCGGCATCGTCACTGTGAGCGGGGCTTCCTACGCCCATAGCGCTCACACCGCCTTCCTGGTCGGGCCTTGTCATCGCGACCTCACGAGAGGGGAAGGCTCGCGAGTCGCCTGCGCATCAACCCGGCAACCGCATTGGCGACCTCGATTGGGTCAAGCGGATGCGGCACGGCCGCGTCGGCCCGAGACCAGTTCGCGAGCCAGGCGTCCTGGGGGCGCCCGATCAGCACAAGCACCGGCGGACACTTATAGACCTCGTCCTTGAGCTGCCGGGCGATTCCCATTCCCCCGGCAGGCACGGCTTCGCCGTCGAGGACGATGACGTCGATGCCGCCACGGTCCACCCGGGAGATGACAGCAGGCTCGGTGGCGCACTCCACGTATTCGACCCGTGGGAGTTCAGGCGCTGGCCGCCGGCCGACAGCCAGCCTGACCTTCTCCCTTGTGTTGCGGTCGTCGCTGTAGACGAGGACCGTCATCTTCTCTGCGCTCGGCATCAGGAGCTTCCTCGGGGCGTTGTCCACCGCGCGGTCGGATCTGCCGGAATGCTACCGGCGCGGCTCCGATCGACGGCGGAGACCCCGCGCGTGATCGACCTGCGGAGCCGCGCGCGACCGGGGGACATCCGGGTTATTCGGCACGATACGGGGGGTCGACGTCAGGACTGCCACCGGTCCCGCCATAATGGCGCGCGTGGCGACAGCAACCGCAGACCGGCATGCCGTACACACGCCAGGCAGACCAAGCATGGTCAGCGTCGGGACCATCGTCTGGCTCGCCAGTGAGCTGATGTTCTTCGCGGCCCTCTTTGCGATGTATTTCACGGTCCGATCCGTGTTCGGCCCACAGGACTGGCCCACCCCGGGGCTGACGCTCGACCTGACGTTCGCCGCCGTCAACACCACGGTGCTGGTGCTGTCGTCCGTCACCTGCCAGTTCGGCGTGTTCGCGGCCGAGCGAGGGCAGATCGGCCGCACCGGCTCCGTCGCCCAGTTCTGGAAGTGGGGATTGCGCGAGTGGTTCGTGCTCACCTTCCTCATGGGCGCCTTCTTCATCAGCGGCCAAACCTACGAATACATGAACCTCGTCAACGAAGGCACCACGATCTCCTCCGGACCGTACGGCTCGGTGTTCTTCCTTACCACCGGCTTCCATGGCCTGCACGTCACCGGTGGACTCTTCGCCTTCCTGCTCGTACTCGGCCGCACCTACATGGCCCGGCGGTTCACCTACGAGCAGGCGACAACTGCCATCGTGGTGTCCTACTACTGGCACTTCGTCGACGTCGTATGGATCGGCCTGTTCTCGACCATCTACCTGATCCAGTGACCTAGGGGAGATAGGTGAAGCCTCGCCTTCTGCGCAGAGCCCTCGACCGACTGGGCGAGGCAGCGGCGACGTCTTCGAGCGAGCCTGCGAAGGCGCGACGCCGGCGGGAGCCGCTGCGGCGACATCCGCTCGCACCGCTGCTCGTCCTCTTCATCGCGCTCAGTGCCACCGGAGGTCTTTACGCGCTGCTCTCGCCCGGCCGCCAAGCGGCAGCGGCATCGGCGCAGTCCTTGGCGATCGAAGAGGGACGCAAGCTCTACGTGAGCGGCTGCTCAAGCTGCCACGGCTTGAACGCCGAAGGCAGCAGCGACGGGCCGACTCTCATCGGTGTCGGTGCGGCGGCGGTTGACTTCCAGGTCGCCACCGGGCGGATGCCGGCAACGAGGCAGGGCGTGCAGGAGCCCAAGAAGAAGCCGGTCTACACCCAGGCCGAGGTCGACCAGCTCGCGGCGTACATCGCATCGCTGGCTCCTGGTCCCGCGGTGCCCGCCGCATCGGATTACGACACCAGCGGTGCGAACGTCGCCGAGGGCGGCGAGCTCTTCCGCACCAACTGCGCGGCGTGCCACAACTTCGTCGGTTCCGGCGGTGCACTCACTGGGGGCAAGTTCGCACCGAAACTGACCGGTGTCGACTCGAAGCACATGTACGAGGCCATGCTCACCGGCCCGCAGTCGATGCCTGTCTTCAATGATGAGACCATCACCCCTGAGCAGAAGAGGGACATCATCGCTTTCCTCAACTACATCAATACGGCGGGCGACCCGGGCGGTGCGAATCTCGGCCGGATCGGTCCGGTGAGTGAAGGCTTGCTCATCTGGATCTTCGGCATCGGTTCACTCGTCGGCGTTACCGTATGGCTCACGGCAAGGTCCTCATGAGCACGCACGATGAGATGACGCCAGGTGCCGAGGAGCAGGCCGCTCCCTCCGGCCCCGAGCACACGAGCGGCCTGGTCCCGCGCGATGAGGTGCGCGGCCGCCACGCCCGCGCGGTCGATGACATTGTCCCCGCTGTGGACGGTGTCGTCATCGAGGCCGACGATCACGAATTCGCCCCGGTCGAGCGGATCACTCCGGACAGCACGGTCGCCCGGACCTACGACGACCCCTTCCCCAACCCAGGGCCCCCGCATCACGAACCACGACGCACCGATGTCGACCCACGCGCGGCCCGTCGCGCCGACCGCCAGGTCGCCGGCATGTTCGGCTTGGCGACGCTGCTCCTGATCGGGTTCATCGTGAGCTTCGTCGCCGTCGACATGGACCAGATGATCTCTCTCCCGCTGATTGGCAAGATCGGGGCGCAGAACGCCCTCTTCGGCGTCACGATCGGCGGGGCGCTCGCGTTGGTCGGCGTCGGACTCATCCACTGGGCGCGCAAGACGATGACCGCTGTCGAGCTCGTGGAGCCGCGGCATCCGCTGCGCTCGCCTGAGCCCAAGCGCGAGGAAGGCGCCGCCGCGTTCCGGCAAGGCATCGAGGAAACCGGTATCGGCCGCCGGCCATTCCTCATCGGCGGCAGCTTGCTCGCCGCGCTCGGCGGGCTGCTGACAGCCCCGCTCGTCTTGCTTCGCGACCTTGGACCACTGCCTGAAAAGAAGCTGCGGCACACGGCCTGGGCCATCGAGCAGCGAATTGTGTATGAGAACACCAACGAGCAGGTCAAGGCCAGCGACATGCATATCGGCACCCTGGTCGCAGCGCATCCGCTGGGGGTCGAGGATCCGAACCGGCTAGCCAAGGCCTCGATCTTCCTGATCCGCCTGGACCCGAGCGAAGTCAAGAGCCAGCGTCAGCTCGACTGGGGATACCAGGGGATCTTCGCCTTCTCCCGGATCTGCCCGCATGTGGGATGCCCGGTCGATCTGTACGAGCAGGCATCGCATCACCTGCTCTGCCCGTGCCACCAGTCGACCTTCGACATGGTGGACGGCGCAAAGGTGATCTTTGGGCCGGCCGCTCGTGCCCTGCCGCAGCTGCAGATCACCGCGGACGGCGAGGGTAACCTCATGGCCAAGGGTGACTTCACCGAACCGGTGGGCCCGAGCTTCTGGGAGCGCGGATGAGCACCGTCGAGCGGATGGCGGGCGGGCTAGGCACCTGGCTCGACGACCGGTTCGGCGTCGCCAGGGGAGCCAGGAAGCTGCTGCGCAAGGTCTTTCCCGACCATTGGACCTTCATGCTCGGCGAGATCGCTCTTTGGTCGTTCGTCGTGATCCTGCTCAGCGGGACCTATCTCACCCTCTTCTTCAAGCCCAGCATGCACGAGGTCGTGTACCACGGCTCCTACGTACCGCTGCAAGGCGTGCAGATGTCGGAGGCCTACGCGTCGACTCTCGACCTCAGCTTCGAGGTGCGTGGCGGACTGATCATGCGGCAGATCCACCACTGGGCCGCACTGATCTTCGTTGCCGCGATCATGATCCACATGCTGCGGATCTTCTTCACCGGCGCGTTCCGCAAGCCGCGAGAGGTCAACTGGCTCATCGGCAACGTGCTGTTCATCCTGGCCATCCTCGAGGGCCTGTTCGGCTACTCGCTCCCGGATGACCTGCTGTCTGGCACCGGCATGCGCATCCTGGAGGGCGTGCTGCTTGGCATCCCCCTTGTCGGCACCTATGCCTCGTTCTTCCTCTTCGGGGGTGAGTTCCCCGGGCAACTCCTCATCCCGCGGCTGTTCACCATCCACATACTGTTGATCCCCGCGCTGATGGTCGCCTTGATCACCGTCCACTTGCTGCTCGTCTTCTACCAGAAGCACACGCAGTATCCGGGACCCGGCAAGACCAACCGGAACGTCGTCGGCGCTCCGTTCCTGCCTATCTATACGGCGAAGGCCGGCGGCTTCTTCCTCATCATCTTCGGCCTCTCGGCGCTTCTCGGCGGGCTGGTCCAGGTCAACCCGGTCTGGCTCTATGGGCCGTACCACCCGGCGCAGATCTCCGCCGGATCACAGCCCGACTTCTATATGGGCTGGCTCGAGGGCGCCCTGCGTGCCATGCCGGCATGGGAGATCAACGCCTGGGGCCACACAGTGAGCTTCAGCGTGCTCGTACCCGCTCTCGTCGTCCCCGGCATCTTCTTCACCGTGCTCGCGCTCTATCCGTTCGTCGAGTCGTGGGTGACCGGTGACAAGCGCGAGCATCACCTGCTCGAACGGCCACGCAACGCGCCGACGAGGACAGCCATCGGCGCTGCCGGGGTTACCTTCTTCGGCTTGCTCTGGCTGAACGGCGGAAACGACGTCATCGCCGACAAGCTCCATTTGTCGATCTACGCGATCACCTGGTTCACCCGGTTCGCGCTCTTCCTCGGCCCTGTCGTGGCGTTCATCGTGGCCAGGAGGATTTGCTTGGGTCTGCAGCGCCGAGACAGGGACAAGGTGCTGCACGGCCGGGAGAGCGGAATCATCCGCAGGCTGCCCAGCGGCGAATACATCGAGATCCACGAGCCGGTTTCGGTGGAGGAGCGCTATGTCCTCACCGCTTACGAGGTGAACCGGCCGCTGGAGCTCACTGACGCTGTCGATGAGAACGGAATCCCGATGCCGAACGGCCGGGTACACAAGGTCCGCTCCGCCCTATCCCGCTGGTATTTCGGCACAAGGGTCGAGAAGCCAACTCCGGCTGAATACCAACAGCTCACCGCCGGCCACCACCACTAGTACAAACCGCACGGCGAGAACCCACGGCGGACGCCTACCGTCGCGGAGCGTGGCGAAGCGGTCAGGGGCCAGAGCGGCTGTACGAGGCGGCGTGATTGGCCGACGCATCCGTCGTCGCCGAGTTCACGAGTGCACTGCCCTTGACCCAGTCGGACCAGGACAGATTCCAGTCTCCGAAGCCGTTGTTCAGCTCCATCGGCTTCGTCGTGCCGGTCGTCGTGATGATGTCCCCGACGATCGACCTGTCATAGAACCAGCGGCCATTTGCTGTGTTCATGCCGATGCAGCCGTGGCTCACGTTGGTGTCGCCCTGCGCCCAGGTCGACCAGGGCGCGGCGTGGACAAACTCGCCGCTGCGGGTGACCTGGACCGCGTAGTAGACATCGAGCTGGTAGTAGTCCGGCGAGTCCTTCGGGATTCCGATAGAGGTGCCGTCCATGACCTTGTAGTAGACCTTGCCGAGCACAACCTTGACGCCGCTGCGACTCGTGAAGCCTGGCTTGCCGCCGGTCACCGGTATGGAGCGCAGCAGCTTCCCGTCCTGATACACCTTCATCGTGTGCGTCTTGAGATTCACCAGGCTCACCATCGACCGGCCGATCTCGAACTTGCCGATCTCTGACGAAGTCCCCCACACACCCTTGCTCGCCTCCACGCCGGTGAGCGCTGCGGTCACAGCCACCTTTGTCCGCGCTGGCCAGTAGTCCCGTGGCCGGTATCGCACCTCGGTGTCGCTGATCCAATGCCATGCGCCGATGACCGGCGTAGTTGAGGCGACCGAGAGCCGCTCCTCGACGGCCGCCCGGTTCGTCACCGGACTGCTGAACTCGACGGTGATCGGCTGACCGACTCCGACGGTGACTCCGTCGCCCGGAGAGATGTCGGCGCTGATCGTCGTCTGAGCAGGCGAGGTCTTGAAGGTCCGCTTGGTGGTCCTGGTCTTGCCGTCCGTGCCGATGGCCTTTGCGATGAGGGTGTATGACCCGCCGGGCGGCAGGCCGCCGTCGAAGTGCCAGCGGGTGGACGTGATGGACGTGGTGCCGTGGTAGGTCCCGCCCGTCGAACCAACGATCTTCACCGCTGTCAGTGTGCCGTTGGCAGCGGTAACGGTGATCTGGGCGTCCGGTCGCAGCGGCTTGGATCCGACATTCTTGACGGAGATGACGGCAGCCTTAGGTGCCGGCGCAGCGCGCTCGCGGACCCCGGCGTCTGAGGCACGTGTGGCCGTCGTGTCGTTGCACCCACCCACCAGTGCCAAAGCAGCGAGAGCGAGCAAGGCTCCCGCGGCGCGCCGGCTCCCAGCCTGGCGAGGACCGACGCCTGCCACCCGCACGACGTCTCCCCTCCCGGTTGATCTGAAGATCGTGACATTACCTTAGGCGAATTGCGCACATGTTCGGGCGTTCAGGAGTGCGTGTTGCCCGCAGCGGCGCGAATGGAGGTCAGCGCGAACCATCTAGGCGTGGGCTTCCTGCCGTGTGGCCCAAGACTGGCCGGAAGGGTGCCACCGGCGGACAGGTCAATGCTCGTAGTGGCCGCGGTAGTACTCGAACACGAATCCCATCACGGCGTAGGCGACGAGCGGCACCGAGGCGAAGAGCAGCCACCAGCCGAACACGAGCCCCAGCGCGCCGAGCGCCGCGCTGCCGGCGAGGGCGAGCGGCCACCAGCTGTGTGGCGCGAAAAACCCGAGGTCCCCGGCGCCATCGGCGATCTCAGCGGCCGGGTTGTCCTCTGCACGTGGCTCGATCCGCCGGGCCGTGAAGAGCAGGTAGAAGCTGATGAGGAAGCACAACGCGAAGGTGAGCACCAGCGCCGTCGTGCCCGTTGGGTCGTCTGAGTAATACCAGTAGACCGCCGTGACCGGGATGAAGAAGACAGCTATCACGGCGAACAGGTAGCCCTCGACCTTCACGGCTGTTCTCCTCGCTCGCCGTTGCCGTGGACGTTCTCCAGCACGGTCCGCTCGGGCCAGGGTTGATAGCCGGTGCCCAGCTCCGGGTAGTGCAGCTCGAATGCCGGCGCCTCAGACCGGATCCGCGGGATGGACACGAAGTTGTGTCGTGGCGGCGGACATGAGGTGGCCCACTCGAGCGAACGTCCGGAGCCCCAGGGGTCATCGGCCTCGACCTTCGGCGCCCGCTTGGCGGTCCGGTAGACGTTCCAGAGGAACGGCAGGGTGGACAGGCCGAGCAGAAACGCCCCGATCGTCGAGATGGTGTTCAAGGTGGTGAAGCCGTCGCTCGCGAGATAGTCGGCAACACGGCGTGGCATGCCCTCGACGCCGAGCCAGTGCTGGACCAGAAACGTCGTGTGGAAGCCAACGAATAGCGTCCAGAAATGGATCTTGCCAAGCCGCTCGTCGAGCATCTTCCCCGTCATCTTCGGCCACCAGAAGTAGAAGCCCCCGAACATCGCGAACACGACGGTGCCGAACAGCACATAGTGGAAGTGCGCGACCACGAAGTAACTGTCGGAGACGTGGAAGTCGAGCGGTGGTGCGGCCAGGATGATTCCGGTCAGCCCGCCGAACAGGAACGTGACAAGGAAGCCGAGCGCCCACAGCATGGGCGTCTCGAAGCTCAGCGAGCCTCGCCACATCGTGCCTATCCAGTTGAAGAACTTGACCCCGGTAGGCACCGCGATCAAGAACGTCATGAACGAGAAGAAGGGCAGCAGCACGGCACCGGTCACGAACATGTGGTGGGCCCACACGCTCATCGACAGCCCGGCGATCGCGATGGTCGCGAAGACCATTCCCTTGTAGCCGAAGAGCGGCTTACGGCTGAACACGGGCAAGATCTCGGTAACGATTCCGAAGAACGGCAGCGCGACGATATAGACCTCGGGATGCCCAAAGAACCAGAACAAGTGCTGCCACAGAATGGCCCCACCGTTTGCTGCGTCGAAGACGTGGGCACCGAGCTTGCGGTCCGCTTCCAACGCGAGCAACGCAGCGGCAAGCACCGGGAACGCCATCAAGACGAGCACGCTGGTCAGCAGGATGTTCCAGGTGAAGATCGGCATCCGGAACATCGTCATGCCCGGCGCACGCATACAGATGATCGTTGTGATGAAGTTGACGGCGCTGAGGATAGTGCCGAAGCCGGAGAGCACTAGGCCCATGATCCACATGTCCGAGCCGATGCCCGGTGAGCGGATCGCGTCGTTCAGCGGCGCGTACGCGAACCAGCCGAATGAGGCCGCGCCCTCAGGTGTGAAGAAGCCGCCGACCACGATGAGGCCGCCGAACAGGAACAGCCAGTAGCTGAACATGTTCAGCCGCGGGAAGGCGACGTCGGGCGAGCCGATCTGCAGCGGCATGATCACATTTGTGAAGCCCACGAACAGCGGCGTCGCGAAGAGCAACAGCATGATCGTGCCGTGCATGGTGAAGAGCTGGTTGAACTGCTCGTTGGTGATCAGCTGGTTGCCTGGCCTGGCGAGCTCGGCGCGCATGAAGATCGCCATCAGCCCGGCGAGCAGGAAGAACCCGAACGACGTCACGAGGTAGAGGTAGCCGATGATCTTGTGGTCGGTCGTCGTCAGCCAGCGGACGATGGCGCTGCCCGGGCGGCGAACCGGACTGACCGTCCTGATCGTGGTGGGTCTCGGCTGGATTACGGTCACGGCTCGCCTCCGGTCTCGACCCGCAGTGACCCTGGGTTCGGTTCTGTGATACCTCGCGGCAGGCTGCCTGTCTGCCCCGCAGCGCGCAACTCAGCCATCTTTTGGTCGAAGACGTCCCGACTCACGACCTGGACACTGAACTGCATGCGGGAATGGTCGACGCCGCAGAGCTCGGCGCACCTGCCCGCGAAGCGACCCTCCCGGCTCGGTGTGAGCGCGAACTTGTTCACCCGGCCCGGGATGACATCCATCTTGAACAGGAAGTTCGGCACCCAGAAGGAGTGGATCACGTCGGGCGACGTGAGCTCGAACAGGATCGTCTCTCCCTTGGGTAGATAGAGCGTGACCGGCTGGGCGGGCGTGCCGGCATCCCAGACGTCCTGGTCCAGGTAATTGAACGACCAGTTCCACTGCCGCCCGACCACGTTGATCGTCTGGTCGGGATGGTCGGGGATCTCGAGCAGTTTGGTTTCGTCGCGCGCGACGAAATAGAAGAGCACCGAGATGATGACGAAGGGCACTGCGGTGTAGAGCGCCTCGATGGGCAGGTTGAACCTCACCTGCGGTGGTAGCTCGGCCGAGCGGCGCCGATAAAAGATGATGCTCCACACGATCAGACCCCAGACGAGCGCCCCGACTGACAGTGCGGCGATCCAGGATCCCTGCCAGAGATGGAGGATGCGCCGGGCCTGGTCCGTTGCAGGGATCGGCATCCCGAGCCGTGGCAGATCCTCGGTCGAGCACCCGGTGGCGGTCAGCATGACGCCACCGACCACCAGGGCAAGGCGGCCGCGGCGAGGCCGCCATTGCCGCCGCGAGTCGATCTGACCTGGAGCCACGTCGCCTTCCCACCCGTCGGGTATTCGCGACCGGGCCTGGGCGGAACCGGCGCGAGACGCTTGATTCTCCTCTAAGGGCCTACCCTCGCGGCACACCATACCGTCCTCGATATGGCCGGGCGTGTGCAGGGCGGCGCGCGTCGTCCGCGCCGCGTCCGAGGCAGTAGTTTCGGTCCGTGACCTACCTCGACGCCGCGTCGGCGGAGCCTCTCCATCCGGCCGCCGAGCAGGCAATGGTCGCGGCTTTGAAGGATGGCTGGGCGGATCCGTCACGGCTGTACGGCGCGGGCCGGCGGGCCCGGCTGGCGCTCGACGCCGCCCGGCAGCACCTCGCCGAGGCCATCGGTGCTCGACCTGACGAGCTGGCGTTCACCGGCTCCGGCACGCTGGCCTGCCACCTGGCGGTTCTCGGCACATTGGCCGGCCGCCGCCGCGTCGGCACGCACGTGGTGGTCAGCGCGGTCGAACATTCGAGCGTCCTCAATGCGGCGAAGGAGTACGCCGGAGAGGTGACGACGGTTCCCGTCGACCGCCTCGGCCGCGTCGACCCGGGCGAGTTCACCGCGGCCCTCCGCGCGGACACCGCACTCGCCTGCCTGCAGTCCGCCAACCATGAGGTGGGAACGGTTCAGCCGGTGGCTGAGGTGGCCCCGCGGTGTGCGGAGCTAGGGGTACCGCTGTTCGTGGACGCCGCGCAGAGCATCGGCTGGGCTGCCGCGCCCAAGGGATGGTCGCTGCTCGCCGCGAGTGGACACAAGTGGGGGGGCCCGCCTGGGGTTGGCGTGCTCGCCATCCGCAGACGCGTCCGCTGGCGCTCGCCGCTGCCGGAGGACGAGCGTGAGGGCGGCCGCTCCCCCGGCTTCGAGAACATCCCTGCCGTCGCGGCCGCGGCCGCAGCCTTGACGATGCGGCTGGACGGCATCGGCCCGGAGGCCGCGCGGCTGTCCGCAATGGTGGATCGGATCCGGGCAACGGTGCCCGCACTGGTCCCGGACGTCGAGGTGGTCGGAGATCCGGCCCACCGGCTGCCGCACCTGGTCACGTTCTCCTGCCTCTATGTGGACGGCGAGGCGCTGGTCACCGAGCTCGACCGGCTGGGCTTCGCGGTCAACTCGGGTTCGTCGTGTACGTCGAGCACCTTGCGGCCCAGTCATGTACTGGAGGCGATGGGCGTGCTCTCGCACGGCAACGTGCGCGTGTCACTGCCGGTCGGCACGACCGACACCGACGTCGACGGCTTCCTGAGCGTGGTTCCAGAAGTCGTTCGCCGGCTTCGGGCCGTGGCCGGTGCGGAGGGTCTGTGACTACCCCTCCTGCGCCGGCAGCGGTGGTCGACTCCCTTGGCAAGCTCTGCCCGATTCCGGTCATCGAGCTCGCGAAGCACATCGGCGACATACCGGTTGGAGCGATCATCGGCGTACTCAGTGATGACGAGGCGGCCGCCCTCGATATCCCCGCCTGGTGCCGGCTGCGTGAGCAGGACTACATCGGCGAGGGATCTGCTGCGGACGTGGGAAGCGATCGAGGCCGCCTCTACCTCGTCCGGCGCCGCCGATGACGGTGGCTCAGGCCTCCGCTCGCGGGAGGTCGTCCTCTCGGTACTCCCCGGCCGGCCGCGCGTCGGGTACGGCGGCATGGACGGCCAGCTCACCCGCCCTCAGCTCGACCCGGCGGATCTTGCCGGAGATCGTCTTCGGCAGGTCGGCGAACTCGAGTCGCCGGATGCGCTTGTACGGCGCCAGGTGATCGCGGCAGTAATCGAAGATCGCCTGTGCGGTTTGCGCGGTCGGCTCCCAGCCTGGTGCGAGCACGATGAAGGCCTTAGGCACCGCCAGCCTGACCGGATCAGGCGATGGCACGACGGCGGCCTCGGCGACCGCTTCGTGCTCGATCAGGACGCTCTCCAGCTCGAACGGCGAGATCCGATAGTCCGAGGCCTTGAAGACGTCGTCAGTGCGTCCGACGTAGGTGATATAGCCGTCGGCGTCGCGCATGCCGATGTCGCCGGTGTGGTAGAAGCCACCGGCCATCGCGCGCTCCGTCCGTTCCTCGTCGTCCCGGTAGCCGACCATGAGCCCGAGCGGCCGGGCGGACAGGTCCAGGCAGATCTCGCCCTCGTCGGCCGGCTCGCCTGTCAGCGGGTCGATGAGCGTGACCACATAGCCCGGAGCCGGGCGCCCCATGGAGCCGGGCTTGACCATCTGGCCTGGCGTGTTGGCGACCTGGACGGTCGTCTCCGTCTGACCGAAACCGTCCCTGATCGTGACCCCCCAGGCGCGGCGCACCTGCTCGATGACTTCCGGGTTCAGCGGCTCACCGGCACCGACGATCTCGCGCGGCGGTGTCCCCAGCTGGCGCAGGTCGGCTTGGATGAGCATCCGCCACACGGTCGGCGGGGCGCAGAACGTCGTCACCCCGCAGCGATCCATCTCCGCCATCAACCTGGCCGGGTCGAATCGGCTGTAGTTGTAGAGGAATACGCAGGCGCCCGCGTTCCACGGGGCGAAGACGTTGCTCCACGCGTGCTTGGCCCAGCCGGGCGAGGAGATATTGAGGTGGACGTCCCCCGGCTGGAGGCCGATCCAGTACATCGTGGACAGGTGCCCGACGGGATACGAGACATGGGAGTGCTCGACCAGCTTGGGCTGAGCGGTCGTCCCCGACGTGAAGTAGAGCAACAGCGGATCGTCTGCCCGAGTGGTGCCTTCCTCGTCGAACCGCACGCCGCTGCCGTACGCCTGCTCGTAGGACAGCCAGCCGTCGACCGCCTCGCCTACGGCGATACGGGTGTAGTCCCCTGCCACGCCAGCGAACTTGGCGGTGTCGCCGGATCCAACCACGACGTGGCGGGCGTGCCCACGCTCGATCCGGTCGCGCAGATCGTCCGGCTGCAACAACGGGGTCGCCGGGATCATGACAGCGCCCAGCTTGATCGCGGCGAGGATTGTCTCCCACAGCTCGACCTGGTTGCCGAGCATCAGGATGAACCGGTCGCCGCGGCGGACACCCTGCGCGCGGAGCCAGTTCGCCACCTGGTTGGATCGCCGCGACATTTCCGCGTATGAGAGGCGGCATTCCGATCCGTCCTGCTCGACGATCCAGAGAGCAGCCTGGTCGTTGTCGACCGCGAGCTGGTCGAACCAGTCAAGTGCCCAGTTGAATTCGGTCAGCTGCGGCCATTGGAACTTGTCGTATGCGGTCGCGTAGCCCTCGCGATGAGCCAGCAGGAAGGCACGTGCCGCATGGAACGCCTCTGCGTCTGCGGAGCCAGCCATCTGCCCTCCAGGTGGGGAGCTGCTCGGCCAGTGCTAACTAAACGCCTGCGGCAGGGGGAGGTCCAGGGCGGCCGCGAGCCGGTCGAGGTAGGCGTCGCGAGGCAGGTCGACGGCGCCCAGGGTGCGCAGGTGTGGCGTTGTCCATTGAACGTCGAGGAGCCGGCCCACCACCCCGTCGGAGCGCAGCGCCGCGACAAGCGCTGCAATGGCGACCTTGGACGCGTCCCGTTCTCGATAGAACATCGACTCGCCGGCGAAGAAGCCGCCGATCGCCACTCCGTACAGCCCACCGCCCAGACGCCCGTCGCGAGTCCAGGTCTCGATCGAATGAGCCCAGCCGAGGTCGTGCAGCCGCAAATATGCGGTCCGCATCTCGGCTGTGATCCAACCGTGCGGGCGTCTCGGGTCGGCGCAGCCTTCCAGCACGTCCGCGAAGGCCGTATCAATGCGGATCTCGTAGCGGCGCAGTGACGCACGCAGGGACCGGCTGATGTGTAGGCGACTGAGCGGGATCACCCCGCGCGGGTCCGGCGACCACCAGCCGACGGGGCCACGCCGCGCCAGCGGCATGGGGAAGAGGCCGGACCGGTAGGCGGCAAGCAGCGTGCCGGGCTCGAGGTCAGCACCCACGCCGACCAGGCCGTCCTCATCTGCGGACGCAGCCGGAGGCAGCAGCCAGCGGGTGGCGGGCGGCTCGACGGGGACAGTCCGGCTAACGGTCACGGCGTACTACTCATACTGCAGGCGGCGGGCTGCGGCTGTGCGTTCTCCCGAAGACCTAGGTCCAGCCCCAGCCGAACCCACAGGTCGTTCATCCGGGCTCTGCCCGGCCATCAGGCTGTCCATGCACAGCCTGGTGGTCGGCTCGTGGATCACGGCCGCGGGCATCGTAGGTAAGGCTCAACGTCGCCCGCAGCGTCCATGCCATACGCCTTTGCCAGGCGTTCGAGAAAGTGCGCCTGGCCGAGCTCGTACTCCTGGGTACCGATGGTCTCGATGACGTACGTAGCGAGCAAGGCACCGACCTGAGCGGCGCGCTCGAGCGGTAGCCCCCAGCCGACTCCGGCCAGGAAACCGGCCCGGAATGCGTCGCCGACCCCGGTGGGATCTGCCTTGCAGAGCTCCTCGGCGCAACCGACGACGATCGGGGCCTCGCCCCTGCGGTCGATCCGGACCCCCTCCGGCCCGAGGGTCGTCACCCGCACGTCGACGCGGTCGAGGATCTCCCCCGCGCTCCAGCCCGTCTTCTGCTCGGTCAGCGCGGCCTCGTATTCGTTGGTCATGAGGTACGTCGCGCCGTCGATGAGCAGCCTGATGCCCTGGCCGTCCATCCAGGCGAGCTGCTGTGAAGGGTCCGCAGCGAAGTGGTAGCCGCGGGCCCGGCACTCATCGGTGTGTCGCAACATCGCGTCGGGGTCGTTCGCGCCGACGACGACGAGGTCCAGGCCGCCCAGGCGCTCCGCGATCGGGGTGAGTTCGATGTCGCGTGCCTCGCTCATCGCGCCCGCGTAGAAAGAGGCGATCTGCGCGTTGTCGGAGTCCGTTGTGCAGATGAACCGGGCGGTGTGCCGCAGGTCCGAGACGTGGACCGATTCGGTGTCGACGTTGTGCCGTTGTAGCCATGACCGGTAGTCCACGAAATCGCCGCCCACCGCGCCAACCAAGATGGGTCGCAGGCCCAGGCAGCCCATGCCGAAGCAAATGTTGGCAGCGACTCCGCCGCGCCGCACCTCGAGCTCCTCGACGAGGAACGACAGCGAGATCTTGTCCAGCTGGTCCACCACCAGCGAGTCGCGGAAACGGCCGTCGAAACGCATGAGGTGATCAGTGGCGATCGAGCCCGTGACGGCGATGTTCATGGCAGTCGCGGCCTCCGTTTCCTGGTCGCGGCGTAGGGACGGCGCATAACCCTACTGACTCCCGCGAACCGCCGAGTCCATGCTGCCCCACACAGGCGTAGCGTCCACGAGGCCCCGACATGGCGAAGTCGCGCCTCTCGGGCGCGACTTCGATCTTCAGATGGTCGCCGGTTCGACCTCGTGTCCCATCTCAAGGTCTGGCCGCTGGCCGACACCTGAATCGGACGAGCGTCGGCGCCCGACCGGCCAGGTCAGTGGAATGAATCGCCGCAGGCGCAGGAGCCGGTGGCGTTCGGGTTGTCGATCGTGAAGCCCTGTTGCTCGATGGTGTCCATGAAGTCGATCGTGGCGCCGGTGAGGTAGGGAGCGCTCATCCGGTCTGTCACGACCTGGACTCCGCCGAACTCCCGGCTCACGTCGCCTTCCAGCTGCCGCTCGTCGAAGAACAGTTGGTAGCGCAGGCCGGAGCAGCCTCCCGGCTGGACAGCCACGCGAAGCCTGAGATCGTCTCGCCCCTCTTGCTCGAGCAGGCCCTTCACCTTGGCCGCCGCGGTGTCGGTCAGGATGATGCCGCTCTGAGTGGTCGTCTCGGGCTGGACAGTCATGTGATTCGCTCCTGGGTGCTGGACAATCGCTCCGCCGAGACGGGTCAACGCTCGGTCGGTTCCCGGCATTCCACTGCCTATCGTCGCACGCGGCTCGCGGTCGCGCTAATCACCGCGCCCTTAGCGGGTCGCGGCGCGGTCTGGGCAGGCGACACCGGTGTGCCCAGCCGATGAGGTCTTAGACAGGATGAGCGGCCGACGCGCAGCGAGCGAAGGATCAAGGACGGCGCGACCAGGTGCGAGCGGCTCGCTCGGCAGCGGCCGCGAGCGAGGCCGCCGGGGAGGCCAACGCGGCCTCGGCCGACCCGACGACGTCTGCGGCCGAGTACGCGGCATCAACACCCATCGCACTCAGCTCGCGGCGGCCGACCCTTACCTGCCCGGCAAGGACGACACATGGCCGAGCTGCCTGCTGGGCGACTCGTGCCACGCCGGCGACGACCTTGCCACGCAGCGACTGCCAGTCAAGGCTGCCCTCCCCCGTCAAAACGAGATCGGCTCGCCTGGCCCGATCGAGCGCGCCAACGGCGTCCAGGACGACCTGGGCGCCTGGTATCCGCCGGCCGCCAAGCAGCAGCAAGGCGTAACCGATTCCGCCTGCGGCGCCGGCACCCGGCTGGTTCGCCGGCCGCCAGTCGACAAGCTGGGCGAAGTGCCGCAGGGCCGCATCGAGCCGCTCGACCTGCTCGGCGGATGCACCCTTTTGTGGGCCGAAGGTGACGCTTGCGCCATGGGGCCCGTACAAGACGTTCTCCACGTCCGACGCGATCACCAGTTCGACGCCGTGGAGGCGATGGCGGGCCGGCTCGATGTCGACGCGTTCAAGCCTGGCGAGGGAGCCGCCACCGCGGCGAAGCACATCGGCCGGCTGCGCTCCAAGGGCGGCCAGCAGACCGGCTCCCGCGTCGTTAGTCGCCGAGCCACCAAGTCCGACGACCAGTCGCCTGGCCCCGGCCTCCACGGCCACCGCCGCCAGCTCCCCGACCCCGTAGGTCGTGGTCACCTCCGGATCCCGCTGCTTGCCATGGATCAGGTGCAACCCGCAGGCGTCTGCCGCCTCGATGTAGGCCGTCTCGGCGGCAACCTGGATGCGTCCGCTCACAGACTCCCCCAGCGGACCGGTAGCCAGCGTCGACCTTGTACGCCCGGGAACGGCGGCGCTGATGACGTCCAGGAAGCCTGGCCCGCCATCGGCGAGTGGCATCAGCTCCACGGTGTCGCCAGGGGCAGCTCGCCGCCAGCCGTCCGCCATCGCGGCGGCGGCTTGGGCGGCCGTGAGGGTCCCAGCGAACTTGTCCGGCGCGACCAGCACGTGCACGAGCGATAGTGTCCCTGGACGGCGGTGCCACGCTCCGCGCGGCCCGTCCCCGTCGTACGGTGACCTCCATGGGGTTTCTTGATGCGTTGCTTGGACGGACGAAGCCGAAACAGGCCAATCTCGACCAGTTGTTCGGCATTCCTTCTGCCGCGGTGACGCTTCAGGTTGCCGCCGACTTTCGTCCGACAGGTGTCGGTTCGGTGTGTTTCAAGGCTGCCGAGGGCGGGGCGTTCGCTCGTACCGAAGCGGAGATCAAGGAGCTGCTCGAGACCTCGTCGGCGACGGCGACATCCGAGCCCGCCGCCGCACCGATCGAAGTCTCCGAGGACTCATACGGGTACACCTGGCTGATCGTGCGGCGTCAACCCGACGACATCGCCGCGCTCGTGACGGACCTCCACGCGGTCAACGTGTCTCTGCAGGACGCCGGCTTCGGGCCGGCGCTGCTGTGTTCGCTCGTGACCTTCAAAGATCCGGAGAATCGTTCACTTGGTCTGGTCTACCTCTACAAGCGCGGCACCTTCTATCCGTTCGCGCCGTTGTCCGGCGAGAAACGTGACAACGCACTCGAGCTTCAGGTGCGCGGCCAGCTCGCCGACGATCTCCGGACCGAGCCCGATCTCTCCCGCTGGTTCCCGGTCTGGGGAGCACCTGGCCTCTAGGAGCCGTCAGTCCTTGGCACCGACTCCCGGCAACGCAAGCATCCGATCCAGGGCCAGCCTCGCGTAGTGCGACGTCTCCTCGTCGACGACGATCCGGTTCACCACCTTGCCCGCAGCGAGCGACTCGAGAGACCAGACAAGGTGCGGCAGGTCGATGCGGTTCATCGTCGAGCAGAAGCAGACGGTCCGGTCAAGGAAGACGATCGTCTTGTCGGGGTGCTGGTTGGCGAGCCGCCTGACCAGGTTGAGCTCGGTCCCGACCGCCCACTTGGATCCAGCCTGGGCGGCGTCGAGCGTCTGGATGATGTATTCCGTCGAGCCCACAAAGTCGGCGTCGCTGACCACCTCCTGGCGGCATTCCGGGTGGACGAGGACGTTGACGCCGGGGATCCGCTCACGCACATCGTGGACGGCGTCGAGGCTGAATCGGCCATGCACCGAGCAATGCCCACGCCAGAGGAACATCCTCGCCGACCGTAGCTGATCGGTGGTGAGACCGCCGCCCGCCTTGTGCGGGTCGTAGAGCACGCAGTCGTCGAGATCGAAGCCCATCTCCCTGACGGCGGTGTTCCGGCCGAGGTGTTGGTCGGGCAGGAACAAGACCTTGTCGCCTTGTTCGTAGGCCCACTCGAGGGCACGCTTCGCGTTCGACGAGGTGCAGATCGTGCCGCCATGCTGCCCCGTGAATGACTTGATGTCCGCGGATGAGTTCATGTACGAGACCGGGATGGTGCCGTCGGCGACACCGGCGTCAGCAAGAACGTCCCACGCGTCCTCGACCTGGTCATAGCGCGCCATGTCCGCCATCGAGCAGCCTGCCGAGAGATCAGGCAAGATCACTTGCTGATGGTCGGCAGTAAGGATGTCCGCGGACTCGGCCATGAAGTGGACACCGCAGAAGACGATGTACGGCGACTCCGGCCTGGCGGCGGCCTGCTGCGCCAGCTTGAAGGAGTCGCCCGTGACGTCGGCGAACTGGATCACTTCGTCGCGCTGGTAATGGTGACCGAGGACGAAAGCCTGATCGTCGAGCTTGGCCTTGGCCACGGCCGCCCGCTCGACGAGATCGGGATCGCTCGCGGCAGGAAGATCGCCGGGGCACTCAACGCCCCGCTCGGTCGCTGGATCGCTGCCCCGCCCGAGCAACAGCAGGGCAACAGCGCTTGGATCCGGCTCGGCGAACCCGCTCGCCGGCGTCTCCGCGGTGGTGGTCACGAGGTGAGCCTCCCTTTGGTCCCCCAGGTACAGCGTCCCACGAGGCTCGGCTATGCCCAGTCCGAGCTTGCTGCCAACCCTGCGAGGGAAGGCTTAGGCCGGGCCGCCTAGCTGCGCGGCGAGCTGGCCGAGCTGCTCGAGGCGGCGCTCCAATGGCGGGTGCGTTGCGAACAGCGAGGAGAGGCTGAAGCCGCGGGCGAAGGCCGGCACGAAGAAGAAAGCGTTGAAGGCTTCAGCCTGCCGCAGATCCCTGGTCGGGATGCGTCCCATCTCTCCGGTGACCTTGACCAGCGCCGAGGCGAGCGCGGACGGTCGTCCGGTCACGATGGCACCGGCCCGGTCTGCGGCGAGCTCGCGATAGCGGGACAGCGTGCGGATCAACAGGAAGCTCAGCGCGTAGACGATCGCACTTGCCACGACCACAGCGAGGAAGACCACCGCCGCATTGTTGTCTCGGCCACGACCGCCCATCCGCACGTACAACGCCATTCGTGTGATCACCCCGGCGAGCACGCCGAGAAACGAGGCGATCGTCATGACCGCTACGTCACGGTGGGCGACATGGGCGAGCTCGTGTGAGAGGACGCCCTCCAGCTCCTCCGGCTCGAGCCGCCGCAGCAGCCCGGTCGTCACGCAGAGGACTGCCCGCTTGGGAGTGCGACCGGTCGCGAACGCGTTGGGCATGTCCGCCTCGGCGATTGCCACCTGCGGCTTCGGTGCGTCCGTGAGAGCGCAGAGCCGGTCGACTACAGCATGGAGCTCCGGCGCCTCCGCCGGGCTGACGATCCGGCCGTGCATGGAGTACAGCGCGATCTTGTCAGAGTAGAAGTACTGGAAGAGGAATCCGCCGACGGCGACGACCAGCACGATGGCCCAGTTGACGCCGATGCCGATGAGCACGCCGACGAACACCACGTAGAGGAGACCGAGCAGGAACATCGTCAGCACCATGCGCCGGACGAGCCCACCGTCAGCCTTCATGCGTACTACTGCCACGACATTTCCTAACGCACCGCGGGGCCAGTTCGTGCCTCATGACGGCGCAGGTCGATGAACC
>DATBRJ010000428.1:0-6032 GCA_036560395.1 Actinomycetes bacterium | reverse complement strand
CCTCCGGAGCCGTGTGCGCAGGTTCGAATCCTGTCGGGGGCGCCGCGTCTGACCAGCCAAAACGCCGCTTGACCTGGACAAACCGACTGCGGTCGATCTTCGCCCTGATGCTGCTGTGTGCAGCTGTGAGCAGGCGTTTGTCCTTGATCGTGCCGCATACGTGCCGCGGCCTCAACGAGGTTCCGGCAGGTTGGGTGAGCCAAACGACACGTCTGGGGGATCGCCGAGGGCTGGCAGCGCAGCTGGACCTCTTGGAGCCCCTTCGTCGACTTCATCCGAGCGTTAGATCAACTGCGATGCGACACACACTGGTGACGCGGTCTCGAGGTTGTCACGACGAATTTTGAAGGCAGTCCGCTGGAACGCGAACAAGGTTGGAGGAGTCGGGCGCGCTGCAGCCTGCGACGTCACCCAGCTCCAGCGACTGTGCGAGCATTCGGGCCACGGTCGACGTGGGTCTGGCGGCATTCTACGTGTGCGCTGTTGGGCGCTCGGTGGCCGAGACCGTGGAGAACCGGCGCGCGCGAGGGTCTCGACCAGCCAGTCCTGTCAGATGCGGCGCGTACGGTGGCACGGTCACCGACGAAGGGGTCAAGATGCACGAACTGGCGCGGGCTGGCTCGCGCGACGCCGCGGGTGACGCGCACACTGACCAGCATGCCGTTACTCGGCATATCAGGCGCGCCCGTGAAGAAGATCGACGCGAGCGCCCATATCGGCGACAGCGGCATCGCCTTGATCCACCAGCTGGTCAACAAGATGGGGTTGACCTGGCATGAGCGCAAGCTCGACGCCGGGATCGACGGGGAGATTGAGCTGCGCAACGCGGTGACGGGAGAGGTCGCGAACCGGCTGATCCTCGTGCAGAGCAAGGCGAGCGACCGGCCGTTCCCAGGCGAGAACGACGGCTCCTTCCACTTTCTGTGCAAGCCGGCCGATCTCGACTACTGGATGGGCGCCGAAAATCCGGTGGTGCTGGTCTGCTCCCACCCGCAGACCGGCGTGGCGTGGTGGATGCACGTGCAGGGCTGGTTCAGTGATCCTGCGCACCGCGCCTCCGGGCGGATCGACTTCGACAAGCAGACTCAGCGGTTCGACGCCGACGCCGGGCACCGGCTGCTGAACCTCGCCGATCCGCACGGCCGCGCGCACGCGCCCGTCGCCGAACACCATGAGGAGACGCTGACGAGCAACCTGCTCACCGTCGGGGTTCCTCAGCTGCTGTACTCGACGCCCACGGCGATGCGGGACCCAAAGGAGGTCTACGAGCAGCAGCGCGCGGTGAGCGACGAGATCCGCGGCGACTTCGTCCTGCGGGATGGGCGGCTGTACACCTGGCTGCCGCCGCAGGAGACTTCGCTGGCGGGCGTCGTCACCGGCGTCACGGACGTGATCAGCACGCAGGACTGGGCAACGTCCGGCGACCCGGCTGACCAGCGGGCGCTGGTACAGCTGCTCAACTTCGCGCTACGCCAGGACGTGGCCTTCGACTGCGACTGGCACCCCGGCCGCAAGATCGTGTTCTTCCGGGCCACCGAAGACCTGACTCCGCGGCGGATACGCGGGGCCAGCGGCCGCCAGCGGCTGGTGTTCCGCCCCAAGCCGAAGAAGACCGCCCCGGACGAGATCAGCTACTGCCAGCACGCGGCGCTGGAGTGGCAGTTCGTCCACGCTGACGGGCAGTGGTTCTGCGCGCTGACCCCGACCTACCACTACACCCGCGACGGCTACCGCGACTCCCTGTACTTGTCGGAGCTGCTGTCTGGGATCAAGCGACTCGACCGCAACCCTGCCGTCTACCAGCAGACCCGCATGTGGGCGACGTACCTGCACGGCCAGGAGGGCGTGCTGGATCCCCGCGAGACGATCCTCGACTATGGCGACCTGATGACCCGCGTCACTGACCGCAGCATCGACGACGCCGCGTGGCTCGCCGATCCACGTACGGCCGACACTGCTGGCGACGACGCCAGCGAGCCTGACGATGACGGTCCCGACGACGAGCCGCGCCTATTCGAGGTTGAAGCATGAAGTTGACCGTGCTCGACGAACCACCGCTGGAGTTCAGCGGCGGCGCGCGGCATGTCGACCCCCGCCACGGCATTACCGACTACGGGCCAGCCGACGCGACCAATACCGCCGCACGGACGATCCGGGCCGGGATTGTCGGCACCCCGGCATCGATCCAGGGCCTGCGCCGCTGGCTGGACCGGTGCCGACTACCCATCGAGGCCAAGGACAGCCGCCTCGGCCACCTCTTTGTCCCGTTTCCCGGGTTCGACACCAGCGCCGGATTCCGCTCCACGTTGATCTGGGACTCTCGGCTGGAGCGTGCGATCCGCGAGCGCGACCTCAGGCGCTTGGCCGGCCTCAAGCTGCAGGACGCCGCCCGGGCGGCGGTCGACTTGTACGCCGCCGAACTGGAGGTGCTCGACGAAGAGCCTGGCTGCGACGTGGTGATCGTCGCCCGGCCGGAAGTGCTTCCGGAACGGGCTGAGCCCGAGGTCGACCCGGCCGGGCCCTGGAAGAAGGTCCCACCCGCTGAGGCTGTCGACGACTTCCGGGCGCTGCTCAAGGCCACCGCCATGCGCCACAGTCGCCCCATCCAGATCATCCGCCGCACGACCTGGGACCCCACGTTCACGCCACCGAGCGGGGACAAGCCACGTCTGCAGGACGAGGCGACCCGGGCATGGAACCTGCACACCGCCCTGTACTACAAGGCCGGCGGCGTGCCGTGGCGGCTGCCCCGCGACCCCACCGACGTGGCCAACTGCTACGTCGGGGTCACCTTCTACCGCAGCACCGATCACGAGACGCTGCAGACCAGCATCGCGCAGGTGTTCAACCAGCGCGGCGACGGCGTAATCGTGCGCGGCGCGTCGGCCAAGGTGTCCCGTGACGACCGGCAACCTCATCTGGCGCGCAAGGACGCCGAGTCCCTGCTCGCCGACGCGCTCGACCGATACCGAGGCGAGCACCACAACCTGCCCGCCCGCGTTGTGCTCCACAAGACCTCGTCGTACACCCGCGACGAGATCGCCGGGTTCCAGGCCGCCGCCGACAACGCCGGCATCGACATCTTGGAACTCCTATGGCTACCCGCCGAAGACCCCGTCCGGCTGTTCCGCTCCGCCCAGCACCCGCCGCTGCGCGGCACCATGCTCAGCATCGACCACCGGCGGCACATCCTCTACACCCGCGGCAGCGTCCCGTTCTACGCCACCTATCCCGGCATGTACGTCCCGTCGCCCCTGCCGTTTCGCCTCGTCGAGACTGAGTCGAGCCCCGAACACCTCGCCGATGAGCTGCTCGCCCTCACGAAGATGAACTGGAACCAGACCCAACTCGATGCTCGCCAGCCCATCACCCTGCGCACCGCCGACCGCGTCGGTGAGATCCTGCGCCACCTCGGCCCCCACGACCGACCACAGGGCCGCTACGCCTTCTACATGTAAACCCTCCGCCACGGTAGCCCGAACGGCCCTGGACATCCGACATGGCGGCGACCGGCTGCCTCTCTTTGCCGGCGTAGACAGGCCTGGGCTGGACGCCCACATCCACGTGGATGCTGATGTCCGGATCGGTTTCCGACTCATCGGCCACGGCTCGTCCAACGGATCAGTCCCGTGCTAGCGCGTACGCGCTCGCGGAGGAAACACGGCGCGTGCACGCGTTTGTCCCTGATCGTGGCGCATCCGGCTTTAACAAGGTTCCGGCAGGTCGCTTAGCAAACGACACGTCTGAGGGATCCCCGACGGCTAGCAGCGCAGCTGGACCTCTTAGCTGCTGTTGCCGGCGCGCTCGGCGACCTCGGTGGGGTCGACACCGGAGTTCAGCCAGGTGGATAGCGCGGCGTGGCGCAGGTCATATGGCCTGGCGGCCATTGGTGATGCCACCTGGTCTGGGGTGAGGGCGAGCAGGCGCGCTTCGGTCCACACCCGCGAGTAGGTGGAGGCGCCTGGTATGCCGCCGCGCTCGTTGGTAAACAGCCGGCCGTCCACCGACGTACCGAACTCGTTCAGGTGAGCCCGCAGGCTCCGTATCAACACTGGTGGGATCGGCACGTGCCGGATGTCGTCCTGCGGGCGGTTCTTCAGGCCGCGCCGATCGTGCGACTGCCCTGTATCGGTCCACCGCCGCCCGGCCGTCGGCCGGGTCTCCCACACCACGAGCGAGCCCCAGCCCTTCTCCGGCAAGTGACAGTCTGAGGCGCGCAAACCAAGCGCCTCGCCCGGGCGAAGGCCGGCGTAATACAGACAGGCGAAGAATGCCCAAAGGCGACGACCGCGCGCGCGGCGGTAGCCGCCGACGTAGGTGACGGTGGTCAGCAACTCTCGGGCCTGGCCCGGGTTGACCACTACCCGTCGATCAACGCTTTTGGAGACCTTCGGACGCTTCCATGCCACCGCGTCCACGGGGCGGTCGGAAAACTGGCCGCGTTCGACGGCCCAGGCCAAGACGTTGTAGAGCACGGCCCGCTTCCGGCGCACGGTCTGAACAGCGGCGGGGGACCCATCTCGCCTGGCCTTGATGGCTTCTATAGCGAGACGCATGGTGGCCGGATTCTCAAGCGCCGCCAGGGGGAGGGAGGCTCTGGTGACCCAGGCCAGGGCTACGGGCACAGACGTAGGTGGCTGGGGTTGATCGAGGTCCGTTGCCGGCGATGCCGTCGGAACGAACGCCCAATGGCGCAAGGCCGACCACAGCATGTCGTCTACGGGGCGGCCAGGCCGGTCGGCCAGCAGGGCCACCGTGACCGCCGTGAGAGTCTCGGAGATGCTGTCTCGCGACTTTGCCGCGGCATCCTTCCATTTCATCGCGGCGTACGCCCTCGCGAAGTCGTACCACGTCGTTTGACCGGCGGGGTCGGCGGCCATCGAGTCAGGCAGACCGGCTTCGGTATCGAATGGTTCCCCACGACTGATCGTGGCCAACAACTGCGCGCGAAAGTGATCGGCCAGAGCCTTCCTAGGAAACGTCTCGGAGAATCGTCGCCCGGCGACGCGCCACCGCACCCGATAGGAACGGCTTCGGCGACGCGGGTCCGGGGACGAGATGGACCACACTCGAACATCGAGCGTCTTCATGCCGCACCCTCGCGGCGGGCGTGAAGCCACGCGACCAGGTCGCTTCGCCAGACGCGCAACTCGCCGTTCGGGAGCCTCAGCATCGCGGGAGCGTGTCCGAGCTCCCGCCAGCGGTAAAAGGTGCGGCGTGAGACGCCCAGCTCGGCGAGGACCTGGGAGACCGACAGCAGCTCATCACGCAAGCGGTTCATGGCCGATCACTCGAGACTCTCACCGAGCATCGGCAACACGCTTCCCCCTGACCCCCCGGGCACACCGATCCAAATCGGCGAGGATGAGCCGGCGCAGCGAACCGGTCCCGGCGTAGCGCCAGCGGTTGACGGAATCTCGTCCTTCAGCTGGCCGACGGGGTCGATCCGGATGCGGTGCGCGGTCACCCCGGCCACCCGGTGTCTTGCTCGCGTGGCTGGGCACGGCGAGCGTTGGTGGCGAGGTGGTCGAATCTGGGGTCGCGGTAGACGCGCCCGCCGAAGCCGAACCGTCCGGTCGTCGTGGTGATGGTCCAGCCGTGCTCGCGGGCCAAGGCATCACCGTCTGCATGGAGATGGTCGGAGAATTGCTGTTGGCGTCGGGCGATCCAGGCGCTCAGCCGCCCTGCCATGCCATTAGCCCGTCGGCTTGCCGCTATGTCTGTCATCAAGTTCCCTGCCTTTCTTCAGCTGGGCTCGGCTTCCCAGTCGCCTGTCCTCTCGGTGGGCCGCCGGGCCGGGCTGGCAGGCGGCCGAGCGACCGCGCCGGCGCGGCACGGGCCCGCTACCATCGCGGCCTCTGGGTGTTGGCTGGCGTCCCGGATCGCTTCGTGCTCGGCCTGGTTGATCAGGTCGCGGCCGCGCTGCGCCTGGGCTGCGGCGGGAACCACGAGGTTGTGGTCGTGGTTCAGCGCGGATAGCCAGCTGGACATGTAGGCGGCGGAGTTGTCGAAGAGTTGGGGGTGGTCGATCC
>DATBRJ010000427.1:0-4316 GCA_036560395.1 Actinomycetes bacterium | reverse complement strand
GGGCTGATGTCGGTGACATGGCCGTGGTCGAGCACACCGGCCTGTTTGAGGTTCAGGAGGAAGAAGCCGGTCCCACAGCCGAGCTCCAGCGCTCTGCGGTACGGCCACCCCTCGGTCCCCGCAACGGCGGCGAAGCGGTCCCTGGCATAGGCGATGCACCGATCGTCGTACGAGATCGACCACTTCTCGTCGTAGCAGGCCGCTTCCCAGTCGTGATAGAGCACGTTGGCCAGTTTGGCGTCGCCCCAAGCGGCTTCTACCTGCAGCGCGATCGAGTCCGAGCCGCCGGCGCCGCCCACCTCAGGCACCTTTGAAGACCGCTTTGCCCGGGCCGTGCTCGATGAAGGACTCGAAGCCAATCGCCTTGTCCTCAGTCGCGAAGAGGGCGGCGAACTGTTGCCGCTCGATCTCCAGGCCCGTTTCGAGGTCGGCTTCCAGTCCGCGGTCGACCGCCTCCTTGGCCGCGCGGAGCGCGTAGGCGGGTCCGCTCATGAACTGCCCAGCCCACTTTCGCGCTGCGGCGTACACCTCGCTCGCAGGCACCACCTGGTTGACGAGCCCGATGGCCAGCGCCTCTGCTGCGTTGACGACGCGCCCGGTGAAGAGGATGTCCTTCGCCCTGGCCGGGCCGACCAGCCTGGACAGCCGCTGAGTTCCGCCGGCCCCGGGGATGATGCCGAGCAGGATCTCCGGCTGGCCGAGCTTCGCGTCCTCGGCCGCGATCCTGATGTCCGCACAGAGGGCGAGTTCACAGCCACCGCCCAGGGCGTAACCGTTGACTGCGGCGACGACCGGCTTGGGGATCTTGGCGATCGCCGAGAACGACGACTGGAGCGCACCCGACCGGTCGACCATGTCGGTATAGGACATAGCCGCCATCTCTTTGATGTCGGCGCCGGCAGCGAACACCTTCTCGCCGCCGTAGACGATCACCGCGCGGACATCGGCGCGGTTACTCGCCTCGTGCGCCTCCGCCCGCAGCTCCTCCTGGACCGCTGCGTTCAACGCGTTCATCGGCGGCCGGTCGAGCCTGATGGTGCCGATGCCGTCCTCGACGTCGAGACGTACGAACTCGCCCACTACGCCCTCGCCCTCCGATAAAGGTCAGCCTCGGGCGGAACACTAGTCCTCATCGCCGCCACGCGGCCGAACGCGTACACTCCCGCGTTTTGATCGGTGAGAGGCTGGTTGGGCTCAACGCAAGCATCGAGAGCCGGGCGGAATTGCCCGGACTTCGCACCCCTTCGTGAGAATGGATGTCATGACAAGGCGGCCGTGGCCGGGACGGTGGCAACCGCTCGGCGCGACCTTCGACGGCGAAGGCACGAACTTCGCGCTCTGGTCCTCGGGCGCCGAGGGAGTGGAGGTGTGCCTGTTCGCCGACGACGGGACGGAGGAACGGATCCCGCTCGACGACTCGACCTTCCACGTCCGGCACGGTTACCTGTCGGGCATCGGGCCAGGACAGCGGTACGGATACCGCGTACACGGTCCGTGGGATCCGCAACACGGGCTGCGATGGAATCCGGCCAAGCTGCTCGTTGATCCCTACGCCAAGGCGATCGACGGCGGTTACACCCCAGATCCGGCTATTTACGGCCACATCGGCAGCGACGACCTGCGCCGCAACGACCAGGACTCCGCACCCTTCATGCCGAAGTCGGTCGTCGTCCACGACGAGTTCGACTGGACCGGAGTGGAACGGCCCCGGGTGTCGTGGGCGGACACAGTGATCTACGAGGTACACGTCCGCGGCTTCACGATGCGTCATCCTGCGGTCCCAGGGGAGCTTCGCGGAACCTACGCCGGACTCGCGCATCCGGCGGCCATCGAGCACTTGGGACGGCTAGGGATCACCGCTGTCGAACTCATGCCCGTGCACCACTTCGTCGACGAACCACACCTCGTCGCGCGTGGGTTGCGGAACTACTGGGGCTACAACTCGCTCGGCTACTTCGCCCCGCATGCCGCCTACGCGGCGACCGGCACCCGCGGCGGACAAGTCAGCGAGTTCAAGCAGATGGTGCGGGCCCTGCATGCCGCCGGCATCGAGGTGATCCTCGACGTGGTCTACAACCACACCGCAGAAGGCGATCACCTCGGCCCTACGTTCTCCTTCCGCGGCATCGACAACCGCGCGTACTACCGGCTGCGCGACGGCGGCCAGCGCTATACCGACTACACCGGCACCGGGAACACCCTGAACGTGCAGCAACCGCATGTGCTCCAGCTCATCACCGACTCGCTGCGGTATTGGGTGACCGAGATGGGGGTCGACGGCTTCCGCTTCGACCTGGCCGCCGCGCTCGCTCGCTCGATGCATGACGTCGACAAGCTGTCCTCATTCCTCACGGTCATCCAGCAGGACCCGGTCCTCGCCCGGGTGAAGCTGATCGCGGAGCCGTGGGACGTGGGCGAGGGCGGTTACCAGGTGGGCGAGTTCCCGCCGCTGTGGACCGAGTGGAATGACCGGTATCGGGACGCCGTCCGCGATTTCTGGCGACTGCGCGCTCCGGGCGTCCGCGAGCTTGCGTCCCGCCTGGCCGGGTCGAGCGACTTGTATGAGGACGACGGCCGGCGGCCATTCGCCTCCATCAACTTCGTCACCGCGCACGACGGCTTCACCCTTCGCGACCTGGTGTCGTACGAGCAGAAGCACAACGAGGCCAACGGCGAAGGAAACCGCGACGGCAACAACGACAACCGCTCCTGGAACTGCGGAGTCGAGGGCGAGACCACTGATCCGTCGATCGTTGCGCTGCGGATCCGGCAGACGCGGAACATACTCCTGACGCTGCTCACGTCGACCGGGGTGCCGATGCTCGTCGCGGGCGACGAGATGGGCCGCACCCAAGGCGGCAACAACAACGCCTACTGCCAGGACAACGAGATCTCCTGGCTCAACTGGTCCGGTGTGCAGTCAGCAGGTGCGACGTCCAACCCGGGCGCCGGGCCCGCGTCCGTCGAGGATCGCCGACTGTCCGAGGGCAGCGACATCGAACGGGAGTGGGCAGGCCTGCTCGATTTCGTGCGCGCTCTGATCGACTTGCGGCGGTCGGAGCCGGCCTTCCGGCAGCGGCACTTCTTCGAGGGGCGGCCGCTCGTCGAAGGTGGTCCGAAGGACGTCACCTGGTTCGGTCCTGACGGCTCGGAACTCACTGCTGCGGTCTGGGGCGACGTGCAGCTGAACACGATCGGGATGTTCCTCGCCGGGGACGCGATCCGGCAGCGAACCCCGCACGGCGAACGGGTTGTCGGCAACAGCTTCCTGATCCTCCTCCACACCGGCGACAGCCCGATCGAGTTCCGGCTCCCCGGCCCCCCGCTGGCCACGTCATACGAGATGGTCGTCGGCACCGCGGGTCCAGCTGGATCCACCCATGCCGGTGGGGACCTCACCCTCCCCGCCAAGTGCGCAGCCGTACTCAAAGCCCTCCGCTAGAAGCGCTCCCTTCGCGACCGCCGGCGTGACTTAGCCCCCTGACAGCATCACTTCACGCCCTGGAGCATCACCCCGCGCCCTCAACGCATCGAGAAGACGGGCATTTAGGACAGGATCTGATGCGGCGGGGAGCGAAGTCTGGCCCGAGGCATCCCGTTAGCTTTGACGGCGGTCTTGGCATTGAAAACCAACGGCAGTCGGGGATCCACGCCTAGATCCTGCGCTTCTCTTCGCGCAGAAAGGGGCTTCACCGGAGAGGCTGTGGATGACCGACCGTGAAATCTTTTGCCTGTGGACGGCGCTGGACGGATCTACGCGATACGACCAAGCACGGGCTAGTCAACGGCCGTCGAACCCTACTCCGCGCGCCGAACACACCGGGAAAGCGGGCATTCCGGACCGGGCTCCATGCAGGCCGGAGCGGAGCGTCACAGCGGGCTCAGGGTCCTGGGTCACATCGGGGCCGGCTGCGAATGGTCAGGCGGGAGCGCGATAGACGGAGCCGCCGCCTACGACGGGGACGGGGACGCCATGAGGCCGGTCGGTGGGCGGCGGGACGAAGGCAAGAGCGAGTAGGTCGTAGCAACCGATCAACTCAAAGGTGATCCGCAAATGGCGCAGCGACGCAGCCCTTCCGGCCCCGCCCCGCACCATGTTTCGCCAGGCGGAGCCCTCGAGTTCGATCAGCCGGTTGCTCGCCGAAGCCTGATCGCGACTGCACGCAGCGCGCGGGGTGAACCCTAGTGCCGCCACGCCGAGGAAGACCACGGACTCCCAGAGGTACTCGCCGGTTGGATCGGGAAAGTCGTAGCTCAGGGTTACCCGGTCCCGCCGATGACTGAGGACCGGACCGTCCCGGCATTCCATCGACGAC
>DATBRJ010000426.1:0-6083 GCA_036560395.1 Actinomycetes bacterium | reverse complement strand
CCGGATGCTCGCGACTCGCTGGCAGGCGGCGCTCGCTGCCGCCCTCTTCGCAACCGGGCCGTTCTTCAACATCTGGAAGGGAGTGCGCAGCCACGGTGCGTACGGCACCGGACAGATCCTCGGTCTCGTCGCCATGTATGCGGCGCTCCGGCTGCGAAACGTGCGGCGCGGCCGCGAGAGGGACCCCATTGAGGCCGAAGATCCCGACGCGCCTGCCGAGCGCCGGTGGTTCGCCATCCTTGGGCTGAGCACCGGGCTGGCCGCGTGGGCGTCCTGGTCGGCCGGCTATCTGATCCTGCCCGCGTTGGTGTACGCCTCGCCCACCCTGTGGCGGCGGAAGCGAGAAGCCGCCATCGCCGGGCTCCCGGCGCTGGTCGCCGGTTACGCGCCTGCGTTGGGCTGGGCGATCGCGCACGGCACGCTGCCAGTGCTCGGCGGCCCGCAGCCGGATCGGACCCCGTGGGAGCGGCTGGCCTCACTGGTGACTCCGGTTCTGCGGGAGTTCGTCGGAGTGGGCTACCGTTACGGACATCCTGGCTGGCCGATCGTCCTGCAATATGCGCTGCTCGCCACGCTCGGCATCGGCTATGCGGTCGCCGTCGTCCGTCGGCTGCGCAGCGGGAAGTCTGCGCCGACGGACATGCTGCTGCTCACACCGCCGACCGTCGCGCTGCTGTACGCGGCATCGAGGTACACGTGGTGGACCGGTGAGCCTCGCTACCTCTTCGTGGCGTACCCGGCACTCGCGCTCGGCATTGCGGCATTGGTGCCGCCGTTCCCCGGCAGGAGCCTCGATGGGATGTCCCGGCGCAGCGGGATGGCCCGGCGATCCGCCGCCGTGGCAGTCCTGACCGTCTGGGCCTGCACGTCGGCCACGTTGCTGGCCCGCCACCATAGCGACGGCCCGCGCGACCTGCCAGGGTGTCTGACTGCCGCGACCGCTTGGCTGAGGGGGCACGGAGTCACGGATGTCTACTCGGACTACTGGACCGGGATGCCGCTGCAGTTCTATGCGGGCGACCGGCTGCTCGTCGGGCCGGTCGGGGGCGGCCGGACGAAGTTCCCCGAGGGCCGCCACGTCGTGGACGCGGATCCTGACCCGGTCTACGTGGCGGGACACATCCGAGATCCGATGGACGAGGAGCCGGACCACGTGGCTCAGGTCGACGCCGCCCTGGCTACGCATGGCATACGGAGTCAGCGCACCGAAGTGGGCTGCGTCGTCGTGTACGAGCACTGGCGGCCGCTCGAGAGACCGTGGGAGATCGGGCTTGGCCTTCCGATGCCCGGTGGTTGAGGTCACTTCGGAGCGGGTGCTACTCGTGAGTAACATGGCTCAGACTCACATCGACATGCCTGCGGCCGCGGATTCACTGGCAAGCTTCGTAGCGGCCCTTTGCACCGTTCACGCCTGGAGTTGGAGGTCGGTCCCCGGCCATGAAGATCGTCGTCTGTGTGAAGCAGGTACCCGACACCGCGCAGGAGCGCCGGCTGGATCCGGCCGACAAGACCCTCGACCGCGCGGCGGTCGACGGCGTGCTCAACGAACTGGACGAGTACGCCATCGAGGAGTCGTTGCGGCTCGCTGAGGCGACCGCGGGCGACGTGACCGTCCTATCGATGGGTCCGCAGCGGGCCAGGGAGACGATCCTCAAGGCCTTGCAGATGGGCGCCGACCGTGGCGTACACCTCCTCGACGACGCGCTCGCCGGATCCGATGCCGGCGCAACGTCCTACGCGCTTGCACAGGCGCTCGGCACACTCGAGTACGACTTGGTGATCTTCGGTTCCGAGTCGACCGATGCACGAACCTCGCTCGTTCCGGCCATGGTCGCCGAGCGGCTCGGCCTCCCTCAGCTGACCTATGCCGCCAAGGTGGACATCGAGGGGACGGCCGTGCGTATCCAGCGGCAGACCGAGGACGGCTACGCGGTGGTGGAGGCGTCCATCCCGGCTGTACTTTCCGTGGTGGAAAAGATCAACGAGCCGCGTTATCCCTCATTCAAGGGAATCATGGCGGCGAAGAAAAAGCCGCTCGAGACGCTGACCGCCGCCGACGCAGGGATCGACCCGGCCGCGGTCGGCCTCGCCGCTTCGTCGACCGCCGTCGACGACTTCGCTGACCGCCCGCCGCGCTCTGCCGGCACGATCATCAAGGACGACGGCGATGGCGGTGCCAAGCTCGCCGACTTCCTCACCGAGCAGAAGTTCATCTAGCGCGACACTAGCCAGTCACTGAGAGGTACGCGAACACGATGGGTGAGATCCTCGTCCTGGTCGAGCACGACGCGGGCACGCTCAAGAAGGTCACCTTGGAGCTGCTGACCGCCGCCCGCCCGCTCGGCACGCCGGCGGCTGTCTTCGTTGGGCCCGGCTTCGGCACGGCGGCGCCCCGCCTCGCCGAGTACGGCGCGGCGAAGGTCTACGTTGCCGAGACGCCCGAGCTCACCGATTATGTGGTGGCACCCACGGCCGAGCTACTCGCGTCGCTGGTTGGTACCGCGGCGCCGGACGCTGTTCTCGTCGCATCGACCGCGGAGGGCAAGGAAGTCGCCGCCCGGCTCGCCTTGAAGATCGACTCAGGAGTTCTGACCGACGCGGTAGGCCTCGGCGAAGGCATCGTCGCCGAGCAGTCCATCTTCGGTGGCTCGTCCATCGTCCACTCGCGGGTCACCAAGGGAGTGCCGATCATCACGATGCGACCGAATGCCACCTCACCGGTGGCGGCGGACGGGCCGGCGGCGGCCGAGCGGATCGACGTTTCGGTAGAGCTTTCAGACGCAGCTCGCCAGGCTCGGGTCGTCGATCGTGTCGTGGTCGAGAAGGGCTCTCGGCCCGAACTCACCGAGGCCGCGATCGTTGTATCGGGCGGCCGCGGTGTCGGCTCGGCCGAGAACTTCTCGATCATCGAGGAGCTTGCAGACTCACTCGGTGCCGCCGTCGGTGCCTCCAGGGCCGCCACCGATGCCGGCTGGTACCCGCACCAGCACCAGGTGGGACAGACCGGCAAGACGATCTCGCCCCAGCTCTACATCGCCTGTGGCATCTCCGGCGCGATCCAGCATCGAGCGGGGATGCAGACATCGAAGACGATCGTCGCGGTGAACAAGGACCCGGAGGCGCCGATCTTCGAGTTGGTCGACTTCGGCGTGGTCGGCGACCTGCACCAGGTGGTTCCCCAGCTCACCGCGGAAGTTCGTCGGCGCAGGGCATGACCGGGCGAAGCGCAGGGCGCGGCACAATGGCGGGATTTCGCGGGTCGAGGTAATCCTGCCCGCCGACTAGGCTTGCGGGCGACATGCCCTATCTCGATCACGCCGCGACCACCCCGATGCTCCCCGAGGCAATCGAGGCCATGACGGCTCAGCTCGGGCGGCTCGGCAACCCATCCTCATTGCACTGCACGGGGCGCGCCGCCCGCCGAGTCGTCGAGGAGGCCAGGGAGGCGGTGGCGCAAGCGCTCGGCGCCCGGCCGTCAGAGGTGGTCTTCACCGGCGGCGGAACGGAAGCGGACAATCTCGTGATCAAGGGCCTCTACTGGTCGCGCCGCGCCGAAGACGATCGGCGCCGGCGGGTGCTCGTCTCCGCGGTCGAGCACCACGCGGTCCTGGATTCGGCACAGTGGCTGGGGGAGCATGAGGGCGCCGAGATCGAGCTGCTCCCGGTCGATCGGCTCGGTCGGGTACACCCGGAGACTCTCAGGGAGGCACTGGAACGGGATCCCCACTCGGCTGCGCTGGTCTCGGTGATGTGGGCAAACAACGAGGTCGGCACGGTACAGCCGATTGCGGAGCTGACCGAGATCGCTCGGATGTACGGGGTGCCGATCCATTCCGATGCCGTTCAGGCGATCGGACAGCTCCGGGTGGATTTCGCGGCCGCCGGCTTGGACGCGATGACCGTGACCGGTCACAAGATCGGTGGACCGATCGGCGTCGGCGTGTTGCTGCTCGGCCATGACCTGACTCCGGTCCCGGTCCTTCACGGCGGTGGGCAAGAGCGCGACATCCGTTCCGGCACGCTGGACACGCCCGCGATTGCGGCGCTGGCCGTCGCCGCCGAGCTGGCGGTCAAGCGCCAGCCGGAGCGCGCGGAGCGGCTCGTAGGGCTTCGCGAGGATCTCATCCGCAGGGTCGTCGAGGTGGTGCCTGAGGCGGTGCTCAACGGTGACCCGGGCCCCGACCTCGAGGCCAGACTGCCGGGCAACGCCCATCTCTCGTTCCCTGGCTGTGAGGGCGATGCGCTGCTCATGCTCCTCGACGCGCGTGCCATCGAGTGTTCTACCGGCTCGGCGTGCTCGGCCGGCATCGCGCAGCCCAGCCATGTCCTGCTGGCGATGGGCCAGGCCGAGGAGCGGGCTCGCGGCTCGCTCCGCTTTTCGCTCGGTCATACCTCCACCCAGGCCGACGTCGATGCCTTGGTCGACGCCATCCCTGCGGTGGTCGAGCGTGCCCGCCTGGCGGGTATGAGGAATGGGACCAAGGCGACCGATCACGCAGTCTGAGGCGTCGGCTCGATGCCGTCGACTACCCTCGTACACCGAGATGACCAGCCAGAATCGACCCCTACGTGTGCTAGCCGCGATGTCCGGCGGCGTGGATTCGGCCGTCGCTGCAGCCCGCGCGGCAGAGGCCGGGCACGACGTTGTCGGGGTCCATCTCGCGCTCTCGAACAATCCCAAGTCGTTCCGCAGCGGCGCGCGCGGCTGCTGCACCCTCGAGGACGCGAGGGATGCCCGCCGAGCGGCCGACATGATCGGCATCCCTTTCTATGTCTGGGATCTGGCTGAGCGCTTCCGCGAAGACGTCATCGACGACTTCGTTGCCGAGTACGCGGCCGGTCGCACCCCAAACCCCTGCCTACGCTGCAACGAGAAGATCAAGTTCGCGGCGGTGCTCGACCGCGCGCTCGCGCTCGGCTTCGACGCGGTCTGCACCGGGCACTACGCGAAGATCGTGGAGACGGCTGAGGGGGACCGCGAGCTGCACCGCTCGGCGGATCCCGACAAGGATCAGTCGTACGTGCTCGGCGTGCTCACCGCCGGTCAGCTCGCCGGCGCCATGTTCCCGCTTGGCGGATCCACGAAGGCCGCCGTTCGTGCGGAGGCGGCACGGCGAAGGCTCGCTGTCGCTGAGAAGCCTGACAGCCACGACATCTGCTTCATCGCGGACGGCGACACAGCGGGCTTCCTCAGCGGTCGCCTCGGCCAGGCTCCGGGCGAGATCATCGACCACACCGGTGCCGTTGTCGGCACCCACGAAGGCACCCACGCGTTCACCATCGGGCAGCGCCGCGGGCTGCGCATCGGGACTCCAGCAGCGGACGGCAAGCCCCGCTATGTCCTGGACATCGCGCCGGTTCGGCGCACGGTCACTGTCGGCCCGGCGGAGATGCTCGACGTCGACGAGGTGGTCGGCCTGAAACCGCGATGGTGCGGCCCAGCGCCCGAGGGCGAGGTTGGGTGCTCTGCCCAGGTCCGTGCCCACGGCGCGGCGGTCCCCGCCCTGGCCAGCCTGATCGGGAGCGAGCTCCGCGTACGCCTGCACAGGCCGGCCCGCGGTATCGCGCCCGGGCAGGCGATCGTGCTGTACGACGACACGCGGGTGATCGGTTCGGCGACCATCGCCGCCGCCGCGAGAACCGCTGCCTGACAGTCGTCCGCCTTGCCGTTCGGGTTCTCGTTCTAGTGTCGCGTCTGCGAAGTCTCTTTACGCTGGCCCGGTCCCGCTGGCGCGCACCTCACCGAAACGCTTCGCGGTGCTCCACGCTTCTATGGGGACCCGCAGGTACACACTGCTGCGTTCTCGGTCGCCCGCGTACCTCGCGGACGCCGGGCTCCCTGCGGCCTTGCCAGTCATCCAGCGGTCCTCGGGCCACCTTCAACGGACCTCGGACACGCGACATTAGTCTCTGGGCTATGACCGCCGAACCGCAGCCCTGGATTGCAGGAAGCGCCACCGGGATCGGCTCGCACCCGGGGACCGACCCGAGGCAGGCGGCGGCAACGGTCTTCGGTGAGCTGCCAGACCTGCCCTATCTGCCGGAGCTTCCAGCCCGCGGGCCGGCCGCGGCGATGATCGGCC
>DATBRJ010000425.1:0-7432 GCA_036560395.1 Actinomycetes bacterium | reverse complement strand
GGCGCAGTGCTTCGGTGAGACGTTCGCCGGCGGCGAGGACTGCCGGGGCGAACAGCCGGCCGGGTGCGCGGCTGAGGCGCTCGATCGGACCGGACACCGACACTGCTGCCACGACGCGGTTAGACGGTCCGCGGACTGGCGCGGACACCGACGCCACGCCAGGTTCCCGCTCCGCCACGGACTGCGCCCAGCCCCGGCGGCGTACACCCGCGAGGGTGGTCGCGGTGAACTTGGCCCCCTGCAGACCCCGGTGCAACCGGTCTGGCTCCTCCCAAGCAAGCAGAATCTGCGCTCCGGAACCGGCCGTCATCGGCAGCGCCGAGCCGACTGGCACGGTGTCCCGTAGCCCCGACATTCGTTCTGCGGCCGATACGCACACCCGAAGGTCGCCCTGCCGGCGGTAGAGCTGCGCGCTCTCACCCGTCACATCCCGCAGATATGCCAGCACCGGAGCCGCAGCTGCGAGCAGGCGATCCTCACCGGCAGCCGACGCGAGCTCGCTCAGTCGTGGTCCGAGGATGAACCGCCCCTGCATGTCACGGGCGACCAGCCGGTGGTGCTCGAGGGCAACAGCAAGCCGGTGTGCCGTGGGGCGGGCCAGTCCGGTTGCGGCCACCAGAGCGGCTAAAGTTGACGGCCCGGCTTCGAGAGCACCCAGGACTCGGGCGGCCTTGTCCAGTACGCCGACACCGCTAGAGTTGTCCATGCGCTGATACTGCCGTCTCGCTATACGAGATATCAAGCCTGTTGGGGAACCTTTACGGACCCTCATGTGCACCATGGTCGATCGTCGGCGAGAGGCTTCGGCCGCGATGGCACCGCCACACGAGGAAGTGCGAGGTCGTGCATGAGTGAAGACAGCCAGGCCGCAGGGCGCAACCCGGCCCGCACGCTGGCCCAGAAGGTCTGGGAGTCCCACCTCGTCCGACGGGCGGTGGGTGAGCCTGACCTGCTCTACATCGACCTCCATCTCCTGCACGAAGTCACCAGCCCACAGGCGTTCGATGGGCTGCGCCAGGCAGGTCGAGGAGTCCGCCGGCCTGATCTCACCGTGGCAACCGAGGACCACAACGTTCCGACCGACTCGCTCAGCGGGCCGATCGTCGACGCCGTGTCACGCCTCCAGGTCGAGACGCTGCGAAGGAACTGCGCGGACTTCGGCGTTCGGCTCTTTCCGATGGGGGATCAGGACCAGGGCATCGTCCATGTGATCGGTCCACAGCTCGGCTTGACCCAGCCTGGCATGACGATCGTCTGCGGCGACTCGCACACGAGCACGCACGGCGCCCTAGGGGCGCTTGCCTTCGGAATCGGGACCAGCGAAGTCGAGCACGTTCTCGCCACTCAGACGCTCGCGCTCATGCCCTTCAAGACGATGGCGGTAACCGTAGACGGCACGCTGGCTCCCGGCGTGACCGCAAAGGACCTCATCCTCGCGGTCATCGCCAGGATCGGTACGAGCGGGGGCCAGGGCCACGTCATCGAATACCGCGGTGAGGCGATCCGGGCCCTCTCCATGGAGGCCCGGATGACGGTGTGCAACATGTCGATCGAGGCCGGCGCGCGGGCCGGGATGATTGCCCCTGACGACACCACGATCGACTACCTGCATCGACGTCCCTATTCGCCAAGCGGGCCGCGGTGGGATGAGGCGGTGGTTCGGTGGCGCATGCTGCTGACCGACGAGGGTGCGGTCTTCGACAAGGAGGTCGTCCTCGACGCCGCCGACATCACTCCCTTTGTGACCTGGGGAACCAATCCCGGGCAAGGCGCACCGCTGTCGGCGAATGTTCCTGACCCGGCCGAGATCGCCGATCCGGTCGAACGCGCAGCGGCGGAGAACGCGCTGAAGTACATGGACCTCGTTCCCGGCATGCCCCTGCGAGAGGTGGTCGTCGACACGGTATTTGTCGGGTCGTGTACGAACGGCCGGATCGAGGACCTGCGTGCGGCTGCGTCGGTACTCCGTGGCCGGCGGCTGGCCGAGGGCGTGCGGATGCTCGTCGTGCCAGGGTCGGCGAAGGTTCGCCGGGAAGCGGAGGCCGAAGGCCTGGATCGGGTGTTCACCGCCGCCGGTGCGGACTGGCGCTTCGCAGGCTGCTCGATGTGCCTAGGCATGAATCCGGATCAGCTGGCCCCCGGCGAGCGCAGCGCCTCGACGTCGAACCGCAACTTCGAGGGCCGGCAGGGTCCAGGTGGTCGTACTCACCTGGTCTCGCCTTACGTCGCGGCTGCGACTGCAGTCGTCGGCCGCCTCGCAAGTCCAGCTGAGCTGGCGCCGAAATCCGGCTAAATCACGGACCAGCGTCGAAACATCAGGAGCGCGAGCAGATGCAGCAGTTCACAGTCCACAGCGGTCGAGCAGTGCCGTTGCGCCGCAGCAACGTGGACACTGACCAGATCATCCCCGCGGTCTACTTGAAGCGGGTGACTCGCAGCGGCTTCGCCGACGGCCTCTTCGCTTCTTGGCGACGCGACCCGGATTTCATCCTCAACGATCCGCGGTACGACGGCGCCTCCGTTCTTGTCGCAGGGCCTGACTTCGGTATCGGATCCTCACGGGAGCACGCGGTCTGGGCGCTGCAGGACTATGGGTTCCGGGTCGTTCTCTCCGTGCGGTTCGCAGACATCTTCCGCAGCAACGCCTTGAAGGGCGGCCTGCTCGCCGCTGTCATCACACAGAGCGCGGTTGAGCGACTGTGGGAACTGGTCGAGGCGGACCAGTCGACGCCGGTGACCGTGGACCTGACCGAGCGAGAGGTACGCTGCGGCGCCCTGTCCGTTCCCTTCGAGGTCGACGACTACGCGCGATGGCGGTTGCTGGAAGGGCTTGACGACATCGGCTTGACGCTTCGCCACGATGCGGACATCGCGGCGTACGAGTTTCGCCGATCCAACCTCTTCCCAGCAGTCCCGGTTTAGTGCAAGGCGGTGCTGCGGCGAGCGGGTCACCCGGTCGCTTCTCGTTCGTATCCGCTGACGACCCACGGTAAGTGAAGAGCAGGATCGCGAATTCGCCTACTGGCAAAGGGTTTTGGCGCCATCGTCGCTCGTTGATACGCGGTTGCGATGTGTCACCCGTGCAACGTGTTTGTGGGCAGCGCAGGCGTTTCGTGTTGCGACACAAGGTTGATTCCGTTGCGTTTTGATTGTGTGTCCGGTGGTAACGGCCTATCGTGCGTTGTCGGGCGGACAAGTGTCCGGCCAAATAGCTTCCGGAGGCGAAAACCGTGAACAAGGCGCAGCTAATCGACCAGCTCGCGACACGGTTCGGGGGGAACAAGAAGGCCGCAGGCCATGCTCTCGAGTCCGTGCTCGACACCATCACCCGCTCGGTAGTCATCGGTGAGCGGGTCGCTATCACCGGCTTCGGTGTCTTCGAAAAGAGCGAGCGTCAAGCCCGTCTCGCCCGCAATCCCGCCACGGGTGAGACCGTCAAGGTGAAGAAGACCGTCGTGCCGAGGTTCAGGCCCGGCGCCGCCTTCAAGAGCTTTGTGAGCGGTGCCACCCGGCTGCCGAAGGCCGTCGTAGAGCAGTCGCCAGTTGTCGCCGCAGCGTCGACGACGAGGACTGCGACCGCGTCGGTCGCCAAGAGGTCGGCTGGCTCAAGGACGAGGAAGACGACCGGCGCAGCCACCAAGACCGCGGCGAAGAAGGCAACGACGACGGCGAGCGCTAGGAAGACGAGCGCGAAGAAGGCAACCGCGAAGAAGGCGACCACGAAGAAGGCGACTGCTAAGAAGAGCACCGCCAAGAAGAGCACCGCCAAGAAGGCGAGCCCCAAGAAGGCGAGCCCGAAGAAGGCGAGCGCCAAGAAGACCACCTCTGCCAAGAAGGCCACGGCAAAGAGGGCCACCACGAAGAAGGCGACCACCAAGAAGGCCACTGGTAAGAAGGCCACTACCAAGAAGGCCACGACCAAGAAGGCCACTGGTAAGAAGGCGACGGCGAAGCGCACGACAGCCAAGAAGGCGCCGGCTAAGCGGACAACCGCGAAGACGACGGCAAGGCGAACCACCGCGCGCAAGAGCTAGCCACATCCCGGCTGCTCGAGGAGCAACGGGATCGCATCGCCGAAGGGCGCCCGGGACAGGATCCTCCTGCACGGGCGCCTTTCCATGTGCTCGGCCATGGCTCCTCCCCGGCGCCCGCGCGCCGGTGGGGAGGGTTGGACAGGTCGGGGTGAGCCGGCGGCTCAGAGTGTCGCGAGGGTCAGAAAGGTCACTCGCCGGCCGGCACCGGCGCCGTCAACTTCGATGCGCACCCGTTGGCCGAAGCGGACCAGCCGCAGACCGCCGGCGTCGAACGCCGGCCGATCGAAGGGCAACTCGGTCCCGTCGTCGAGTAGCACGGTGCCAGCCTTCGTGACCGGGTCGAAGGTCCGTACTGTTGCCTGCACCTGCCACTCCCGCTCATAAGGAGACTCGACGGGCAGACTAGCGGCCGCCGATGCGACCGGGAGCGATCTGCATCACGACGCGGTGGATTGGGCTATCCAGGAGCCGAGAAGTCCGGGACCCGAGGCCGAGCTGTGCCGCGGCATCGAGGTCGGCAGCTGTGTCAACGTCGTGTCGCAGCGACTCGAGCCCGGCATCCTCGATGGGGTAGGCGCCGCTGCGCCGATGCCGCTCGGCCGACCCTGGGCCGAATTCCGGCTGAAGCTCCACCGTGGGCAGGCAGGTGAGCAGCGTCGTTCCCCCGCCGTCGGCGTCCGGGACGAAGGCACGGTGATGCGCCGACGCACTCAGCAACGCACGTCCCAATGCTTCTGGCCGAAGCGCGGGCAGGTCGGCCGACAGCGCCGCGGTACCCCGATCAGGTGCGCGCTGCCGGGCAACCTTCGCGCCGTATTCGAGGGCGGCGTTGAGGCCGGCCTCAGGACCGTCGGGAACAACGAGTGCGCCGATCCGCTCGAGCTCCCGCGCCGCGCGCAAATCCGACGTCACTGCGACGAGGATCGCGACCAGCGGGCAGGCGAGGGCGGCCGTGACGGTGTCGCAAGCGAAGGCGAGCGCGAGAACATTGCGCGGATGCTCGCTAAGCGATAGGCGAGTCTTCGCGGCCGATAGGCGCTTCACCGGGACCACGATCGACCAGGTCGGCTGGCGTGCGTCGGTGGTGGGAGGGGGCATGCCTGTCCTCCCCCCGTCTGCTCCCCGGCCGCTCATCGACATCACGACCGATCGTGACACGCAGACCCTCGCATCGCCGAACCGGACACCCTCGCCGTGGCACGCTGCCTTCGACACCAGCCGCCTGATCCGCCACACTGTGACGGCCACCTTCGGCAGCCGAAGCGGCCTGCGCCTGCGCATGGGACCGTCGTGCGGAGGTGGACGGCCCAGCCCTGGAGGAGGAGACGTTGGTGAGCCGCCGCAAGATCGGCTTTTGGTTCCGGCTGGTCGTCGTGCTGCTCCGGCCGCCCCTCATGCTGCTGACGAAGAGAGACTGGCGCGGCGCTGAAATGATCCCGCAGACGGGAGGCGTCGTCCTGGCTGCCAACCATGTCTCGCACTTCGACCCGGTCGCCTTCGGGCATTTCGTGTACGACAACGGCCGGCTGCCACGCTTCCTCGGCAAGGCCGAGGTCTTCCAGGTTCCGGTCATCGGATGGATCATCACGCAGCTTGGTCAGATTCCGGTCTACCGCAAGACCCACGACGCTTCGCAGGCCTACCGTGCCGCCGTTGATGCTGTGCGCCGCGGCGAGTGCGTCATCTTCTATCCGGAAGGCACGATCAGCAGGGATCCCAACCTCTGGCCGATGACCGGCAAGACCGGCGCCGCCCGCGTCGCCTTGACGACCGGAGTCCCGGTCATACCGGTCGCCCAGTGGGGTCCGCAGGATGTGCTATCTCCATACTCGAAGCGCTTCCGCTTCTTCCCGCGCAAGACGATGCACATGCAGGCGGGACCGCCGGTGGACTTCGACGAGTTCGCGGGTCAGCCGGTCAGCAGCGAGAATTTGCGGGCGGCGACCGAGAAGATCATGACCGCGATCACGGAGCAACTCGAGAAGATTCGCGGCGAGCAGGCTCCCGCCGAACGCTTCGACATGGGCAAGGCGGGCGTGCCCGAGACCGGCGACCCAAGTCGAGGGGCGAAATAGTGGGTCGGGTCGCAGTTTTCGGAAGCGGCTCGTGGGGGACCGCTTTCTCTGTCATCCTCGCTGACGCCGGCAGCGAGGTGGCGCTGTGGGGACGCCGAGCCGAGCTGACCGAAGCGATCAACGCTAAGCACGAGAATCCCGACTATCTCCCGGGCATCGAGCTCCCGCGCACGATCGCCGCGACGGCGGATGCCGAAAGCGCCGCGAAGGACGCCGAGCTGATCGTGCTGGCGGTTCCGTCCCAGCAGTTGAGGAGCAACCTCACCGCATGGGCTCCGCTGCTCCCGGAGGACGGGGTCGTCCTCAGCCTGTCCAAAGGCGTGGAGCTTGGCACTACCAAGCGGATGAGCGAGGTCGTCCTCGAGGTGACCGGTCTCCCGCCGGCGCGAGTGGCGGTGCTGTCTGGCCCGAACCTCGCCGGCGAAGTCGCGCAGCGCCAGCCGGCAGCCAGCGTCATCGCGTGCGCGGACGAGGAGGTCGCAGCCCGGGTACAGGCACTGTGCCATACGCCCTACTTCAGGCCGTACACCAATACCGATGTGGTCGGCACCGAGCTCGCCGGCGCGGTCAAGAACGTGATCGCGATCGCGGTGGGCATGGCCGACGGCATGGGCTTCGGTGACAACGCGAAAGCATCGCTGATCACGAGGGGGCTGGCAGAGACGGCGCGACTAGGCGCCGCGTTCGGGGCCGACCCGTACACCTTCTCCGGGCTGGCCGGGCTCGGCGATCTCGTCGCGACCTGCTCCTCGCCATTGTCGAGGAACCGAACCTTCGGCGAGAAGCTCGGCCGAGGCCTGAGCGTTGCCGAAATCGTTGCAAGCACGCGGCAGGTGGCCGAGGGGGTGAAGTCGTGTGAGTCGATCCTCCAACTCGCCCGCGCCCACGGTGTCGACGTTCCGATCGTCGAACACGTGGTCGCCGTCGTGCATGAAGGCGTGCCGCCACTGGAAGTGCTGCGCAGCCTCATGTCGCGCGCGGCGAAGCCGGAACGCTGGGGCCACTGAGAGCCCGAGACGCCAGCGTCCCGTGTCCGAAGTCTCTTTGCGTTGGCCCGGTCCCGCCGGCGCCTGGCCGCGTTCTCGGTCGCCCGCGTACCTCCAGTACGCCGGGCTCCCTGCCGCCTTGCCAGTCATCCACCGATCCTCGCGCCACCGTCAACGGACCTCGGACGCGCGAGACTACGGATACGGCCACTGGTTAGGTCTGCAGCCCTCGAGGCTCTTCGTTTGCTGCACCATGACGGGGGCGAGTGCGCCCGGGCGCGGACAATGTATGTGATCGTGGCCTAACCCGTGGCCGACCTCGTGGTTGACCACATAC
>DATBRJ010000424.1:0-9234 GCA_036560395.1 Actinomycetes bacterium | reverse complement strand
TCCCCCCGGCACGGTGACTACGCTGCGGGCGAATTCGGTGCTGCACCCCCCATACGGTGATGCGCCAGAGCGCCTCGGTCACGATGGATCGGTTCATCTTGCTGGCACCGTACTCACGTTCGACGAAGGTGATCGGCACCTCGACGACTCGGAAGCCCGACTGCAGCGCCCGCCAAGCCAGGTCAACCTGGAAGCAGTAGCCCTGCGACGCGACGTCATCCAGCCCGATCGACTCGAGCACTTTTCGGCGAAAGGCACGAAACCCCCCGGTCGCATCCTGCAGCGGAAGGCCCAGGGCTATGCGCGCGTAGGTGTTCCCTCCGCGGGAAAGGATCTTGCGCGAGGTCGGCCAGTTGACGACCTCGCCGCCCGGTATCCAGCGCGAGCCGAGGACGAGGTCTGCGCCCGATGGGTCTGCGGCGTCCGGACCCCCCCGCAGAGCCTCCAGCAGCCGAGGCAGCTCCTCCGGCCGGTGCGAGCCATCGGCGTCCATCTCGACGAAGACCTCGTAGTCTCGCTCGAGCCCCCAGCGGAAACCGCCGATGTAAGCGGCACCGAGACCCTGCTTGCCGTGCCGGTGGAGCACGTGGACTTGCAAATCATCGGCGGCCAGGCGATCAGCAAGCTTCCCCGTTCCGTCTGGACTGGCGTCGTCAACAATCAGCACGTCGACGGACGGAACGGCGACGCGAACCCGGCCGACGACCCGCTCGATGTTCTGAGCTTCGTTGTACGTCGGGACAACAACGAGCACCCGATCCGTCACGATGCCTCCGACGTCGTGCTTTCGTGTACCTGAGCGACCGGTTGCACCACGGTATCTGGCGCGGCCGGTGCCGCCTTGCGTCGGCCACCGGCGATCGCGAGAGCCAACGCGACAAGGCCGACGCCGGCCATCGCCCACTCCGGCGCGTCGCCGACGCGGTCGGCGAGTGTGTAACCGCCTCGCAGTGGTGCGGGTGCAACGATCAGGTCCCGGGTGAATTCCGTCGAACGCTCCACAATCGAGCCGTCCGGGCTGATCAGTGCGCTGATCCCGCTTGTCGCGGCTACGAGCATGGACCTCCCGTGCTCTATCGCGCGCAGCCGCGAGATCGCGAGCTGCTGCTCGGTCTGTCCGGTGTGTCCGTAGGTTGCATTGTTGGTCTGGACCACGACCGCCTGTGCGCCGTGCTTGACCGCGTCCCGCAGGACATCGTCGTATGCCACCTCGAAGCAGATCACATCACCGAGCCTCGCCGGTCCCACCGTCAACACGCCGACCCGGTGGCCCGGCGAGAAGTCTCTGGGTATGCGGTCAAACCGGCTGATCCCGCTTTCTAGCAGGGACCGCAGCGGAACGTATTCGCCGAACGGGACCAAGTGTCGCTTGATGTAGCTCTCTCCCGGTCCTGTCACCGGATCCCACACGATGCCTGTGTTCTGGGGCCGGCCCTGTGGTCCACCGTCGACCACCGCGCCGACCAGCGTCGGTACCCCGACAGCCCGCACCGCGCTGTCGATGAGGCTGCGGACCTCAGGATCGCGGTACGGGTCGATGTCCGTGGCGTTCTCCGGCCAAATCACGAGATCCGGCCGTGGCAGATCGCCGGAGTCGATGCGCCTGGCGAGGTCGAGGGTGGCGTCGACGTGGTTGCGGACCACCGCCATCCGCTGGCCCTGGAAGTCAAGCCCGAGCCTCGGCACGTTTCCTTGCACGAGTGCGACGGTCACGCTGCGGTCCCCACCCGCGGGAATGGGCACGGCGAATCCCAGGGCGACGATCGCGGCAACGCCGGCGACCGCGGCCCCTGCTGAGAGGAGCCTCTCCCGACTGCGGGTGGCGTAAGCGGTCGCGATCGCGTACGCGAGGAGTGTCCCCGCGAGCGCGGTCAGGAACGTGACCAACGGCGCGCCGCCGAGCGCGGCGAACGGGGTGAGAGGTGTGTGAGCCTGGCCGAAGGCGAGCCGCCCCCACGGGAAGCCGCCGAACGGCAGCCGGGCACGGAGCAGCTCGGCACCCACCCAGAGCGCGGCATGGGCGAGCGGCCACCACCGCAAGCGCGACGTCACCGCCAGTCCGGCCCCGAGTGCGGCCAGAAAGGCGGACTCGAGGAGGGTGAGCGCCGCCCAGGCGTCGATGCCGATCACGCGCATCCAGGAGAGCAGGACCGCGAAGAAGCCGAGTCCGAAGACCATGCCTTCGGCGGCACCCGTCCGTGCCCGCACGCCGTTTGCCGCCAGGCTGAGCGTCGCGATCGCCGGGAAGGCAAGAGGCCACAGCCCGTAAGGCGGGAACGACAGGGCCAACACCAGGCCGGCGCCGACCGCGGCCAGCAGTCGCGGCCACCGCCCGAGCGCGCCGGAGCCGCGGGTCGGGGCCGCGAACCGCAGCAGGCGGCGCGCGGAACCGTCGCGTGACAGCGGCGAGGCCACAGACGACTCCTTGGTTGGGAAGACGACTGACCGTACAACGACTGGCGCGGCGGAGACATTGCTGGTGTAGCTGATCAGTCGCCGAGACGGGAAAGGCCCGTCGCGACCCTTCGGACCAAGTGCCGGTCCCGCTGGCTGCGGAACCTGCGCCTGTTGTCTACTGGGCGCGAGGGCCTTTCCTGTGTCCTACCCCCGTGTCGGTCAGAACCGTCACGTGCCCCCGAGATCGCTGTGGCTGCACTGCTGTGCGGCTCGTACGTGTCGCCCTTGGTGCTCGCCACAGTCCCGCTGCGCGAGGAGCATGGACATGGCATCCCGGGGCGGTGGATGCCTCCGCCCCTGCCCATGTCCCCACGCGGGCACGCTAGGCCGGCCGGACCGGTCGTCCTGCGGTGGACTGCCTGCGAACCTGGACCTCGGTGGGCGTTCTGTCAATACCCCGACGACCTGGGATTTCGCCCGTCCATGCAGGTAGGGCGGCTGCTTAGCGGCGAAGATTGGTGCAGGAGAACTGGAGCGCGCTCCGAGGAGCGCGGCCAGCGCGGTGCGCTAGCTACGACTCCTCGGAGGCGCGATGAACTGACAAGACATCACACACCTCCCTTCCGCCCTGCGACAGTACGACTCGCCCTTTCTACCCGTACAGAGCCGCATCCGGCAAGCGATCCTCATGCAGGCACGACGACGGTGCCGGTCGCGCGAGTGACGATCAGCGGAGGATCGAGCACCTCGGAAGCGGAGGGCGCCTTATCCGGCCGGGCCCGGCAGACGACACGGGCCTCGAACGCCACGCCACGACTTCGGCGGCCGACCCGGGTCACTGTCGCTGTCACCTCGACGACGTCGCCGGCCTGCACAGGCGCAGCGAACTGGATATCGTCATAAGACGCGAACAGCCCCTCGTCACCGTCGGTGCGGATGCACAGCTCCGTCGCGACGTCGCCGAACAGACCGAGCACGTATGCGCCGTCAACGAGATTGCCGCCGTAGTGGGCGTGCGAGTAAGGGATGTATCGCCGGTGCATGACCGACAGTCCGGTTCGAGGATCCTCACGTCGTCCGTCGGTCACTGGATGCTCGCTCATGCGGCCGTACGATCGGTGACGAGTGCGTGGACGAGGTAGCTTGCAACCTCGCCTGGTGTGGTGCCCTTACTGAAGATCCGGTCAACCCCCAGATCACTGGCTGCCGCCTCGTCAAAGCGAGGACCGCCGACGACGAGCAGCGGGCGTCTACTGGCGGGATATGCCTCACGGAAGGCCGCGCTCATCTCGCGGGTGTTGTGGAGGTGGGCGTCTCGCTGAGTAACCACCTGGGAAACGAGGACGGCGTCCGCACGCTCCGACTGCGCCCGTTCCACCAGCGCGGGAACCGGAACCTGGGCGCCGAGGTTGACTACCCGCAGCTCGCGGTAGTATTCGAGCCCCTTCTCGCCGGCGAACCCCTTGATGTTGAGGATCGCGTCGATGCCGACGGTGTGGGCGTCTGTGCCGATGCATGCGCCGACGACCGTCAGCTTGCGGCGGAGTCGCTGCTTGATCAGCGCATTGATGTCCTTGGCAGGGAGCAGCGGGTAGGCACGCTCGGCGATCTGCACCTTTGACAGGTCGACCAGGTGGTTCACCCGCCCGTACACGACAAAGAACGTGAAGTCCGGGCCCATCGCCTTCGCGTGGACCACCAGCGCGGGATCCATGCCCATCTTGGCCGCGAGTTGCGCCGCCGCGCCCTCCGCCCGCCTGTCGTGCGGGATCGGCAAGGTGAAGGAGATCTGGACCATGCCGTCCCCGGTCGTGTCGCCGTACGGTCTGATGACCTTGCTGATCCCGACCGGCAGAGTCGCGTCATCTGGCGCCGGCCGCTCGCTCCGGTCGGTCATGCCTGGCTCACCTCCAGAAGCTCGGTGGCCGGGTTGTAGTAGCCGGGCGCATGCGCGACGACGCCCTCGTACCCTTTGCCGGCGGTCGCCGGGCGGCGCATCAGGCCGAATGTCCCGTCCGCGATCGCCTCGAGCAGTGTGTCGTCGACGATCCGCTCGAGCAGGTCAACGGCCTCGTCGAGCACCTGCGCGGCCCGCCTGGCGATGAACCCGTCCGGTGCCGGGCGGAAGTCCTCGTGCAGGTTGCCCGCGGCGTTCAGCACGTAGCGCACATTTTGCAGGGCCAGGTCCCGGTCCGACAGCCACGGCGTAACTACGGCCTCGGTCATCATGCCGACGAGGAGGATCCCCTGCCCGGTGAGGGCGCCGGCCAAGTTGAAGAAGCCGTCGAGGAGATATCCGCGGAAGACGTCCCCGGTCATGTGCCTCGTGGGTGGCATCCACTTGAGCGGCGCCGCGGGGAAGAGCTCCCTTGCGAGCAGCGCGTGGGCAAGCTCGAGCCGGAAAGACTCCGGCAGGTCGGGGTTGATCTCGAACGCATGACCAAGGCCGAGCTGCGCGTCAGGCAGGCCCGCTTCCTTGGCGAAGTATTCGTTGAGGAGCTGGGACACCGTGACGGTGTGCGCAGCCTCGACGGCGTCCGCGGTCGTGAGGTAGTTGTCCTCGCCAGTGTTGATGACGATTCCGGCGCGGGCGTGAATCTGCCGGGCGAAGCGCTGGTCGACGAAGGTACGAATGGGATTGATGTCCCGAAAGAGGATCCCGTACATCGAGTCGTTCAACATCATGTCAAGCCGTTCGAGGCCGGCGAGCGCCGCGATCTCTGGCATGCACAGGCCGGAGGCATAGTTCGTCAAGCGCACATACCGACCGAGTTCCTTCGACACATCGTCCAGCGCGGCGCGCATCAGGCGGAAGTTCTCCTGGGTCGCGTAGGTCCCCGCATAGCCCTCATGGGTCGCCCCTTCCGGTACGTAGTCCAGAAGCGATTGTCCGGTCGACCGGATCACGGCGATCACATCCGCGCCTTCGCGGGCCGCAGCCCGGGCCTGCGGGATGTCTTCGTAGATGTCCCCGGTCGCCACGATCAAGTAGATCCACGGTCGCTGCTTGGGATCGCCGAGCTTGGCCACCAGCCGCTCTCGCTCGGCCCGCCGCCTGTCAATGGTCGCCAGTCCTCGTGCAACGGCTCTCCGCGCTGCGGCCGCGGCGCGGGTCGCATCCCGTCCGGCGGGCAGCCGGAAGGGCACGGAGCCCGCCGCCGATTTCTGGGCGAGTGTGGGGAGGTCGAGCCCGCCGGTGAGCAGTGCGTCCCACACCGGCAAGGCGACGCCGTGCTCGAGGCCGACGTCGTCGTGGACCGCATCGACGAGCCGGTTCACCCAGGGAATGCCCTCGACGTCGGCGCCGGACAGCCCGGCGAGCCGGAGTACGGCACGCTCGACCGACACGGTGGTGTGCGTCCGCGCCAGCTTGACGATCGGCCGCCCGGCCTTCTTGGCGAGCGCCCGTGCCCGGCGCACCGTTGCCGGGTCGAGCTGGAGCTTCCCGGCGCCACCGGCCGGCGCGGCTCTCCTGGAGCCTCGCGCGTTGGACCTGGTCACGTGAACGCTCCTTTGCGCGCAGGCCGTCGGGCGACGGCGGTATTCACGACGGGCTCCCGAATATCGTCTGCCCGCGTGTGACCGTACGAAGACACCTGGGCAGATCGGCTTCGGGCGAGAGATCGGGCAGGTCAGTCCCATCGGCGGAAGCGGTGTCCCAGACGGCGTAGGTGGCCGGCGCCCCACGCTCCAGTGCTCCTTCCGCGTCACGCCTGGCCACCCGCCAACCGCCGACGGTGTGCGCGGCGAAGGCATCAGTGAGCGACATCCGCTGCTCCGGGACGTGGTGGAACACGGCGGCGCGTACCGTGCCCCACGGATCGAGCGGAGTGACTGGTGAGTCCGATCCCAGGGCGAGCACCACTCCCCCCGCCTGCATCGCAGCGTACGGGTTGAGTCTGAGCGCGCGAGCCGGACCGAGCCGCTGGGCGTACATCCCGGTTGCGCCGCCCCAGAGCCGGTCAAAGGCGGGCTGCACGCTCGCATAGACGCCGAGTCTCGCCATCGTCGCTACCATCCACGGCTCGATCATCTCGGCATGCTCGATGCGGTGGCGCACCTGCCGCATGGCTTGTGTGCCCACGATGTCCGCGGCCTCCTGGAAGCCGCGAACGACGGCTTCCATCGCGCCGTCGCCAATCGCGTGGAAGCCCGCCTGGATACCTGCTCGGGTGCAGGCGGCGGCGTGGTCACGGACCTGGCTGGCAGTGAGGTAGGCGAATCCGCTGGTGTCCAGGTCGGCGTAGGCCGTGCGGAGGCAGGCTGTGTGCGACCCGATCGCCCCATCCGCGAAAAGGTCGCCGGCGGCACCCAGGGCACCCAGCTCGCGGGCCCGCTCCACACCGCCGAGCTCGCCCCAGTAAGGAATGACCTCGGGATGGTTCGGCTCCGCTGCGACCATCTCCAGCAGCGAACGGAGGTCGTCCTCGCTGGAGATATCCGGGCCGGCGAGCTCATGGATCGCGCCGATGCCAAGCTCGGCAGCGCGCCGGAGCGCCGACCGCTGCGCGGCTTGCCGCTGACCGGTGGTCCGGGCCTCCCTGACCACCCCGCGGGCAACGTGATGGGCGTCCCTGCTGACGTGGCCGCTGTCGGCATATCCCGGCTGCGCCCTGATTTCTGGTGCGACGGCGAGGAGTGCGCTCGATACGACCGCAGAATGAACGTCCACCCGAGAGAGGTAGACCACACCTCCGTAGGACGCCCGATCGAGTTCCTCCCGGGTCGGTGGCCGGCCCTCCGGCCAGCGCGTCTCGTCCCAACCGTGGCCGACAACGGCGCCGCCGCGATTGCGTCGGGCGTAGGCCTCGACCGCGGCGAGCAGCTCAGTCAGGGAGGTGATCTCGGTCAGGTCGAGCCCGGTCAGCGCCAGGCCGGTCGAGGAGGTGTGGACATGCGCATCCACGAAGGCAGGGGTGACCAGGGCACCGTCGAGACGGACCGTTTCATCAGGGGCCCGGCCCATCCGCTCCAGGAAGTCGGACGCTCCACTGTCGGAGCCGACAAACTCGATTGCGGCCCCCCTCACGACCATCGCGGTGGCTGGCGCGCCGCTCGGTTGGCGGGAATCCGGCGCACGGATCCGTCCCCCGAGCAGGAGGGTGACGGGAAGCGCGTCGGCGGAGGTCCCGGTGTCCGTCACGCCGCTCAGTGTCGCCATCAAGTGCATCGCCTAGCCCACTACGCCGATCGGCCGTCGCGTTTGGACGCTGCAAGGCGGGCCTCGAAGAGTTGGCGTACACCGGCGTCGGAGCGCAACAGGTCGAGTGCGTACGCCGCGTGTCCCGGCAGGTAGCCGTTCCCGATCAGCATGGTCACATCCGCGGCGAGCCCTTCTGCGCCGAGAGCGGCGGCGGAGAACGACGTGGCCATCGAGAAGAAGATCACAGTGCCGTCATCGGCGGTGGACAGGATCGCCCCGTGCTCACAACCCGGCACGTCGACGCAGACGACGGTGATGTCCGCCGCCTGGCCGTCCAGCGCGGTTCTCACCGCAGTGGAGACCGCGACCGGATTCCTGGCATCGGCCAGCATGATCTCGTCGGCGAGACCCGCGCCGCGCAGGGCCACCGCCTCGTGCTCGATCGGGACGACTCCCACCAGCGCCTTGGCCCCGGCACGGCGGGCGGCGGCGAGGGACATCGAGCCGCTCTTTCCAGCGGCACCGATCACTGCGACCGACGGCGCCCGGCCCCGCTCGGCATAGTGCCCGACTACTCGGGCGGTCAGCGCGGGCGCGCCGCAGACATCCATGACCGCCATGGCCAGCGGAGCCGGCAGGTCATCCGGGATCACCGCGACGATGGACCGGCCGAAGAGGATTGCGTGGCCCCGCGTTGGGACTTGCTCCGATCGCCCGTCCCACTCCTCGAGCTCATCCGTGATCACTAGCGGCGTCAGCGTCAGCGACACCAGCGTGGTGACGTGATCACCGACCTGGAGGTCGAGCGACGACTCTGGACCGACCTCGTCCACGATGCCGGTCAGCATGCCGCCGGATCCGGTAACGGGGTTGTGCATCTTGCCACGGGTCTTGATGATCTCCAGCGCCTCGGCCCGGACCGCGTCGCCATCGCCGTCGTGCTTGTCGTAGAGCTGCCGAAAAGAGGCCGCGTCAAGGTTGAGCCGCTCGACCCTGATCCGAACTTCGTCCGGGCCGATCCGAGGGGTGGTGTCCAGCTTGTCGGCAGCCTGTGGCAACACACCCGCCGGTTCGATCACCCGGTGCAGGCCGACCGCGCGGTTCGCCGCAGCGAACGCCGGCTCTTGCGTCACTCTTCCTCCATAGTTGTGGTTCAGGGCCGCCGACGGTCTCTGTGGATCTTGGCCATGGCCGAGCCGGAAACCGTGCATACTGTCCGCCATGGAGATCGAGACGACGGCTCCCGTTTGGCGCTAGGGCATGCCGAACGATACCGTACACCGGAAATCTTCCGGTCTGTCGTTGAATCTGCCGAAGTATCTTTCCTAGTCTGAAGGGTAGGCAGCATTTACGCCACGATCCCAAGGCCTAGGAGGGCTTGTGAACGAGCGGCACGTCGACGCGGAGGCCCGCGCCCGGCTGGTCCCCCAGCCGTACACCTACGTGCATCGTGAGCTGGTCGAACCTGACTGGACCCGCTTCCCGGCGTGGAGGGACGTCACCTCGGACGAGTGGGAGTCCGCTCAATGGCAGCGTGCGCACTGTGTGAAGAACGTGAAGCAGCTGCGCGAGGTGACCGGGGATCTGCTCGACGAACGCTTCTTCGCCGACCTGGAGCGAGACCAGGCCGAACGGGCGACGATGTCGATGCTCATGCCACCGCAGATGCTCAATACGATCGCGTCCGGTGTGAC
>DATBRJ010000423.1:0-13758 GCA_036560395.1 Actinomycetes bacterium | reverse complement strand
ACGACCCCTCGCGGGTGACCTATGCCGAGCTGTTGAAGGTCTTCTGGGAGGGGCACGATCCGACGCAGGGCTACCGGCAGGGCAACGACGTCGGCACGCAGTACCGCTCCGTGGTCCTCTACACGTCGCCGGAGCAGCGGGCAGCGGCCGAAGGCTCTCGGTCGGCTTATCTCACGGCGCTTGACGATGCGGGATTCGGCGCCATCACCACGGAGATCGAGCCCGCCGGTGACTTCTCCTTCGCCGAGGAATACCACCAGCAGTATCTCCACAAGGTCCCTAACGGCTACTGCGGGCTGGGCGGCACCGGTGTGTGCTTGAGTGACCCAGTGTCCGGATGACTCGGGCGGCACCGACGGGTGGTAGGAACACCACGCCGAGGCCTTGATACCCCGATCGGCGGACCCGCCGCCAGGCCACGCCCTCGAATCGCAGGTCCTCGTCGGTCGTGGCGAGGCGACCGAGTTGGGCATGTTCGGGTCGATGTTTCCGCCGAGGAGATACTTAATGTCGAGAATCTCGACATGAAGGGAATGCCGTGCTGCGAGGGTTCGACGTGAGCCACTGGCAAGGCTCGGTCGACTGGGCCGACCTCAAGCGCCGCTACGGCATCGCCTTCGGCGCGTGCAAGGCCACCGAAGGCGTGTCCTTCACGGACAACCAGTTCAAGGCCAACTGGTCGAGGCTCGCCGCGATCGACCTGGTCCGGATGGCCTACCACTACGGCCACCCCGCACGGGACCCGGAGCAGTCCGCGGACTTCTTCCTCAACTACGTCGCCACGATCGAGCCGACCGACCTGCTCGTCCTCGACCTCGAGACCAGCGACGGCCTCTCACAGGCCAGCGTGAACACCTGGGCAAAGGCGTGGGCCGCTCACGTCCGCAGGCTCGCCCCTGGCCACTCGCCCGTCATCTATGCCGGGCACTCCTATATGGAGAACGACACCGGCAAGGGGCTCAACGGGCCGTACGGGTCCTGGTGGTATCCCCGCTATCCCAACGCCTACGTCGACACGACTAGCTGGCCGTCCAGCCTCACCGCGACCCTGCCCTCGCCGAGCGCGTGGGGTGGGCCGCCGGACTTCTGGCAGTTCACGGCGAGCTTCCTCACCCCCGACCACGTTCTCGACGCGAACGTCTACAACGGCACCGTCGACCAGCTGCGCTCACTCAACGGAGATGACATGGCCCTCACCGACGCCGACATCGCCAAGCTCAAGGCGATGCCGATCACCAACACGATCACCGAAGAGCCGGGAGACACGATCACCCTCGGCACGCTGCTCGCCAACGACCGCAAGCGCCTCTACGACACGAAGGTCGCGGTCAACGACCTCGCGCAGGACGTGGCCGCGATCAAGACCAAGGTCGAGTCGCTCTCCGTCGCCGGCGTCGACTACGACCTGCTCGCCGCGAAGGTCGCCGATCTATTTGCGAGCCGCCTTCAGTCATAGCTCCCCCACCGCGGGTGTGGACGGGGAAGCGGGCCGCGGATCATGTATCGGGGTGCGGCGTGATGTTGGCCGGCGCTAAGCCAGACTCGCGCTCGGCCGTCGCGCTCTCGGTCTGCACCGTTGATGTCATTCCAGGAGGCGCCACCAGCTCCCTCAGCTTCAGCAGGAGCTCGTTGAGGGAACGCAGCTGCCCACCCAGCTCATCGTCGAGCTGGGCCTCAAGTCCATGAATGATCGGGATGACCTTCGCCATGAACCTCTCGCCGGCCTCAGTCAGCAGGATCGAATGTGAGCGACCGTCCGTGGGACTCGGGACGCGGCGTAGATATCCCTGAGCCACGAGGCTGCCCACCCGGTCCCGCAACGTGCTCGCCGGCAGGCCGGAAATCTGCTCCAGGGCGGTCGGCGTGATCGGCGCGTTGACCTGGATCAGGTGCAGGAGACCCATCTGGATGTGGACGGTCGACATGCCAAGCTTCGCCAGCTCGTCGTCGACGAAATTGCTGACGAACGCGTTGGTGATTGCGAGCTGGATGAACGGGCCAAGCTCTGGTTCCTGAGGCCGATCGGGCATGCCGTGATGGTACGGCCTACTGCTCGAACAGGACGCTGATGCTCTCCCGCCGATGGATGCGCCTGATCGCCTCGGCGAACAGCGGGGCGACCGAGATGATGTCGACCTTGGACGACAGCGAGACCGGATGGTTCTCGACGGTGTCGGTGACGATCAGCGTCTCGATCGGACTGTCGTCAAGGCGGTGCATCGACTTGCCGGTAAAGACGCCGTGGGTGACTGCCGCGCGAACTGAACGAGCGCCCCGGCGGATGAGGCAGTCGGCCACCTCCACCAGCGTGCCCGCGGTGATCGTGAAGTCGTCCACGATCACCGCGTGCCGGTCGGTCACGTCTCCGATCAGATCGATCACCCTTGCGCTCTCGCTGTCGTCGACCCGCTCCTTGTCCGCGATGGCCAGCCGCGCCCCGAGCCGGGTGGCGTACTTCCTTGCCTTCTTGGCGAAGCCAACATCCGGCGAGACGACTACGAGGTCTCCCGCGTGCCCCGAGACGATCGCTCCGGCGAGAATCGGCAGTGCGTAGAGATCGTCGACGGGCACATCGAAGAACCCTTGGATCTGGGGCGCATGGAGGTCCATGGTGACGACCCTGTCGGCCCCGGCCGCCTGGATCGCCTGCGCGCAGACCCTGGCCCTGATCGCAACCCGCGGCTCGTCCTTCTTGTCGCCCTTCGCATAGCTGAAGTACGGGATGAGCACGGTGACGGAGGCCGCGCTCGCTCGTCTGAACGCGTCGATCCAGAACAGCAGCTCGACGAAGTTGTCGTTCGCCGGAAAGACGGTCGACTGGACCAGATAGACATCGCGGCCCCGAACGTTCTGCCCGACCTTCGGGAAGAGGTTGCCGTCGGAGAAGCGGATGACCTCGCCGCGGCCGGCATCGATGTCGAGATAGTCGCAGATGCGTGCGGTCAGCCGAGGGCTCCCCGAGCCGCCGAACACCAGGAGATCGTCCATCGCCACCGCCGGTGTCGCCTGGTATATCCGTGGCAATCCTTTCACGACGTCGGACGTCGGGCCGAGATCCGGCCATGCAGCTGCGGTCACGCAGGAATGCGAAGCCAACCGGCCGACTCTTTGCCGGGCTCGTACGGTGCGTCCAGCCGTTTGGCGACGATCCCGGCAAGTCCCTGCTCGCGGGCGGCGGCTCGGACGGCGGCGCCATCGCCGCGGAACCACGGCGCCACCTGCCAATGCGGGCCGCTTAGGTCTAGCTCGTCCAACAGCGTGCGGCGCTTCTCGTACGCCTGCTCGATCGTCGGACGCCCGTCCGAATGGAGGATGTCGTAGATCGCATAGGTGGGCCGCCCGGCAAGCGTCGCCATCTCACCGTCGAGGAGCACCTGCCGACTGCCGAGCGCGGGTCCCAGCGACCGCAACTGGGCGTGATCAGCCGTGACGTCCTCTCCCTTTGCTCCGCGGAAGCGGGCGCTGCCGCCCGAGATGTACGCGAGGATCCGCTCTCCGCCCCAGTCGAACTCGAAGCCGTAACGCTCCTGATGCTGCGGCAGTCGAGCACGCTGGACCGGGCGCATCGGCTCAAGCAGATCCGGCAGCGGCTCCCAGCCTTCGACTCTCGGATCCATCCGGTGGATCATCCAGTTGTCTCCGTCGGTCTGGAACAGCACGTACCGGCCGGAGACCCGGCCGCCGGCCAGCACGATCTTCACCTCGCGGGCGGTCCATTTCTCTGTCGAGTAGGTCCCGCGATCCCAAATTTCGACGCGGCCGCCGCCGTACTCGCCTCGGGGAATCTCGCCGGCGAACGTGGCGTATTCGATCGGGTGGTCCTCCGTGTGGACGGCGAGGTGGTTCGTCTGGGGGTCGAGTGGAACCCCCCGAGGGATCGCCCAGGACACGAGGACGCCGTCACGTTCCAGCCGGAAATCCCAGTGCAGCCGACGAGCATGGTGCTCCTGGATCACGAACGTGTCGTCGTTGCCCTCAGGCAGCGGTCCGTCCGGCGGGACCGGCTCCGGTGTTCGCTCCCTGCTTCGCTTGCTGCGGTACTTGCTGAGTTTGTCCGCGCGAGGCACAGGGACTATGTACCCCTGATGACGCCCACGCTGCCAACTCCGCGACCCTGCTGCACCTGCTACCGAGATCGGGTCAGAATCTCTGCCATGCGGGTGCGATTGGCCATCGGGGACTTCTCCCGAATGACCCATCTGAGCATCAAGGCCCTGCGGCACTATCACGACGTAGGGCTGCTGGAACCAGCCGAGATCGATCCGACATCCGGCTACCGCTTCTATGAGCCCAGTCAAGTGCCGATCGCTCAGGTAATCCGCAGGTTCCGGGACCTCGGCATGCCGCTTGACGAGATTGTGGCGCTGCTGGCCAGCGTTTCGGCACTGATCCTCGAGCAGCGGCTGCCACACGCCTCCCGGCTGACGCCGCGCCCGCACGGTACTTCCCTGTCGCCGATAGCAGCGCAGCGAACCGGATGAGCGGGGCCGACCGAGGCAACCGTCGCACGACACCGACAGCGCGTCGTTGATCATGGACAGATCCGGGTTCACTCGGACTGGCATCCTGCTTAGGCGGGCTGCCGTGGTAGTCGTGGTTCGTGCCAGGCTCGTCCAGACGACCGGCGCGGAGGGGCTGGCCAGGGAGTCGGGGACGCCACATGCGAAGGCGGAAGTAGTCTCGGGACACATGGCCACCACATGCGAACACGTCATCGGTCTGCAGCCTGTCGACCCGCTCACTCCGCAGGGATGTGCCGAGTGCCTTGCGTCTGGGGACCGCTGGGTACATCTGCGGCTCTGCCTGACCTGCGGGCACGTCGGATGCTGCGACTCTTCGCCGAACCGTCACGCGACCGCCCATTACAAGGAGACCGACCATCCAGTTATCCAGTCCTTCGAGCCGGGCGAGGACTGGCGATGGTGCTACATCGACGACATGGCGGTGTGAGGGCAGCAGCCGGCTCATTCCTCAGCTGTCGCCGGAGCCGTGGGCCGCTTTGGAAGCCCTGACTGCTGCTGCTCCGGTGTCGCGGCCGACCGTAGGACCCGCCGGAGCACCGCGCCGTTACGCGCCCTCGGCAGGCCGGTGACGAACCTAACCTCGCGCGGAAGCATGTACGGCGGAAGGTAGCGCGCACAGGTTTGGCGGACACCCTCCGCTGTCACCGTGACCGATCTGTCCGTCACCACGCTGACCGCCAGCGCCTGCCCCGCATTGCCGTCAGGTACGCCCACGGCTGCACAGTCCAGAACTCCCGGATGGCGCCGCACTGCCCACTCGACCTCCGAGGGGAAGACCACGTGGCCGCTGGTCAGGACGATGTCGTTCTTCCTGTCGATGACGGTGATGTATCCGTCCGGGCTCATCATCACGATGTCACCGGTGAGCAGCCAGCCACCACGCACCGTGGCGGCGCTCTCCGACGGCCGGTTCCAGTACCCACGGCAGACCTGCGGACCTCTGATCGCGAGCTCTCCGGCCGACCCCACGGGGACGATCTGACTGGGATCGCGGTCATCAACGATCTTGATTTCGGTACCTGGGAGTGGAATTCCGGCGGTACCGGGCCGCGCGTTCGCGTTCAGCGGGTTGGCGAGCGCCACCCCGCACGTCTCGGCGAGGCCGTAACCCTCGACACCTCGCACACCCGACACCCTGCGCAGCCCTGCCGCGAGCTCTTCGGCGAGGGCATGTCCGAACGACAGCGACGTCCTGACCGTACGCAGCGCGCGTCGTGCCAGAGACCGGTGGCCCCAACCGACGATGCGCTCGTATGTCCCCGGCGTCGCTGGGAAGGTGGACGGACCCCAGACGCGAGCGAACCTCGCGATGAACTCCGGGTCGTCATCGGGTAGCAGAATCAGCGTGCTGGCCGCGAACACACCGCCGATCAGACCCATGAGCAGCCCGTAGGGCGTATGCATCGGGGTTGCGACGAGCGTGGCCTCCGTACCGCGTTCGATGTAGGGGTCCCATAAGGCGGCCTGGCAGGCAGCGGCGACGATGTTCGCGTGGGTCAGCATCGCCCCCCGAGGCCGACCGGTCGTTCCGGCTGTATACAGCAGGACGGCAAGATCCCGATCGGGATCGATCGACCCTGGTTGGACCGGGCCCGGCGAGCCCTCGAGGATCTCGTCGAAGAAGAACAGCTTCTCCTCGCGGCGGAGAGCTCGGCCGCCGACCAGCCGCCGAAGCCTGCGGGCGCGGGGCAACGGAAGCCTCAGCCTCACTCGAATGCCGAAGGATGCGCCCTCGGCCAGAGTTGCGACGACGAGCTGGCCCGCGCTCGCACCACGAGCCACCGCACCAGCCACGGCGTCGTACGCGTCGTCCACCACGAGGGTCACACGTGGCGTGCAGTCGCCGAGCCGGTCGCGCAGGCCGTCAACGCCTAGCTGCGGGTCGAGCGGTACGACGACGGCGCCGAGTCGCAAGGCCGCGAAGAACGCGATCACGAACTGTGGGCAGTTGGGCAGCACCAGGGCGACCCTGTCGCCGCGACGCACGCCGAGTTCGGCAAGCGATCCGGCAAAGAGGTCGACCGCGCTAGCCAGCCGCCGATAGGTCGTCGTACGGCCGAGGAACGCCAGTGCCGGCGTTTTGCCGAAGTCGCGGGCCGCCTCGTCGAGCAGAACAGTCACCGGCAGCGGCGGAACGTTCACCCCGACCGGTACTCCGGGTGGGTAGAACCGCAGCCACGGCCGTTCGTCGTACGCGGCGGAACGCACTTGCGAATTATCGTGCGTCGGCGCAGGTTACGCGCCGGTTACTGACAGACCGGTGCTGATTACCAGACTGTGGAGGGCAGGGTGTCACACTGCACGTCGCGCGTACCACCGAGGACTCCAGAGCGGTCCAACCAGTGAAACGGCCGCCGAACCTGTCATGACTCGAAGAATGCAAGGAGGTCCTGGCGGGTGATGACACCGGTCGGCTTTCCGTCGTCGAGAACCACGGCGGCGTCCGCCTTCTCCAGGGCCGTCATCGCCGCAGACACGGGCTCCCCCACGCCGATCAAGGGAAGGGGTGCTGACATGTGGATCTCGAGCCGATCCGCCAGGTGTGCCCGGCCGGCGAAAAGCGCGTCGAGCAGGTCACGCTCGACAATCGAGCCGACGACCTCGGCTGCCATCACGGGAGGCTCCTGCTTGACAACCGGCATCTGGGAGACGCCGTACTCCCGGAGGATGTCGATGGCCTCCCGCACGGTCTCGTTCGGATGTACATGGACGAACTGCGGCAGCTTGGCATCCTTGCGACCGAGCACGTCACGAACAGTCTCAGCGCCGGTGGTGGCCAGGAAGCCGTAGTCGGCCATCCATTCGTCGTTGAAGATCTTCGACAGATAGCCGCGGCCGCTATCCGGCAGCAGGACGACCACGACATCGTCGGGTCCGGCCCCCTCGGCCGCGCGTACGGCCGCGACTGCGGCCATCCCACACGAGCCGCCGACGAGAATGCCCTCCTCCCGGGCCAACCGGCGGGTCATGGCGAAGGAGTCCTTGTCGGAAACGGCGATGATCTCGTCGCAGACGGTCCTGTCGTAGGCCTGCGGCCAGAAATCCTCGCCGACACCCTCGACGAGGTAGGGGCGACCGGAGCCACCGGAGTAGACCGAACCCTCGGGGTCGGCGCCGATGACCCGCACCCGGCCTTCGGACACCTCCTTGAGATAGTGGCCGGCACCGCTGATGGTGCCACCGGTGCCGACCCCGGCGACGAAGTGGGTGATGCGTCCGTCGGTTTGCGTCCAGAGCTCGGGACCTGTGGTCTCGTAGTGCGAGCGGGGGTTGTTCGGATTTGAGTACTGGTCCGGCTTCCAGGCCCCGGCGATCTCACGGACCAGCCGGTCGGAGACGTTGTAGTAGGAGTCCGGATGCTCAGGCGCGACCGCGGTGGGACAGACGACGACTTCGGCGCCATAGGCCTTCAGAACGTTGATCTTGTCAATGGACACCTTGTCGGGCACCACGAAGACGCATCGATAGCCGCGCTGCTGGGCGACGATGGCCAGCCCGACTCCTGTGTTGCCAGAGGTCGGTTCCACGATGGTGCCGCCCGCCGCCAGCTCACCAGACTCTTCCGCGGCCTCGATCATGCGTAGCGCGATGCGGTCCTTGACCGAGCCACCCGGATTGAAATATTCGACCTTGGCAAGGACCAGCGGGGGGAGCCGCTCCGCAACCCGGTTGAGCCGGACCAGAGGGGTGTTGCCAACAAGATCGACAAGAGAGTCGTAGTACTGCACGGGGCAAGGTTACGCGCGGCATGGTGGGTTAAAGTCACTGAGCCGAGGAGGAGAGGAGCGTCATGGCCCGCACCCCAGCGGTCGAGCTCGTACCGGGTCTGTTCCGTATCCCGACGGCGCCGGCCGACTTCCTGAACTCGTTCGCCTTTCTGGACGACGACGGCCAGGTGACCCTCGTCGACACCGGTATGCGGAGCGCCCCCAAGAAGATCAACGCGGCGCTGGAGTGGATAGGCACAGCGCCGTCCGAGGTCACGAGGATCCTGCTCACGCATGCGCACCCGGACCACGCGGGAGGACTGGCGAAGGTCGCCGCGCAGACCGGTGCCCCGGTGATCGCCCACGAGCGAGATGCCTCCTATTTGCGTGAGGGTCGGACTCCAGGGCGCGACCCCTCCTTCCTTTCTGGACGCTTGCTCATGCGGCTGCCCGGCGGTGGCTTCGCGCCTGCCGAAGTGGCCGAGGAGGTGGTCGACGGCCAGCTGCTCGAGCTCGGGGGCGGGCTCGAGGTCATCCACACCCCCGGACACACGCCCGGGCACGTGGCACTCTTGCAACGGAACTCCGGTGTCCTGGTGACTGGCGATTCGATCTTCAATGTCCGGGGGATGCGTTGGTCGCCGAAGGCGCTGTGTACGGACTTCCGGTTGACAACGCAGACCGCTACGCGGCTGGCCGAGGTCGACTACAAGATCGCAGCGTTCACTCATGGTCCGGAGATCAGGGACGGTGCCCGGGAGGCCATCAGATCGTTCCTGCGCATGAAGGGAGTCATCACCGAGTGAACACTCCGGCAGGTGTCATGCGATCTTTACGAGCTAGCATCGAGCGACAGTGCCGGATCGCTTTGTGGCCGAACGACAGCGCCGGCCGCGAGCGGATGGAGCCCGGCAGGTGACGAAGGACCGGCGGGGGCGCCAGATTGCCGTCGCTGCTGCCTACGGCGGCGGCGGGCTCGGCATCATCGCGAGCGCTTTCACCGGCCTGCTTCTTGTAGAGGCCAAGCTCGCCCGCCGGACGGTCGGGGAGCCGACCGCTGAGCCGCCGAAGGCTGATGGCGTGTACGGCAGGGGGCGCACGAAGCCGATTGAGCTCGTACTGATCGGTGACTCCAGTGCCGCCGGCCTTGGTGTGGACAACCCTGACGAGACGCCGGGAGCGCTGATCGCCGCCGGCCTTTCCTCAGTCGCCAATCGCAGGGTAAGACTGACCGTCGTCGCCCGCTCGGGGGCGCAGAGCGGCGACCTGGACCGCCAGATCGACCTCACCCTGGACCACCTTGCGCGACCCGACCTCTCGGTCGTAATGGTCGGGACCAACGATGTGACCCACCGGGTGCGTCCCTCGGTCTCAGTGCACAAGCTCGAGCAGGCCGTACTCCGCCTGCGCGGAATCGGCTGCGAGGTCGTGGTCGGGACCTGCCCGGACCTTGGCACCGTCGAGCCGATCGCCCAGCCGCTGCGCTACATCGTTCGGCGGTGGTCGCGGCAGCTTGCGGCGGCGCAGACAATCGCTGTCGTCGAGGCAGGCGGCCGATCGGTATCGCTTGGCGACATCCTCGGCCCGGAGTTCTCGGCTCGCCCGGCCGAGTTGTTCGGTCCCGACCGCTTCCACCCATCGGCCACCGGCTATGCCAGCGCTGCCATGGCGATCTTGCCGGCCGCCTGCGCGGCGCTGGGCTATTGGCCGACGGATGAAGCCGAGCCGGACTACCGGCGCGGCGAGGGTGTCCTCCCGGTCGCGCTCGCCGCGGCCGAGGCGGTAGAGGAGGCGGGAACCGAGGTCGCGGGTGCCGAGGTCGCAGGTCGGGAACGTGGCCCTCGCGGCCGCTGGGCGCTGCTGCGCCGTCGTCCCGGCCCCCCGATGCCGGACGTCGAGGAGTCTCGAGCTCAGTCTGCGGCCCAGGAGAGATCGGGGACTGGCGCGGTGGTGCCCGTGCCGGCAACGCCCCGTGACGACGGATCCGCCGACCACCCGAACGGCGAGGCCAGCCACTCCGCGTCAGCCGGCTAGTCAGCCGTCCGCGCGTTAAGCGGATCACAAGGCGAGGCGAAGCTCCTTCAGCACGCCGGTTACTCGAGCCACGAGCGTCGCGACGCGCACCCGGCGCTCGCCGTCCCACACGAGCTCGCGGTCTGCGAGTCCCTCGAGCTCGAGACCTAGATCATGTCCGGTCACAGCGATCTGTTCACCCAAAGCGAACACGTCGATGATCGGCACAGGACGGCTCGCCGGCGCGATGTCGGCGGCCCTTCCGGCGACCCCGGCTGCGGCATCGGCAAGCAGCTGGGCGAGCCGGTGACCGGCCCCGGCCCGAGACACATGACCATCCGCGGGCACCTGCCCGCCCCTGCCGGCAGCGGCTCGCGTCAAGGCCACCGGGCGTGGCAGGTCACCGAGGAGGCGAGCCTGCGACAGACCACGGTAACGATCCGCGAGCGCGTCGATCTCCCAGGTCAGGCGGGCCCGCGGCTCTGTCGGCTGGCTGAGCAGCACGCCGGCGAGCCCCCTCCCTTTCGCGTTTCCCGTCCTCGCGATCGAGGGTATCCGCAGGCTGTGACACCCGGCGCGGGAACTAGGGCTTGTCAGCCGCTCGTCAGTCAGGCACAGTCAGTTCACGGACGCTCATCAGGAGGCGACATGTCCTTGCACCACTCCGAAGAGACCCATCGGAACCTCGTCGCGAGAGTTCCAATGGTCACCGGGAGAGAACTACCGGAGTGGTTCAAGGCGATCGAGGACGGTCCCGCCTTCCTGCGCTTCGACGACAAGGTCAACTGGCTGCGCGACGAGCACGGTATTGCGCATGGCCACGCGACGGCGATCGTGCACGAGCACGACAAGCTTCGCGCCGCCCGCAGCTTCGTCTGATCTCTTCGATATAGCTTGCGGCAGTGAGCTGCCGCGCGGACCGTGCCTGTTTCAGCCGCAGCGAAGCCCTCGGCTGAGCGCGGCCGGTCTACTGCTTCGTCAGTGGCACTAACGCATTAGCTTCGGCATGACGGGCACCTTCACCCGATCAGTTGGGGTGAGGGTGTCCTTGATGCCGCGCCGTTCCGGGTGAGGGGCACCTTCATCGGGATGCCTCCACGTCACGTGTAGGACCGGGGTATCGAGGCTTGGTACGGCATGCCGCTCGTCGGCCTGCTCGATGTGCGGCTGCTGCCGTTCCATGGGTGGACAGAGAGCCGGATCAATGCAGGTCCGGTGCCGATCGTTGGACACCCAGCCAGAGGGCGTGGGCGATTTGTTCCGGCTGACGGTCCAATGATCACTGATTCGGGTCAGTTCAGTCCAGGTGACGGGCCACTGTTGGCCCAGCATCTGGGGGATAGTCCTGATCAGGTAAAAGCCTGCGGCGGGGCCTGATCACGGCGCCCCCACTCGAACCCGGGAGGTACGAGGGCGCAGCACCTTCACCGAAGCCCATGGGGTGCCCTTGACGCCACGCAGTTCCGGGTGAGGTGCCCTTGATCCTACGCAGTTCCGGGTGAGGTGCCTTTGACGCCACGCAGTTCCGGGTGAGGTGCCCTAGACGCCACGCGGTCCAGGGTGAAGTGACTCCACGCAGTCCAGGGTGAGGTGACGCCAGGCAGTTCCCGGGTGAAGTGACTCCACGCAGTTCAGGGGTGAGGTGACCACGCAGTGGGGGGTGAGGCGACGCCAGCCAGTTCCGGAGTGAGGTGACGCCACGCAGTCCAGGGTGAGGTGCCCTTGACGCCACGTCAGTTCCGGTGTGAGGGGACCCTTCACCCCCCGATGCCCGACGTCACATCTAGCACCAAGCATGGACAAGTCGACTGAAGGCCGCCTAATCAATCCAACCCGCCTGGTATGAAGGGCACCCTCACCCGATCAGTTGGGGTGAGGGTGCCCTTCATGCGGGAGCTCGGGGGCTGAGCTGAGTGGCTTGGCCCTATGTCAGTCGCCGCGCAGGATCGCGAGCAACCGAAGCAGTTCGATGTAGAGCCAAATCAGCGACACGATGAGGCCGAAGGCTGCCAACCATGAATACCGCTCGGGGAGCCCTTGCTGAATGCCCTTGTCGATGTAGTCGAAGTCCAGGATCAGCGAGAGGCTCGCGAGCGCGACACCGGCCACACACAGCAGAACACCCAAGCCGCCGGCGCCGTAGAAGCCCCACCCGCCACCGACACCGAACAAGGCGGCGACGAGGCTGACAAGCGCCACGATGAAGTAGCCCCCTATTGCGACGATGAACATTCTGGTGAACTTCGGTGTCGCCCGCAGCCGCCCAGTCCGATAGAGCACCAACATCGCGGTGAAGGCGGCCAAGGTGCCCAAAACTGCCTGCGAGACGATGTTGTCGTACTGCTGCTCGAGGATCGAGCTGATCCCCCCGACGAAGACGCCTTCCACGACCCCGTAGCTCAAGATCAGCGCTGGGCTGGTGGACTGCTTAAAGGAGATCACCAGACCGAGCACCAGCCCGACGAGCATCGCCAGGAAGGGGATCGAGGGCGCGTCGTCTGAGACGAACCAGCCGATGGCGGCACCGACCAGCAGCACACCAAAGAGAGCAGCGGTCTTCATGATGACGTCGTCGATCGTCATCCGCTGGGTCTGGACCGGCGTCGCCGCCGGCGCGTCGTACATGTCCTGGAGTTGTTCTGGCGTGGGATCGAGGGTTGCGTTACCGCCTCCGCTGAACGCCTTGCTATTCGCGAAGACCGGATTCCTGCTTTCCATGTCACTCCTCCGTCGCCCGCATAACGGCGGCGGGCAATCGCCTCAATCGTAGAGGCCGATCTCGCTCTCCACCCGCACAGCTCAGCGATCGTGATCTAGGGGTCCGTTCGCATCGGCGAATCGCTTGTCAACTTCCAACGATGAATGGACCGCTGACGTGCCAAATTCAGCCAACACAAATGGATGACGGTGAATAACAGGTCACTAACGCAGGCAGAGAATTGCTCGGATCTGGACATATCACTGCCCACTGCCGCTACGCTCTGGCGTGGTGTTCACTCGGGCGCACTACAGACGGCTGTTTGGCAGCCGACGCCCGAGTGACGCACGCCCGGGTGGTGAAACCGGCAGCCACGACGAGCTTAAACCTCGTTGGCCGTAGGGCCGTGCGGGTTCGAGTCCCGCCCCGGGCACTTGTGCTGGTGAGGGTCGCCCGGGGGGCGGCCCTCACGCCGTTTCCCTGGCACTCCCCGCCACGCTCAAGCCCGCATACCAGGGCGATCGTCAAACGCCGTCGTCGGGCGCGCTCGACGGCCAACGAACAGTCATGTCCGGGCCGGTGTGCCGCGATCGGCCAAGTGAGGCTTATCGAGCCGCAGAGGCAGCGCCCAGCCAGGCCGCCCGCGTGACCGGCATGCCGCTGCGCCCGTCGGCCGTCGCGCGCACCGCGACGATCTGGTTGACGCCGATGTTGTTCGCCTCGAAGGCCAGCGCGGATCCGGCCATATAGACGCGCCACACCCGGGCCCGGCCAGGCGATGTCAGCCGCACTGCGTCCTCCCAGCCAGCCTCCAGGT
>DATBRJ010000422.1:0-21340 GCA_036560395.1 Actinomycetes bacterium | reverse complement strand
GGCACCACCACGAGCGCACGGCGACACTCGCGACCTGGGGCCCGTGCTCGCTGCCGGCGCCCGCTACCAGCAACTCCACGAGCACACCGTGGCGCCGGGCGGGCGCTGCCATCCCGCGGCGGTCCATGCGCGCTGCTGGAGCCGGCCCACCACCACGACCCGGCTGCCCTTGGACAGCGACTGTGCGGCGTGCTCGGCCTGGTCGCGCCACACCACCACGGTGAGGAACGACGGCTCACCCTCCCGCCGGCCGGACACGGCCACCCGCAGCGTCACCCGGGCGATGCCGCCATCGGTGTGTCGCAGCTCGGGGTTGTCGGTGAGGTTGCCGGCGAAGCTGACCTGTGCATCTGGCATGCTGCTGCTCTCCTGTTGCCTGGCCGGGCGGCTGCCCTGCCCTTGGAACCGGGGCACGGTGGACGCCTTGGCATGCCGCAAGGCCGCCAGGGGCAAGCCGCGGAGCGAGTGCCACCGCCACCTGTCACCCCCATCCGGCTGGCCGTCGGCGGCGAATACCTGGTGACCCCGGACCTCAGCATGACAGACAGACAGAAAGGGGGGTGCACCAGCATGGTGCGCATCACCCGATACCCACATCGCATCCGTGCATCGGTCGTCTCCGTTCTCGTGCTGGCCACCGTGACGCTGGCGGCGAGCGGGCTACCCGCCGACGCCGCGGACATCGCGACCTCGGACGGCCAGGACGCCGCTCCCGTCCGAGGTGCGATCCATGGCTACGTCTTCGACGGCGAGCGCTACCGGACCATCGACTTCCCCGGCGCCACCAGGACCGAGGCGTGGGACATCACCAACAGCGGTGATGTCATCGGCTACTACGCCAACGCCGACGGGCGGCTGCACGGCTTCCGCCTGGACAAGCACGGCAAGTACACGAAGTTCGACGACCCGGATGGGGACCTAGAAAACGACCTCACCGGCGGCAACGACCGCGGCGTGACCGTCGGCTCCCTCCTCAGGTACGACCCGACGATGGGGGAGGCCCATGGTTATCTGCGGGACGCCCGCGGCAGGGTCACCACTATCGACGTCCCTGGCGCGCTGACCACCCTCGCCTGGAGAACCAACAACCGCGGCCAAGTGGTCGGCATTTACAGCGACGTGGACCGGCAGGTGCCGCTGCGGTTCCTCCGCGGCTACATCTACGAGGCCGGGCGTTCATCAGGATCGACGCTCCCGGTGTGTCCAACACCACCCTCAACGACATCAACGACCGCAGCCAGTCGGTCGGCCAGGCGTTTGATTCGGCCGACCCTTTGAACAGCCACTACACGTTCCTGCGGGAGCGCGACGGCACCTTTACCAGACTGCCGGATGTGCCGGGCGCGGTGCAGACCATCCACCTCGGGCTCAACAACCGCGGTCAGACCGCTGCTACCGCTGCGTTTCTCAGTGCGGACGGCACCTTCGTGACTCTCCGCGCGTTCCGGTATGACGACGGGGAGCCCACGCGGATCGCAGTGCCAGGAGTGGTTTCAACGTTTGCGACGGCGATCAACGACCGTGGCCACATTGTCGGCTACTACACCGACCCGGCTCCGGGGACGACTGGACCCTCGCCAGCGGCTGCGGCGGCCGACGGCGCAGCCGGCATGCCGATGGGCCTGGATCCGCTCGGCATGATGGACCGCATGCTCCCGTAACCCGGTCACCCGGCCTGCGGCATCCGTAGGCCGGGGTGGTCGGGCGGGAGTGCGCTCGCCTCGTCGCAGGATCGGCGGATGACGTAGCTCGATGCGGGCTCAAGATCGTGCACGCCAGGGTGCGTGTCATCGGTCGCAGTCGGCCGGACTGGATCAGGTTGCCGAGCGTGCTCGGCTCAGGTGCCGAGTTGGTCCGGGGGAGGGGCTTGCGGCTGGTGGTCGGGCATGCCACCACCGCCCGGCCAGAGGCTTCCACCCTGGGCGCGGTGGGAGATCGAGGCTCCCGCCACGAGGGCCGCTTGTGGCCCGTTCCAGGCGCTTTAGGTCGGCAGGAGAGAGAGGCCGTCGTGCGCGCGGATGGCGGCTGGCCCCGGCTGCAAGGCGTCCAAGAGCCGCGTGGCGTACGCCTCGTCCATCCGCTCCCGCACCTCGGCAGGGGTGAGCCAGGCGACCTCTTGCACCTCGGTGGTGGCGCCTGGTTCGCCCCAACGATGCGGCACCGGAACCAGGGCGATGATCCCGCGGCGCATGTTCTTGTAGATGCCGGTCAACGCCTCCCGGCGACCTGGTCCCATGCGAGGCGGGCGACAAGCCGGAGCCACCGGCAGCTGTCAGACCGTGCGTTGATGGATGTAGCACCAACGCAGCCGTGAACCATGTCGCAGTGGGGCGGCAATGGGGTGGTCGGTCTCGTTGTAGTGGGCCAGAGCGTGTTGGTTCGGTGAGTCGTTGGAGCAGGCGACCCAGCCGCAGGAGAGGCAGAGCCACAGCTCGACCCAGCCCTCGCCGCGGGCAAGGCACTCCTGGCAGCCGGTCGAGTGTGGCTGAACAGGGTGGGCGACGGCGACGTGGCCACACGGACGCCGTTGGGAATGGTCGACCTCGCGGCGGCGTGATGGTGGCATCGGGGCCTCACATTGGCCTGTCCGGCGGAGACTTCGAGTCAAGCCCCGCAGGGCGCGCTGTGGAAACGCGCAATACGAGCAGGGCTGATCATGCGGAATGATGAGTGGCCCCGGGCATTGACGGGTCAGCGCATCTTTGGGATGCTTACCGCAATCCAGTCACTCCGGACAGCGCGAGGGGTGGCGCGCATCGAGCTTCGGCAGCTCCGCTACTTCGTGACCCCTTGCCGAGGAGTTGCACTTCGGCCGGGCGGCCTCCCGTGAACACATCGTCCAGTCGGCACTGAGCCAGCAGCTGCAGCGGCTGGAACGCGAGTTGCGAGTGCGGCTGCTCGAGCGGTCGACCCACCACGTGCAGCTGACCCCGGCTGGAGACGCTTTCCTGGCCGAGGTGCGGCAGATCCTCGCCCACGTGGACCGGGCGGCAGTGACCGCGCAACGGGCCGCCACTTCCACGCCCGTCTTGCGGGTCGGCACCGCGGACGCCAGCTACGACTCGATGCCGCAGATCCTGCACCGGATTCGGCAGCAGTACCCGGATCTGGAGATCCACGAGATCGAGGCCGGGGTACCCGAGCAGTTCCGAATGTTGCTGGATGGGCGGCTGGACGTGGGGCTCGGGCGGGCTTCCTTGGCCCCGCCCGAGGTCGCTGCCGAGTTGTTTCGGCTGGACCCACTTGGCGTGCTGGTCGCCGAAGGTCACCAACTGGCCGGCTGGTCGACCGTACCGGTCGCCACCCTTGCCGCGGAGCCTCTGCTGCTCGCGAAGGAGCGGCGGGCGCCGGAGTTCAACCAGTTCGTGACCGAGCTGTGCAACTCCGTGGGGTTCATGCCCACGGTGTATCGCGGGACGGTCGACAGCATCCGGGCCGCGGCCGATCTTGTGCTGCAGGGCCGCTGCGTGGTGTGTGCGCCGGCGTCCTGCGTGTCGCGGCTCACCGGGATCGTGTGGCGCCCGCTCATCCAACCGGTGTCGAGCTATCCGTGGTCGGTCCTGTGGCGAGCGGGTGGTGGCTCGGAGCACGTCCGTGCCGTCGTCACAACCGCCGGCAGGCTGTCCCGCGAATTGGGCTGGCTCGACCCTTCGAGTCAGGTCGTCGCCGGCTGAGCTCGCTCGGGCAGCCTCGCGGGCGGCAACAGCCCGGCGCCCGCGGTCGCGCGCTCGACATTCTCCCAGGTCGGAGGTCCTTTCATGCTCCAGGCGCCCTCGACGGGTCGCCGTCTGGCTGGATCCAGGCGCAGCACTGCCATCAGCCGCGGTGATGAGCCTGACTCGGTTTGACCATTTCCCCGCTCCACTGGCCTGTGTCTACTAACCGGTGCGGCGGACGAGGTTCACACGTCACCGCTCAGGGGCGCGGCGGTGACTGCCAGGCAGGAGATCGCGTACGGGAGCCGCATGCTGGGATCGCCGTCGGGCGACGGCGATGACGTATCAAGGACGCACCAAATCGGAGGCTAGCTCTTCGCTGAAGCGGCGCTTGGCACCGAGTCGCAGCATCACGCTCGCGTAGTGGACGCGCCGATGGGCTCATGCTCCCGAGCCCAGCTCCCGGGTCCGCCGTAGCCGGTCATATTGGGCGTCCCTGGATCAGCCGGGGGATTCCTGTGCATGCAGACGGTTCCTTGCCGAGTGACGAGCAGCTCTCTGGCGAACAGCCGACGAACTACGGGGACGAGGCCCGGTCGGTCTATTCACCCGCCGCCTACCTGGCCGATCTCCTGCAGCTGATCGACGACCGGTTCCAGGGCTCCGCATTGACCGAGAACCGTCGGCTCATCAAGGAGATCCCGCTCGACGCCGCCAACACCTACACCGAGGTCCCGTACCTGGACATCGTGAACGAGGTGCTGGCGGGGCGCCTCGCGACGAAGCCGGGGGAGGACCCCTACGAGGCGATGACGGGGATGACGTCGCCGTTCGGCCTGCCCTTCTCGCTGGCCGACCTGCGGCGGCAGAAGTACCTTCAGGTCGCCGGCGTCGCCCCGGAGCAGCTCTACCGGCAGTTCGCGGTGCGACCGGACCCCGACGTGGTGGCTCGGGAGTATCTCGGCCTGTCGCGCGAGACCTACGACCGGGTCACGACCGCCGCGACCCGCGAGTCCGACGTCAAGGCCGACTACCAGCTCGACGGCGCCGAGTTCACCACGCTGAAGGCCGTCGACCGCTTCCTGGCGAAGACCGGCCTGACCGCGCGTGAGCTGGCCCAGCTGTTGTTCGGGGATCTCAGCGCGACGACGACCGGCGAGCCGGGGGACTCGGAGCGAACCCGGGCGTCCGCCTTCTTCGTCAACCAGGGCGGCCGTCCGGTGACGGTGAACGCCGACGAGGACATGCTCGTCTGGGTCGATGACCCCCGATTCGCGCCGTGGCGATGATTCGAGCGCGTCAACCGGTTCGTCCGGCTGGCCCACGGCGTCGACATGTCGTTTCCCGACCTCGACCTCGTGCTCCGCAGCCTCTGCGGCAACATCCTCGACCGAAGCGCGATCCGCACGCTGGCCGTCGTCAAGCACGTGGCGTCGACCTTCGAGCTGCCCATCGACGTCGCCTGCAGCCTGGTGGCGCCGATGAACACGTTGGGCATCGGCGACAGCGAGGCGCCGGCCGACCTGTTCAACCGGACGTTCAACGGCCGGTTCGCCGAGATCGACGGAACCGTCATCCTGGCGCCGGCGTTCGTCCCCCCGGCCTACCGGCAGTATCGCCGGCTCACCTGCGCCGGTGACGTTCTCGCGCCCCGGAACAAGGAGTACCGCCAGCGCGTGGCCCGTGCACTGGGCCTGTCCGAGACCGGTCTCGGCGAGATCGTGCAGCGGTTCCGGCAGAAGTATCGCGCCCTGCGGGGGACAGCCCCTTCGACCAGGACGAGTTCGGCCTGCCGGTCCTGTCGCTGCTGTACCGCGTCAGCAGGCTGGCCAGCGCCCTTGAGCTCGCCCCGGCCGACCTCTTCGGAGTGCTCGACGCGCTGAACCGGGATCCGTCGATCCGGGGGCACAACACCTTCGGCCTGCTGATCGACACGCCGCCGGGGGAGCAGGACTGCTACCGCATCCTCGTCGGCGGTACGGTCGCCGACGGGCTCTGGCTGGTCCAGACCATCACCGCCGTCGTCACGTGCATGCAGGCGATGGACATCACCGCCGCGGAGCTGAACGAGGTCCTCGGCGGCGGCGCCGGAACGGCGCCCGACGCCGAACGCGACGAGGCCACTCTCGCCGTCCTCGACGGGCTGTACCAGCAGTTCCAGGCCGTCCTACTGGCACCGGAGGTGTTCGTCTCCGAGCGGTTCAGCGAGCGCGCCGCCCGCGTCATCCACGACACCCTGACCAGCCGCGGTGGAAGCCCGGTTTCCGCGCGGGACGCGCGCCTGGTGCGCATCGAGACCGTCGCCGGCGCCGCGACCGCCGCCTACGCCTGCCTCGGCCGCCTCCCGGTGATCGACGAGCGCGACTTCGTCGGGCTGGGCCTGGCCGACCACGTCCAGCAGAAGATCTTCGACAACCTCGTCCTCCGCGGCTACCTGCAGGCCGACGGCGCCGTGATCGAGACCAGCCTGCCGAAGTCCGCGGACGGGTTCGCGCCGGCCGGGGACTTCAACGCCGTCCGCGAGCCCCTGTTCGAGCTGATCGGCCAGCTGTGCCTCGACCAGGCCGAGGTCGCCGAGGACGAGGCGGCCGGGGTGGACGGCCTCGACGCCGCCGTCTTCGCCTCCGACCTGGACGGCCTGGAGGAACTGTCTCCCGCCGAACGCGACGAGCTGTACGACAACCTGGTCTTCAACCAGTACCTCGACCCCGAGGGAACCGTCCTGTGGGTCGAGTTGTTCGCGGAGCCGTCCAACGCCGTCGACTTCTGCGTCAACGCCGACCTCGGGCCGGTCGGGCCGGCGGTCTGGCAGCGGTTGCGCGACCAGATCACCCGCTTCGACGGCGAAGCGCTGGCCCTCGACCCGGCGATCCTCGCCGACCTCGGACTGAACGCCGACGAGGTCGAGCGCCTGCTGGAGAGCCTGCGGTTCAACGGCTACCTCGACGGCGACGACCGCTACCTCGACAAGCGCGCGCTGCTCGGGCTGCGGCCCGACGAGCTGAATCTCGCACTGGAGTTCTACCCGCACCGCCACCGCATCCTGGACGCCCTGCAGGCGCAGATCGACGGGTTCCGGGCCGAGCTGTGCACGGTGGCGCCCGAGACCTTCCGCGACACCGCCGACGACGCGCTCGCCGCGCGGATCGTCGCCGAGCTCGACGGCCGCTGCCTGATCGACGGGCGGGTGCGCGACGAGGTGCGGGCGTTCTTCCTCGACGGCGGCGACCAGCTGGGACTCTGGCTGGATCTCGACCAGGGCGCCGAGGCAACGATCTGCCAGCGCATCGCCTCCGTGCTGGTTGAGCAGCAGCCCTACCACCTCGACCCGCAAGCGCTCGCCGACCTCGACTTCGAGCCCGACGAGATCGACGAGCTGATAGGCCTCCTGGCGCTGGCCGGAGACCTGAGCGCCGACCTCACCGTGCCCGAGGACCGGGTCGCCTACTTCGTCGACGTCCGCCACGCGCTCGAGTTCACCGTCGAGGGCTTCGAGGACTACGCCAAGGATGTCTTCTTCCTGTTGCACGCCGTAGCCAGGGAGCTGTCGCTGGGAACGGCCGAGATCCTCGCCCGACTCGGCGAGCAGGCCGACAAGCAGCACCGGACGCTGGTCGGCGCGCTGCAGGACGCGTTGGGGATCCCGGCCGACACGGTCGAGGCGATCTGCCATGCGCTGTGCGGCGGCGTGGCGGACGCCGTCGAGGACCTGGTGGCGCCGGTCCTCGCCGCCGGCCGGAGCACCGGTCAGGTCACCACCGAGCCGGCCGACAGCCGCTTCCGTCTCACCTACCGGCGGTTGACCCAGTTCGCCCTGCTGGCCGCGAAGCTCGGCCTGAGCGGCGTGGAGACCGAGGTCGCGTTCCGCGACCAGGACCTCGTCGGCAAGTTCCCGGAACGGCTGGTGCTCCCACCCGGGCTGGCCACCTTCGACGCGCTCCTGCCCAGCGCCGACGGGCACGTCTACCTGTTCAGCGGCGACACCTACTGGCGGTACTCGGCGGCGACCTACGCGCTCGAGGACCGCGCCGCCCAGGCCCTGAGCACCCTGTCGACCGGGCTCGCCGGCGTCGACGCGGCGTTCGCGGACGCGACGGGAGCGGAGTGGCTGGTCGGACGGGACCGGACCGGTCGCTCGCTCGCCTTCCGGAAGGCTCCCGGGAGCTCCCGCTGGGTGCCGACGGCGCGGGCCTGGGGCAGGATCAGGAACAACTTCGCCGACCCGGTCCGCATCGACACGGCGTTCCGGGACGCGGACGGGAAGACCTACCTGTTCGCCGGCGACCAGTACATCCGGTACTCCACCGACGACTTCGCCGAGGTCGACGAGGGCTTTCCCCGGACGATCGCGGCGAACTGGCCGGCCGAAGGGATGCACACCACGCTGCCACCCGGTTTCGAGACGGCCGTCGACGCGTCCTTCCAGGGCTTGGACGGCCGGACGTACGTGTTCAAGGACGGGCGGTACGCCGCATCCGGCGACGCGGCCGCGCAACCGGTCGCGGACAGGTGGGGCCGGGTCCGAAACGCCTTCGCGGGTGCCACCCAGATCGATACGGCCTACGCCGAGGGCGCCGCGGTGTACCTGCTGCGGGGCGACCAGGTCGTCCGCTACGCCGACTCCATCGAGAACGGCGGCGTCCGGGTGGACGAGGGCTATCCACGGCGCCTGGAGCAGCACTTCACGGACCTGCCCGCGGAGTTCGAAAGCGGGATCGAGGCGGCCTTCGCCGGTGCCGGCCCCGGGGTGACCCTGTTCAAGAACGGGCGGACGATCAGCCCACCGCCCGGCGACCGGATCGTCCGGCGGGTGGACAAGCGCTGGGGCCTGCTCGGCGCGGTGCTGCCCAGCGGGACCGTCGACGCCGCGTTCGTCGGCCTCGACGGGAAGACCTACCTGTTCAGCGGCGACCGGTACATCCGCTACTCCGGGGCCGACTACTCCTACGTCGACGCCGGCTTCCCGCGCCTGATCGCCCGTGACTGGGGCGGGATGCAGCAGGTGAATGCCGCGTTCGTGCTGGACGGCAAGACCTACCTGTTCGGGACCGCCGGGCTGCTGTTCCGGGTCCCGGTCCCGGAGGAGGACGACTGGGCCGCCTACGAGGCCGACCTCGACGCCGGCGAGGTCCCGCCGGAGCTGCGGGAATGGCTGCTTGCGCACGACCTGCGGCTCACCGCCGACGGCAGGGTGGAGGGCCACAGTCCCCAGTGGACGGTCCCGACCGAGCACGGCCTGCGGGTCGAGGTGCGACGCGAGCCCGGCTGGATGAGCGTCTGGAACGGCGCGGACAATGCCGGGCAGTTCTGGGTCCGCTACTCGGGCCGGTCCTATGCCCGACCCGACGACGGGTACCCGCGGCCGCTGACCGAGGACTGGTGGAACCTTCCCGACGCGCCCACCGACGGTCCGGCCCGCTTCGGCAGCGTCGACGCGGTCTTCACCGGCAAGGACGAGCGGACCTACCTGTTCTCCGGCGACCGGTTCGTCTTCTTCGACAACCGGCACCGCTGGTGGTCGGAGCCCAAGCGCCTCCGCCAGGACTGGGACAGCATCCCCTTCGAGCGGGTCGACGCCGCCTTCCTCGGCAGCGACGGCAAGACCTACGTCTTCGGCGGCGGGAAGTACGTGCGCTACTCCTGCGAGGACTACAGCCGCGTCGACGACCGGTACCCGAAGACCATCAGCGCCTACTGGGGCAACGTCGTCAACAACATCACCCGCTCCGGGACCGTCGACGCCGCCCTGGTGGTGCGGTCACCCGCCGAGGCGGGCGATGGCGAGCGCACCTACACGTACCTGTTCTCCGGCAAGCAGTATGTCCGTTACGAGGGCACCGACTACACGACCGTCGACGACGGCTATCCCCGGACGATCGCCGCATCCCTGGCGGCCGAACCGCGGTTCGCGAACCTGACCGTCCGGCTCGACGGCGGCATCGACGCGGCCGTCGCCGACCAGCGCAACGTCTACCTCTTCGTGGGCCCACGCTGCCATGTCGTGTCCAGCTCGCTCTACCGGCGCTACGACCACCTCGGGCTGCGCCGAGCCGGATGCGCCTTCCTCGAGGACGGCGCGGTGCTGGTGGAGGACGACGCCGGGTGGCGCCGGTACACCGCAATCGAGGCCCAGGTGGTGGAGAAGACCGCGGTGCGGCCGCGGGCGCTGAGGTCCGCTCGGGCGCACTTCCGCACCGGGCTCGACGCGGTACTGAACGGTGTCGACGGCAACACCTACCTGTTCAAGGGCCGCGCCTGCTACGACGTCCGGCTGGGCCGGGAGTTCCCGACCGCGGAGGACTGGGGTCGTCCGCGCAACACCATCGCCGACGGCAACGGCGTGGACGCGGCGTTCGTGGGCCGGGACGGAAAGACCTACGTGTTCAGCGGCGACCAGTTCGTCAGCTACGCCGCGTCCGACTACCTGGACACGGAGATCGAGGGTCACCCGCGGCTCATCAGCGAGCACTGGGGCGGGCTGACCGAGGTCGGGCTCGCGTACGTCAGGGACGGCGTCACCTACCTGTTCGAGCGACCGGACGCGAGCGGGAACCGGCGCTGCGTCGTGTACTCGACCGCCGATTACACCCGGCCGGACCCGGGCTACCCCCGGCTCGTGGGCGCCGACTTCTGGGGCGTCCCGGAGGAGTACCGCCGCGAGGGCTTCTCGACCATCCAGGCGGTCCTGTTCGACCGGGACAACACGCTGTACCTGTCCGGCTCGCAGTACCTGCAGCACAACGCGTCGTCCGGGACATGGTCGTACCCCAGGCCGCTCACCCGGCTGTGGTCGAGCCTGCCCCTCGGCACCACCTCGGTGCCGCTGCAGACCGCGTTCACCGGCGGCGACGGCGCGACCTACTTCTTCTCGCGGGACCAGTTCACCCGCTATGCCGAGGGCGGGTTCTCCGCGCTCACGCCGACCGCGCAGCGCTGGGGGCGGATCCGGAACAACATCACGTCGACCGCCAGGGAGACCGCCGTCGATGCGGCGTTCGTCTGGCGCGGGACGACCTTCCTCTTCTCGGGTGACCAGTACGTCCGCTACTCGGGACCGAGCTACCGCTACACCGACCCGGGGTACCCCAAGCCGGTCGTCGACCTGCGGCAGGAGGCCTGCTTCCGCAACCTGCCCGACGCGTTCGAGCAGATGCTGGCCGACCGGGTTGCGGCCGGCAGCCAGACGGTGATCGACGCCGTGGTCGGCAACGACCGCAACCTCTACCTGTTCATCGACCAGTTCTGCCACGTCGTGTCCCAGAGCCTCGAGGCGACGTACGACCTGAGCGTCTTCGGTCGGGTCCGCAACAACCTGGCGGACACCGGCAGGGTCGACGCGTCCTTCGTGACCGGCGACCAGACCTTCCTCTTCTCCGGCGACCAGTACCTGCGCTACTCCGGCGGCGAGTACGCGTTCGTCGACGAGGGCTACCCGCGCGGCATCGCCGCGTCGCTGCCTGCCGAGCTCGGCGTGGAGACGCTGCCCGAGCAGTTCTCCGACGGGATCGACGCCGCCGTGGCGGGCGCCGACGGCCAGGTGTACCTGTTCCGGGACCGGCAGTTCGTGCGCACCGGCGAGGCCTCGCCCGCCACGCAGCCGATCACCGGGACATGGGGCAAGGTGCGCAACCGGTTCCTCGCCGACCCCGACGACACATCGATCGACGCGGCCTTCGTCTCCCGGGACGGGAGCCTGTTCGCGTTCAAGGGCGACCAGTACCTCCGCTACGGGACGCCCACCGCCGAGTACGCCGACGACGGCTACCCCCGCACGATCAAGGACGACTGGGGAGAGCTTCCGCAGACGTTCGAGAGCGGGCTGGACGCGGCCTTCGTCTTCGAGGGGACCACCTACTTCGCCCGCGGCGAGCAGTACGTGCGCTACTCCGACCCCGACCACCGCCGGGTCGACCGCATGTACCCGCAGCCCCTCACCTGGCGGTGGGGTCGCTGGGCCGACTACACGCTCAGCGACCTCCGCGTGATCTGGCGCTTCAAGGAGCTCCAGGACCGGACGTCGGACCCGCAGGGCGGCCTGGCCGGCGCCCTGAGCTCCGCGGGCGTCACCGCCGACCCCTACGCCCGGGTGGCCGGCCTGTTCCACTGGGACGTCGACGAGCTGATGTGGGTCCAGCGCCACCACGCGTTCCTCACGGCCGCGGCCGGGTTCGAGGCCGTGTTCGACCTGGAGCTGATCCAGGCGGCCGTCACCCTCTTCGAGACGACCGCCAAGCTGGGCGGGGCACCGTCCACCGTGTTCACCGACGTGTGGAGCCCGCTGTACGCCGCTGGTGCGACCGGGTCGCGGGCGGCGGCCGCCGACGGCCTGTACCGCCTGCTGGCGCTGCGGCACAGCGGTCCGGAATGGGCGGCGCTCGAGCGCCAGCTGCACGACGAGCTCAACCTGGCCAAGCGGGACGCGCTCGTGCAGGCGGTGCTGGCGCAGTCGACCGACCTGCACAGCTCCCGCGACCTGTTCGACCGGCTGTTCATCGACGTCGACATGGGCAGCCGCGGTATCACGTCGCGGGTGCGTGAGGCCATCGCCGCCGCGCAGCTGTTCTTCCACCGCTACTTCCTCGACCTGCAGCCCGTCACGCTCCAGGCCGGGGACGGCGAGCTCCCGGCGCGGCCCGACGAGGTCAAGGCCGAGCTGCGGCGCTGGTGGGGCTGGATGAAGAACTACCGGGTCTGGGAGGCCAACCGGAAGGTCTACCTGTATCCGGAGAACTACCTCCGGCCGGAGCTGCGGGACACCAAGACGCCGGCGTTCGCGGCCCTCGAGGAGGACCTCCTGCAGGGCGAGGTCACGCCGGCCTCGGCCGAGCGCGCCTTCCGGCGCTACCTGGACGAGTACACCGAGGTGTCCCGGCTGACGATCGCCGGAGGATACGTCCACGAACCTGCCGACGCCGGCGAGCTCCCGTGGCACCTGGTGCTGTTCGGGCGGACGAAGACCGACCCTCGCCGGTACTACTACCGCCTGGCCGAGTTCTCCCGCGAGGCGAGCCGGGCCGCGCAGTGGCACCCGTGGCTGAAGGTCAACATCCAGATCGACAGCGACAGGGTCTACCCGGTGTTCGCGTTCGACCGGGTGTTCGTGTTCTGGGCCACGGTGGAGGAGGTGGCCGAGGCCGGGGAGACGGCGACGTTCACCGAGACTACGGACGGCGGGACCCGCTCGCTGACCGGCGGCGGGCAGACCACCCGCGTCGTCAGGATCTTCTACTCGTTCTACAACCTGAACAAGGAGTGGGTCCCGGCGCAGTCGCTGGCCACCGAGCCCCCGATCCGGTACCCCTGGCCGATCTCCGACGTGCAGTTGCTGGTCGAGCGGTCGGCCGTCCTGGCCGGCGCGGCCACCGGCAGCGGGGCCGGGCCGGACGGCGGCGACGCCCACGAGAACATCGTCGTGCGGTGCTCCTACGCGGTTCAGGTCTTCACGACCACCGTGCGCCAGACCATGGCCTTCAGTCTCACCCCGGAGCTGTACACCAGGCCAGCCGCGCCGGTCAGCTTCGACGACAGCGGCACCGAGCGCTTCACAGGCCTCTTCAAGGAGCCCGTCACCTCGAATGGGAGCTCACCGGCGCCGGCGGCGGGCGGCCCGGCCGCGCCCGCGGTGGCCGCCCCGACCGTGGTGATGTTCAACCAGCCGACCGAGTCGTCGGACGCACCGTGGTTCAGCTTCGACTACAAGGGCGGCAGCTTCCTCTGCAAGCCGGCGCCGCTCCCACCCGTGCAGGTCGAGCGGCTACCGGTCAAGGGCGGCGCCGGGGAGCGGCTGCCGGCCTGGGACCGGTTCCAGGCCGGGTTCACCAGTCCGGACGGAACCAGCTGGTACCTGAACGCCGAAGGCCAGTACGTCCAGGTGGACCGGGCCGGGAAGATCAGCGAGGCTCAGCCCGTCGGCAGCCGCTTCGGCCGGGCTCGCAACGCCCTCACCGAGACCGGCGTCGTCGACGCCGTCCTGGTTCGCGGGCAGTACACCTACGTCTTCTCCGGCGCCGAATACTTCCGCTACACCGGCGAGCCCTTCGCGGTCCTGGACGACGGCTACCCGAAACCGATCGCGTCGAACACCGAGGACCTGCCGGCATGGAAGCGGGTCGACGCCGCCTTCACCTCGCCCGGCGGCACGGCGTACTTCTTCTCCAACGAGCTCAAGGCGTTCGTGACATCGACGGCGTTGCGCACCCCCCGATCGATCACCGACTCCTGGGGCAAGGTGAAGGAAAAGGAGAAGGACAAGGACAAGGAGGCGACCGCCGGGACCCCGTTCTTCGACCGCCGGCTCGTGGACGCCGCGCTGGTCCGCGGCAAGTACACCTACCTGATCTCGGACAACAGGTATGTCCGGTACACCGGCGACTCGTACGACTACGTCGACGACGGCTACCCGAAGGACCTCGCGGACAACACCGAGAACGTTCCCGGGTCAGCCGTCCGCGAGGTCACCGACAGCCGGGGCGTGGTCTACCAGTTCGACAACGGCACCAAGACCTGGACCCGGACCCGCCGCGGCCGCCGGTCGGAGACGTTCCCGACGGCCGACCTCGGGCGCGGCACGTTCGGGATCGAGCGGGCGGTGGACGCCGCCTGCATCCGAGGCCGGCATCTGTTCCTGACCAGCGGGAGCCGGTTCGTGCGCTACACCCTCGGGACCGGGCCGGCCGAGTTCGTCGACGCGGGCTACCCGAAGGCCTGCTCGGTCGCGGTCGACGCGCTGGTCGAGCTGAACGGCCAGGTCTACGTGTTCTCCGGCGACCGGTACGGCCGGCTCGCCCAGGACCAGGAGCTGGACGCGCCGATCGCGCTGAAACCGATCTCCGGCAACTGGGGCAACCTGCCGCACCCGTTCCGCTCCGGGCTGGACGGTGCCAGCGGCACGGCGGCCGCGCTGTACCTGTTCCGCGGCGACCACTACGCCCGCTACCCCCGCACGGGCCCGCCCGGCGTTCCGCTCACGTTCCCGTACGAACAGTCCGGCGCCAAGTACGAGATCGTCCGGCTGACCAGCGGCACCGCGGTCACGCTCAACCAGCGGCTGCTCGCCGGAGGCGTGGCCGCGGTGCTGGACACCGCCACCCAGGAGACCGACGAGACGCCGGCGTTCGACACCGGGCGTTCGGCGGCCACGGTCATCCAGGTCAATCGCGACCGGGTCGACGACCACCTGCCGGTCAGCTCGCACCTGGACTTCGACAGCGCCAACGGCATCTACTACTGGGAGGCGTTCTTCCATGCGCCCCTGCTGATCGCGCAGGCACTCAACGGCGCCCAGCGGTTCGGCGAGGCGAAGCAGTGGTACGAGTACATCTTCGACCCGGCGCACAGCCGGGACCGCTGGCGGTTCCTGCCGTTCCGCGCGGTGGACGTCGGCGCCCTCGTCGACGCCTGCGCCCAGGCGCTCGGTGTGCTCCGCGGCGCACTCGACGGCGCGGCCCCGGCTCCGGGTCTGGCCGAACGGCTGGATCGCGTGCGGCTGCTGGGCCCGGTGTTCGACCAGGAACGCGCCGTCCGCGACGACGAGGCGATCATCCTGCGGGTCCAGCTGCCGGAGCTGGTCCGCGACCTCACCGGGTACCTGGACACCGCGACGGCGCGCCTGGCGGGCGTCTCGAACCCGGACGTCCAGACGGCCCTGCGGAGCCTGCGGGAGGCGAGCGCGATCCTCGGGCGGCTGGATGTCCGGTACGACCTCATGATCGGGGGACTCGAGGCGGCGATACGGAGGTATCTCGACGATCCCTTCGACCCGCACGCGATCGCCGCCATGCGTCCCGGCGCGTACCGCCGCGCCGTGGTGATGGCCTACATCGACAACCTACTCGACTGGGGCGACATGCTCTTCCGGCAGTACACCCCCGAGAGCATCGACGAGGCGCGCATGCTCTACGTCCTCGCCAACGACCTGCTGGGGGCGCGGCCAAGGCGGCTGGGATCGCGGCCGATGCGCGAGGCCGAGTACTACGGGCAGCTCGGCCACGAGCCTGGCGAGTACGACTTCCTGCTGCGGTGGGCGGCCGACGGCCGTGGAACCAACCTGGTCCACGCCAGCGCCGTGCCGGCGACGGAGAACTCCTACTTCGTCGTCCCGGAGAACACCGTGTTGGGCGACTACTGGAGCCGCATGGAGGATCGGCTGCGCAAGATCAGGCTGTCGCAGGACATCCTCGGCATCAGCCAGCCGCTGCCGCTGTTCAGCCCGCCGATCGAGCCCTCGGCCCTGGTGCAGGCCGTCGCGTCCGGGCTCGACGTTGAGCAGGCGGTCACCGCAGCGGCCCCGGTGGCGACCCCGCACTACCGCTTCGGGTTCATGCTGCGCCGGGCCCAGGACCTCGCGCAACGGCTGAGCCAGCTCGGCAACGACCTGCTGGGCGTGCTGGAGCGGGGCGACGCCGAGGAGCTCAACCTGCTGCAGAGCAGGCACGAGGGCACGATTCTCGGCATGACCCGCGCGATCAAGGAGGAGCAGGTCGCCATCGCCCGGGCCAACATCGCGGAGCTGGCGGAGAGCGAGGCCGCCGCCAGGAACCGCCAGGCGCACTACCAGCGGCTCCTCGACCAGGGGCTGAGCCCGCTCGAGCAGGCCCAGATCGGGCTCATGATCTCCGCGTCGGTCGCGCACGGGGCGGCGGCCGCGCTCAAGCTGGCATCGGGCATCGCGCACGCGGTCCCGCAGTCGAAGCTCGGCCCCCTCATCGTGGGCATCGAGGTCGGCGGCGAGCAGGCCGGGGAGACCCTGGAGAAGTTCTCCGAGTTCTCCGAGTCGCTCGGCGAGGGCCTGAGCGTCACCGGTGAGGTCCTCGGCGTCTTCGCCAGCCACCTGCGGATGCAGGAGGACTGGCAGCTGCAGCTCAGCATGGCGAGAAGCGACCTGGCCCAGATCGTCCTGCAGTCGCAGGCGGCCACCCGGCAGCTCGCGATCGCCCAGCGCGAGCTGGAGATCACCGAGAAGCAGATCGCGCAGAACGAGTCCGTCACCACCTTCCTGCGGGACAAGTTCAGCAACGCGCAGCTCTACCAGTGGATGGCCGGGAAGCTGTCCGGGCTGCACCTGCAGGCGTACAACCTGGCCTACGAGCTGGCGAAGGGCGCCGAGCGCGCCTTCCAGTTCGAGCGCGGCGCCAGCGAGAGCGAGGCGTCCTTCATCCGGCCGCTGTACTGGGAGAGCCGGCGGAACGGCCTGCTGGCCGGGGACACCCTCGGCCTGGACCTGGAGCGCATGGCCAAGTCCTACCTGGACGCCGACGCACGCGGCCTGGAGATTGTCAAGCGCATCTCGCTCGCCGACCTGGACCCGGTGGCGCTGCTGCGGTTGAAGAGCACCGGAAGCTGCGAGTTCACCCTGTCCGAAGCGCTGTTCGACTACGACTTCCCCGGCCACTACCGGCGCCAGGTCCGGTGGTTGTCCGTGGACTTCGTCGGCGCCGACGGCGAACCCAGCACGCCGAACGCGATCCTGACCCAGCTCAACTCGAAGACCGTCCTGCAACCGGACCCGAAGGCGGTGAGGTACCTGCTCGACCCGAAGGGAATGCCACCCGAGACGCTGCGCACCGACTGGCGCGCCAGGCAGCAGGTCGCGCTGTCGCATGCCCAGGCCGGGGACGAGAACAACGGCATGTTCCGGCTCGACCTCGACGACGACCGGTACCTGCCGTTCGAGGGCACCGGCGCGGTGTCCGCCTGGCGCCTGGAGCTGACCGGCCGGCGTTCGGTCGACGATCCGAGCCAGCTGAACGACGTCGTGCTCACCCTGCGCTACACCGCCGACGGCGGCGACCCGGTGTTCACCAATGCGGTCAAGGGCATGCTCAAGCCCTACTCGGCGTTCCGCTTCGTCGACGTGGCGGCGGAGTTCCCCGAGGCCTGGGAGGAGTTCCTCGGCGGCGACGGGGACGAGCTGGTGCTCACGTTCTCCGCCGACATGTTCCCGGCAATGGCGAGCCGCCAGATCCCCGAGATCTACGCCTGGTTCGACGTGGACGGCGAGGACGGGGTGAGCATGGTGCTCAACGGCGACCCGGACTGGACGCTGGAGAGCGGCAAGGCGCTCATCACCAACCGCCTGAGCGTCACCAGCCAGGGGTCGGACTGGCGGTTCGCGCTGAACGGCGACAAGGCCGCCCTCTCGAACATCAATCTCGCCCTCAGCTACAAGGCGAACGTCGACTAAGTGATCCAGGAGGGGGACCGGTGGGGAAGAAGAAGCGTGACGCCAGGACCAAGACTCGTGCCAGGGCGGGCACTTTCGTCCGGGGGAAAGAACACCTGAACATGGCCACGCGCACGGTCATGCCGAAAACCCTCAACGTCGTCCATCGCGTGGCGTTGAACGCGACGAACGCCCCGACCGTAGAAGGTGGCGCGTGGGGCAGCCCCGACGTGTTCTTCAAGCCGCACCACGACGAGGATGCCGTGTCCCAGTACGCCGTGGCGTCGACCCGCCTCGCCAGGTTCCTCGGCATGCCGGAGGTCATCGCGCGCAACGCGTTCGCCAGGGTCAAAGGTTCTTCGGGCGTCGTGTCAGGTGCCGTGCCCGGCTCGCCACTCGTCAAGCACAAGCATGACAGGGAGATGAAGCCGCCCAAGAACGCCAGCAGGCAGCAGATAGCAGCGTGGGTGAAGCACAACCAGCTGGAAGAGCGGGGTGGGAAGTACTACGCGATGTCGCAGGAGATCTACGAGTGGATCGACTTCAGCGTCCCACGGATCCAGAAGGGCATGTCCGACCTGCAGCTGTTCGACGCGATCACCGGGCAGCTCGACCGCCACGGGGGCAACATCTTCATCGACCCACAGACCGGTCAGGTCAGTGGGATCGACGACGACAAGTCGTTCGGGGAAGGCATGTTGGTCGCCAACCAGGGGAACACGGGGGGCAAGTACGCTGGCCTGCCTGCCCTGGTGGACAAGGACACGGCCGAGAGGATCCTCGCCTTGGACCCGACGAACCTGCCCGAAGAGCTGCTTTGGCGCGTGAACGACTCCGAAGAACTGACCGAGCAGGAGATCGAGGACGCTGTGCGTCGGTTCGTGGGCGTCCAGCTGCACGTTCGGCAACTCCAGAAGAACGGCGCCCTCATCGGCCAGAACAACACGAGCTGGAACGACGCGACCTACCAGCAGGCGCTGCAGGACCCCACGAGCAGCTACCTCGGACGCTCGGCCAAGGACCTTGACGACGCGATCCGAAAGGCGGCCAACGACCCCGACTTCGTGGTCCTCAACGCCCCGCCACCCCAGCCGCCCCAACCGCCGCCGACCGCGACGACGATGCCCCAGCCACCACAAGTCATGCCGCCGCTGCCGCCGCTGCCGCGGACGCCGTGGCAGCCCCCCACGTTGCCCCTTCGAGTACCCCCGATAACGCTGCAGCCGCAGCCCTCCGCGTTACTGGGGCCGGAGAGTCCGCGGACGGGAGAGGTCTCGCCCTCGCGAGCGACGGCGGCCCGGCTGGCCGCCCGCCGGAGCCCACGACTGGTAGTGGAGGTGGACGGTTCCGGCGACTCGTCGGAAGACAGCACCACCGACGATCAGGCGTTGTCCGAGCAATGAATCTCTCCTCGTCCGCAACTCTCCAAGAGCTGACATGGTCACAGAAGCCAGCGCCCCCGGCTGGGCCCGGGGGCGCTGAGAGCACAGATTGGCACTCAGAACGGTTGCTCTGAATTGACCGGACCCCGGTTGTGGGTCCATCCGTCTGAGAGTGCGGGGGTCCGTGGCGGGTGGCCCGGCAGACGATCCTCCTTCCAGGTCAGCGCTGCTCACAGCTCGTAACCCTGAGCGACCCAATAGTGCCAATCCTCGATCACCTGGCGGGTCTGCTCGTCCACGGCGACGCCCTCCAACTGGGCCAAGGGGACTGCAAGGGGTCGGCGTTCCCAGCGGATCAGCACGAACATCTCGTGCTGGCACTCCTCCTCGGGGGCCATCCCGATGACGTCGACCTCGTCACCGACCCGCAGCGGCGAGATGCTGCGCTCGGCGGTGTACCTGGCCACAAATGGGAAGTGCAGCCGGTCCTCGAGGGAGTAGTACCAGCCCATGGCCTGCTCTTCGGGCGTGTAGGCGTCGACGACGATCTCCATGGTGATGCGCTGCTCCCGCTCCTCGTCGCGCAATCGTCGCTTCATCCGGTCTCCTCATTCGCGTACGAAGCCTGGCTGCGTCCCCATCGCTGCGGAACTGCCTGGGCGATCAGATCGGCATCGAGGACCCCTGCCACTTGCGCCGCTCAGGCGGGCGTAAGCATGTCAGCTTCGCACCACTCAGTTGCCCTCCGGGCAAGGTAACCAGTCCGGTCCCTCAGCCTCAGCGGGCGGAGGTGGACATCGGACGTTGCGGGTTGGCTTCCCCGACGATCCCGAGGTGGCCGCGGAACTCTCCGCGGCGCTCCTCCGGGCTGACTCTCGAGTCGCGCGTTGCGACCAGAAATGCCGGTAGGGGGCGAGGTAGCCCGCCTCCTACCGGCAATCCACGTGGTTGTTTGTGCCTACCCGGTGGGCCGCAGCAGGAACAGTTGGCCGTCCTCGACGGTCACGGTCGGGCCTACCGGTGGGGTCGTGGGTGGATGGGCCTGCACATCGGAGAGCCAGGTGTCGGCGCCGAACATCGCGGAGGCGTCGATGATGCCGCTGGTCTCCCAGACCCCGGGGCCGACCGCGACGTCGTCGCGGCCTGGCGGATCCAGCTGGGCGACGCGCGTGGCCGTCGAGGCGTCGACACCGACCCGGCCCTTGACGAGGTCGAAGCGCCAGATCGAGCCGTCGCGGCCCTTGGCGGCCATGACGAGCCGGCTCTCGGTGGTGCCGTCCTCGTTGATCATCAGGTACCGGCCGCTCACGCCGATGTTGTCGGGGCTGATGGCGGTGTCGCCACCCGCGGCGACCACGGTGTCGGCGTTGTAGACGACCGAGAGTGTCGCCGGCTTGAGCGGGTCGGACGGGTTCAGCCGCAGGGAGTAGAGCCGCCCGAGCTCATTCACGCCCTCGTCGGCGCCACTGGAAGAGCCGGTGGTGTCGAAGAAGAACTCGTCGGGGTTGTTGGGGTTGAAGGCGCCGTCCTCGGGGCGCACGAACGTCATCGCGCCGACGGCGTCGCTGGCCGCCTCCAGCTGCGTGTCGGTGAGGGCTTCGGCGTCGGGGATCTCGACCCACTTGCCGGCGACCGAGCCGCTGGTGAAGGTCCGCTCGCTGTTGCGATCCGGGTCGAGCGAGCGGAACACGTACAGCTTGCCGTTGTCGAGCCCGTTGCGTGCCAGCACGGTGGCGTCGTCCGACCGGTCCTTGGTGCCGACGTACATGTACAGCTGGTTGTCGAGCGTGGCCGGCCCGTCCTCGGTCGGAAGGATCACCGTCCGAATGTCCCGCCGGGGCTGGACGTTGGTGTTCTCCTTCGGGAAGCGGCCCAGCTTGGGCAGCGTGTGGAGCTCGCCATCGAAGATGGCGACCGACTGGCCGCCCTTGCCGTCGAAGGTCTCGGCGCCGGACGACTCCTCGTTGGTGAGATAGATCGGCCGGTCGAAGGCGTCGGCAGGGCCGGCGAGGAAGCCTGAGCAGAACCGGGCCAGCTGCCGCGGCATCTGGGCCTCGTTGCCGACCACCGGCGCCGGCCCGAGCAGCGTGTTCTCGTCAAAGATCTGGTCATAGGCGCGCTTGCCCGCGACCGGGTCGCCG
>DATBRJ010000421.1:0-24787 GCA_036560395.1 Actinomycetes bacterium | reverse complement strand
AGTGCCCTGAACCATCTGCTGTGTCTCCCTTTCGAGGACCGTCGAGGCGCGCACTTTGCGCGTCTCCGGCTGCTCGCGACCGCTCGATTAACGGAGACCTGCGTTGGGGTGGCTTTGCACCCCTACTGCGTAACTCCACACCTGCGTGATCAACTTTTGCTGACCTTCGACGGCAGCCGGAACCAATTACACACCGGCAGCTTGGTTTGTTCCCAATCTCAGCCCAATTAGCTCCTCGATCTGCGCGATTTCGGCGATCGACCATGGTGTTTGTACAGCCCTACCCGGCCGAGGTAGTTGAGCTTTAAACTAGTCTCCTGCAGCGTCCATCGGGTTCGAGTGCGAGGAGATCACACCATGCCGGTTCACCGCCTCAACCATGCTGTCCTTTACGTCCGAGATGTCGATCGCAGCGCGGCCTTCTATCGTGACCTGCTCGGCTTCCGCGCGGTGATGGGCACGCCAGGCCGCGCTGCCTTCCTGCAGGCGCCGGGGTCGACAAACGACCACGACCTCGGCCTCTTTGCGATCGGCGCAGCAGCCGGTGACTCGCAGGCCGGGCGCAGCACAGTGGGCCTGTACCACCTTGCGTGGGAGGTCGATACCCTGGCCGAGCTGGAGCGGATCGCCGGTGTTCTCTCCGAGGCCGGCGCCCTGGTCGGCGCGAGTGACCACGGGACGACGAAAAGTCTGTATGCGAAGGATCCGGACGGCCTCGAGTTCGAGGTGGTGTGGATCATCCCAGCCGACCTGCTCGACGACACAGCGCGGGCTTCGCGCTCGAGGATCGGTCCGCTCGACCTCGCCAAGGAGAAGGAGCGCTACGGCGCGGAGACCCGCGGTGGAGTAGGCATCTCCGTCCCGGTCTGATCACAGGAGCGGGGAAAACCCGGTGGGACTCGCACGAACCTGCCGGTACCGTCGGCTGCGATGACCGCGCACACCAACGCCACCGAAGCGCTCGATCCCAGCTGGCTAGCCGCCGTTGAGGAGTGGATCGAGGACCGGCTGATGCCACGCGGCCTCACGATCGGCGGCGATCTGGAGCCCGTGCATATCCGGCCGTGGTCGACCGTGATCAAGGTACCAACGGTGACCGGCGACGTCTGGTTCAAAGCCAACGGCGGTGCCACACGTTACGAGCCGCGGCTGATGGTTGCTCTCTCCCGCTGGACGACCGGCCGGGTACTGACGCCGTTGGCGATCGACGCGGAACGCGGATGGTCGCTCCTCCCCGACGGCGGTCAGACCCTCCGCAGCACCGGCGCGGACCTGGCCGAATGGACCGAGATGCTCCGCCAGTACGGCGAACTGCAGCGTGAGACCGTTCCTCTTGCCGGCGACCTGTTGGCGATGGGCGTCCCTGACCATCGTCCATCGACAATGCCGAGCTTGCTGGCTGGTCTCCTTTCTCGGCCGGACAAGCTGCGGATTGGCGAGGCCGATGGCCTCAGTGCGCAGACGTATGCACGGCTGCAATCTTCGCTTCCGGAGTTCACCGAATGGTGCGCCGAGCTGGAGGTGGCCGGAGTCCCACCGATGGTCCAGCATGACGATCTTCACGACGCCAATGTCTTCGTCGACGGCGAGCGACTGATCTTCTTCGACTGGGGCGACGCCTCTGTCAGCCATCCGTTCTGTTCTCTGCTCGTGACGCTGAACGCGGCGAGTCGCCGGTTCGAGCTCGCGCCGGGCGACCCCGCACTGCTCCGCCTGCGGGACAGCTATCTCGAGCCGTGGACTGAGCGCCACGACCGCGAGGACCTGATCAGGGCCGTCTCCTTGGCGGTCAAGGTCGGTACGGTGGGGCGGGCACTCGCCTGGCGGCGGGCACTGACCGGCTCCGGCGCAGCGGCCTGGCGGGACTACGGCGAGGCCGTACCCGGCTGGCTCGCTGAGCTCTTCGAGCCGCAGGCCGTCTAAAGCCGCAGGCGCCTGATGTTTCCGGACCGTGACGGAGACCGAAAGCCGAGTGAATTCGCAGGCTGTGACCACTTGACAGCGCTGTGTTCCTCGACTAGCTGAACCTGCCGCTTATCACTAGAGTGCGCCGGTACAAAGCGCTGAACCAGGGGTGCAGCATGCCTGCTGCGGTTGTGCTTTGCGGGGCTCCCCCGACGCGCGCTGAGCCGAAGATGATCAGCGAGGTGTGAGCGAGTGGCCGGTCGCCATCGGGCCGCAAGCGACGGCGCGTCGCGCCGGGAGGAGTTCCAGCGCCGGCGCACGACCCGGCGGCGATCTCGGGTTCGGCGGGCCGCGACCGCCTTGCTCGTCCTCGGCGTCCTCGCGGCCACTGGCGCCTTCGCGGCGACGCGGTTGCTTGGATGTACGTCCACGACGACGCTCTCGGTGACGACCAGCCCGGACATCGCACCGGCCATCCGGCAAGTGGCCGACTCCATCAAGGACGATTCCAGGGGTCCGGTGAAGGGCGCCTGTACGGAGATCACGGTCACCGCCAGTCCCTCCGATCAGGTTGCGCAGGTACTTGCCGCAGGGAAGACGACGAGCGTCGGCAGCCCTGACGTCTGGATTCCGGATTCCTCGCTCTGGCCCGGGCGCGTCGCCGCCGCCGCGGGCGGCCAGAGTCCACTGGGCAGACTGGAATCGATCGCGCAGTCGCCCGTCGTCGTCGCCATGGTGCGACCAGCGGCCAAGCAGCAGGGCTGGCCCGACAGGCAACCATCCTGGACGGATGTCGTCGCGAGCCTCGGATCCAGCCTGGTGAAGTTCGGCATCGCCGATCCCACTCGATGCGCACCGAGCATGTTGACCTTGGCCGGGCTCCGGACACTTCTCGGCAGCGGGACCGAGGCGAACCTTCAGCTCGTCGCGGCTGCACGAATGCTCTCGTCCCGAATGTCGGCGACCACCGACGACGTGTTGTCCAAGCTGCCGCAGTCGCCGGCCGAGATCCAGCAGACGACGGCTGGCCGGGTCGGCGCCTTCCCGTACACCGAGCAGGGCGTCTGGGCGTACAACCACAAGAAGCCCGCGGTGCCCCTGGTCGCGGTGTACCCGAAGGAGGGCTCGCCGTTCCTCGATTACCCCTTCACGCCCGTCGCCCGCGCCGGGGTCAGCCAGGCAGAGGCGGGGCGGCTACAGGACACCGCCGAAAAGCTGCACGACCGGCTGCTCAGCGACGCGGGCACGGTCGTGCTCCAGGATCACGGCTTCCGCTCCATTGACCGTCAAGCCGGTGTCGACGCGACCCCAGCAAATGGCGTTCTCCCCGACGCACCGAAGTCCCTTCCACCCGTTGAGCCGGCCTCGCTCGGCGAGCTGCAGCGCCTGTGGACGGCGGCTAACCTCAGCGGCCGGATCCTTACCGTCCTCGACGTCTCAGGCTCCATGGGAGAGCCGGTGCCGGGCGCGCCAGGCAAGACTCGGATGGACCTCGCCAAGCAGGCCATCCTGACGGCACTGCCGCTCCTGCGCGAGGACACGTCCGTGGGCGTGTGGAACTTCTCGACGAAGCTGGACGGCGGGAAGGACTACAAGGAAATCGTGCCGATCCGCCCGCTCGCCACCGTGGTGGGCGACGCCTCGCAGCGAACGGTGCTGAACGCGGCGACCAGCAAGGTGACCTGGAAGGTCGGCGGCGGCACCGGTCTCTATGACACGATCCTCGCCGGGTTCCGGGTGATGAGTGACGGTTACCAGGCCGGCAGGATCAATGTGTTGGTCGTCATGACCGACGGGAAAAACGAAGATCCCGGCAGCGTCAGCCGTGATCGGCTGGTCAAGACGCTCAAGTCCGAGTTCGATCCGAAGAAGCCGGTGACCGTCATCGTCGTAGCGTTCGGACCAGAGGTCGATGCCGCCGAGATCAAGCCGATCGCGGCAGCGACCCATGGCCAGTCCTATGTCACCAGAGACCCGCGCACGATCACCCAGGTGCTGCTCCAGGCGATCTTCGACGCCGCGGCAACTGGAGGCTAGTGTCGCACCGAAGGTGCCTACCGCGGCGACGAGACTGGAGGACGCGCAAATTCCGCCCGAGGTGGCGTGTGATTACGGCAGCGGCCAGGTGTGCACGGGCTCACCTGTACGCATGCACTCCATATAGCGGCGGGTCAGCTCGCGCAACGCAGTCAGCCGGTCGTAGCCACGCTCGTCGTAGAGCCGATGGAAGGCTCTCGCCTGCCAGTCCGCGCCGTTCGTACGCCGCAGGCACCGCTGCTCGATGATCCCAAGCAGCCTGTCCCTCTCGGCCGGCTCGATCTTCCACAGGTCGAGTCCGTCGTACGCCAGCGGGAGCAGCCGGCGCAGGACCAGGTCGCTCACGGCGACGGTGCCGAGGCCCGGCCAGAACTGTTTGGCGTCGATGCCGTAGCGCGCGCCGGCATAGAAGTTCTCCCGCGCCGCGGAGAAGGTCATCCGGCGCCAGATCGGCCGCTCCTGCTCGGACAGCACTCGCACCAAGCCGTAGTAGAGAGCGGCGTTGGCGAGCATGTCCGCGACAGTCGGACCGGCGGGCAGGACGCGGTTCTCGATGCGCAGATGGGGCTTCCCACGCTGGACGTCATAAACCGGGCGGTTCCAGCGCCAGACCGTGCCGTTGTGCAGGCGCAGCTCGCTCAGGTGTGGGATCTCGCCATGTTCGAGGACCTCGACCGGGTCCTCATCGTCGCAGTAGGGCAAGAGCGCGGAGAAATAGCGGACATTCTCGTGGATGAGCTCCACGGGCGAATTGATCCACCGTTCGCCGAAGAACACCCGAGGCCGGACGCCTTGCGCGACCAGCTCCTCTGATCGGGTGTCCGTGGCCTGTTCGAAGAGGATCGCGCGTGTCTCCCGCCAGAGCTCACGGCCGAGGAAGAAGGGCGAGTTCGCACCCAGGGCGAGCTGGACGCCCGCGATGGTCTGTGCGGCGTTCCACGCCATCGGGAAGCCATCTGGGCTGACCTGCAGGTGGAACTGGATGCTCGTGCCGGCTGCCTCGAAGATGATCGAGCTGGTCTCGCAGGCGAGGTGCTCGACACCATCGATCGCGACTGCCAGGTCCTCGCCTCGAGCCAGGACGATCTGCTCGTTCAGCGCGGCGTAACGCGGGTTGTTGGAGAGGGCGCAAAGGGCGACGTCATGGTCCCCGAAGGTGGGCATGATGCCGATGATCGCAACGTGGGCGCCGACTTCCTGAGCCTTGTGATCGGCGTAGCCGATGCTCGTAGTGAGCTCCTCCTCGAGCTCGCTGAAGACGACACCGCCGAGCGTGTGCGGGGCGATGTTGACCTCGAGATTGAACTGCCCCAATTCGGTTTGGAAGTCCGTACTCGCGATCCTCGTCAGGACCTCGCTGTTGACGTTGGCGAGATTCTCGTCCTGGTCCGCGAGGACCAGTTCTAGCTCGATGCCCATCGTCTTGCGCCCGGTCTCGAAGCGTCCCTCAGCGAGCATCCGCTCCAAAACGCCGAGACAACGCCGGACCTTGTACCGGTAGCGTTGGCGATCCTGTGATGTGAAGGCGGAGGTGGGCAGCCGGTCGCCCATGCCGCAAGACCCTCCCTTGCCAACAAGCCGATGTACGAAGGCGAAGGCTGCGACCCGGGCGGGCAGGGTCGATCGCACCGCTCTTCTTGTCCGTCGTGCCCATACCCGATCGGCAAGATCGTGATGTGCGGCATATCGACATTTCGGGGAATCCTTTCGTACTTCGCCAAAGCCGCAGGTTGGGACAGTAGTTAGCGCTACCGGCCTGACCACATCCTGAGACAGGACGTCTCGCCGTCACAGTCGCCGCGACGGCAGGACACGATGGACACGTGCCAGAGCAGCAACCCAAGCCGCCTTCGTACGCCGTGGTCGACATCGACGGAGTGGTGGCAGACGTACGGCACCGCCTTCACCATGTCGAGCAGCGCCCAAAGAACTGGGGCGCGTTCTTCGCTGCTGCGGACTCGGACCCGCTCCTGGCCGAAGGCGCCGCTGTCGTAAAACGACTCGCTGCCGACCACACGATCGTCTACCTGACGGGACGGCCCGAACGGCTCAGAGCGCAGACTCTCGCATGGCTGCGCCGGTTCGAGCTTCCGGAGGGTGATCTGATCATGCGGCAGGACGGTGATCGGCGCCCGGCGCGGCTGACCAAGATCGGGCTGCTCCGCCGACTGTCGGAGCGCGGACAGGTATCCGTCCTCGTTGACGACGACCCGCGGGTGTGCACCGAGGCGCGAGAAGCCGGCTTCACCGTCCTCCAGGCGGACTGGATGGATCGGCCGGATACCCTCGACCAGGCTCAGGAGGTTGAGGGCCGGACCTAGCACCCGGCCATTGGCTTTAAATGGTGCCGAGGGACCCAGACCTTGCCACTGCCGCGGCTATCCGGCAACGCGGATACGAATACGCAACACACCGGTGCCGGAGGGCAATAGTGCTGCGATTTGTTGGAGGCGTGAGCAACACTGGGAGTAAGAGAACCAACGTTGCACGCAAATGAACGGAGGCACGCAGGCTGTATGCAGTGCCAGCATCAACCGCCTTGCCCATCGGCCGAAGCGCCGGATCGGGAGGCGGCCCATACGGTGGCTTACCACCCAGAGCAGGGTTGGAGCCTGCTGTGTAATGGCGTCGTCCTTTTCGACGACACCGGAGAGCTGCTCCCGGACGGGCAGGTCATCGCGCCGCACCGGCCCACGGACGGCAAGATCCCCCATCCTCGAATTCCGGCTGCTTGATCCAGACCCAGCGGCATCGCCGCTCCCTTGCCCTATCGAAACCGAGACGGCCAGTCCCAACCCAGAATCCCAACCGCTTGACGGCACATCGCCTCTCCCGACCAAACCTTGACCTCGTCCCCCTCGGGGATGGTCGAGCGTGAAGCCACAGTGGACCCGGGCCTACCGCCTGGCACATACGCGGTCAACCGTGGATGTGCTCTCCAGTTCAGGTCTCCGCTTGCTCGGCTGGCGCATGCCCTTCGGAGCTGACGAGCTGGTCGCGCGACGTCGAGCTTGGCCCGACGGGCTCGGGTCGTGCGGCGTACTGGGTCAAGTTCTCCCCGCTAGCGGGGTCGAAGATGTGCACCTGCTCGCTGCCGAACCATAGGTCCGTGACGGTGCCGTCGGTGATCCTGCTCTCGGCGCTCAGCGCGACGATCAGCTGGGTGCGCATCTGTTCGCTGTCCAACTCGCGCTGCAGCTCCTTCAGCTGCTGGGTGACGTCGTGCGGTGCGTCGTAGGGCACGTAGGCGTACAACTGGTCCCCGAGCCATTCGGTCACGTCAACATGGGCGGTGAAGGTCTGTCCGCGGGCAAGGGTACCGGCGTCGAGGATCGAGGCATCCTCGAAGTGCTGGGGGCGAATGCCGACAATGACCAGCTCGTGACCGGCCGAGCCTCTCAGCCGGTCGGTGGTCACGGAGATGTCGCCGAAAGGCGTCTCGATGGCGCCGTCACGCACTCGGCCGGGAATGAAGTTCATCGGCGGCGACCCGATGAACCCGGCGACGAACAGGTTTGCCGGAGCGTCGTAGAGGTCGTGCGGCGTACCCACCTGCTGCAACAGGCCCTTGCGCAGGACCGCGATGCGGTCCCCAAGCGTCATGGCTTCCGTCTGGTCGTGCGTGACGTACACCGTGGTGGTGCCCAGCCGACGCTGTATGCGGGAGATCTCGGCACGCATCTGCCCACGCAGCTTTGCGTCCAGATTCGACAGCGGCTCGTCGAACAGGAATGCGTCGGCCTTGCGGATGATCGCTCGACCCATAGCGACCCGCTGACGCTGTCCACCGGACAAGTTTGCCGGTTTGCGGTCCAGGTGCTCGGTGAGTTCGAGCACGTCGGCGGCCTCCTGCACTCGGGCCTTGACCTCGTTGTCCGGGGTGTGCCTCAGGCGCAACGGAAACGCGATGTTCTCGAATACGTTCATGTGCGGGTAAAGCGCATAGTTCTGGAAGACCATCGCCAGGTTCCGGTCCCGCGGCGCCTTTTCGTTGACGCGGGTGCCGTCGATGAGCATGTCGCCCGACGTGATGTCCTCCAGGCCGACGATCATCCGCAGCAGGGTTGACTTGCCGCACCCGGACGGTCCGACCAGGATGACGAACTCCCCGTCGGCGACATCGAGGCTGACGTCGTTGACGGCCAGGAATCCGTCGCCGTACTGCTTGACGATGTTGTTCATGCTGATGGCTGCCACAGCCGAACCTCTCCTTCCTGGGCAGGCCTCCGGGCAGGTCAGCCCTTCACGGCGCCTGCGGTCAGACCGGCGACGATGCGGCGCTGGAACACCAGCACCAGGATGACGACGGGGATGGTGACGACCACCGAGGCCGCCATGATTGCCGTCACCGGCGACTGGAACTGCGAGGCGCCGGTGAAGAACGACAGGGCTGCGGGTACGGTCCGGGCCCGATCGGTCGAGGTAAGCGAGATTGCGAGCAGAAACTCGTTCCAGCAGAAGAAGAACGTGAGAATAGCGGTCGTGAACACGCCTGGAGCAGCCAGCGGAACGATGACCTTCCGGAACGCCTGCCACGCCGTGGCTCCGTCAACTTGGGCGGCCTGTTCCATCTCCCAGGGGATCTGGCGGAAGAACGCCGACATCGTCCAGATGGACAGCGGGAGCGCGAAGGTGAGATACGGGATGATGAGGCCGATCCAGGTGTCGTAGATGCCGAGGTTGCGCCACATGTTGAACAGCGGGCCGACGAGCGCAGCCTGCGGGAACATCGCGATCGCCAAGGCCATCGACAACAGGAGCTTCTTACCGGGGAAGTCCAGGCGCGCAATCGCATAGGCGGCGAACATGGCGACGATGACCGACAGCAGGGTGGCGATCAGCGCGATGCCGACGGAGTTGCGTAGGGCGCTGGTGAACAGCGAGTCGCTGAACACTGTGTCGTAGTTCGTCCACACCCACTCTTTGGGAAAGAACGTCGGCGTGGAGCTTCGGAACGTGTTGGGGTCCTTGAACGACAGCGAGACCATCCACAGCAGCGGGAACAGCGCCCAGACAAGGATGAGGAGTCCCCACGCGGTCCACCAGTGGCTGGTCCTGTTCCCGGTCATCACTTGTCCCCCCTAACCTGCGAGAGGTCGGTCCTGAAGCCCTTGACGAACACGAACGCGATGATCACTACGGTGAGGAAGAGCAGGACAGAAATGGACGAGCCGACCCCGAGGTTCAGCAGGGTGACATTCTGCCGATAGGCCAGGAACGACAGCGTCTCGGTCTTGTTCGCGCCGGCGGTCATGATGAACGGATTGTCGAAGATGCGCCAGGCGTCGAGAGTCCGGAACAGCAGGGCGACCATGATTGCCGCCTTCATGTTCGGCAGTGTCACCCTGGCGAGCCGCTGCCAGGCGGAGGCGCCGTCGACGGACGCGGCCTCCTGCAGGTCCCACGGGACCTGCACCAATCCGGCGAGCAGGAGCAACGAGATGAATGGTGTCGTCTTCCAGATCTCGGAGAGGATGATGACGAACAGCGAGGTCCAGCGTTCGCCGAACCAGTTGAAGTCGCCGAGTCCGAACCACTGGTTGACAAAGCCCGAGTCGAGCTGGAACGCATACCTAAAGATGTACGCCGAAACCACGGTGATGATGCCGTACGGGAGGAGAATGCCGGTGCGGACCAGCGAGCGGCCCTGCAGGATCCGGTACATCACGAACGCGAACGCGAAGCCCAGAACGAGTTCGACGCCCACACTGACGGCGGTGATGATGAACGTCGTGCTGAAGTCGGTCCACCAAACCGGGTCGGTTAGTACGGTCGAGTAGTTCGACAATCCGACGAAGTCTTTTCCCGCGGGGTCGGTCAGTCGGTAGTTGTACAGCGACAGGACGACCGCGTATATCAACGGGTAGGCGGTCACGAGCACCATGACCACGAAGGCGGGTGCGGACAGGGCAAGTCCGAGGCGTCGTTCGTGCCGGGTGCGTTCAGAGACCGGCGGCGGAGCCGGCGAAGCTGGTGCGGGCGTGGCCGGGCTCGCGACGGTGTTCAGCTGCTCATTGACGGCCATCGGTCCTCCCTGCCGCCGGTTTCTGAAGTCCGCTCACAAGAGCCGCTCGCCGTGCAGAACCTCAGTCATGAAGGTCGCGGTCTTCTTGGGCGTCTCCGGCGCGTGGACGCCGGATGACGGATGCCAGTTGATCTGTACCGACGTCGACACGTCGTTGTAGTACGGCGTGATGGGCCGCGGCCCTGCCTCGTTGATCGAGTTACGGATCAGCGCTGCCATGGGAAACGCCTCGCGGACCTTGGGATCGTCATACGCCGCAGCCTTCGCGGCCGGGTTTCCTGAGTCGAGCATGTAGTCGATGTTGCTCTGGAGTGAGGTCAGGCATTTGACCAGGGCGAGCGCCTGATCGGGATGCTTGGTGAACGCGCCGATGGCGAGGTTGATGCCACCCAATGGTGGCTTGCTCGGCTCCCCTGCGACGGCCTCCGGGTAGCGAGCCCAGCCGATGTCGTCGACGACGGCCTGGTCGGTGGCTCCGCTCTCCACGTCGGCCTTCGCGGCACCGTACACGTACGGCCAGTTGACCATGAACATGCCGCGGTCGCCCTGGAATGTCGAGCGGGCTTCCTCCTCACCCGCGGTGGACATCGCGGGCGGCGCTGCGGCCGACCGGGCCAGCCCTCCGACTATCTCGGCGGCCGCGTCGCCAGCGGGGGAGTCGATCGCAGGGGTCGCATCCTTGCCGGCCTCCACGTTGGTGATGATCTCGCCTCCGGCCGAGGTGACCAGGGCGTTGATCCAGACCATGTAGCCCTCGTACCGGTTGGCCTGAACACCCACCACCTTCTTCTGACTGACCGCGGCCTTGATCATCTGGTCCCAGGTGAAGTCCGGTGAGGCTGGGTTGACTCCAGCCGCGGCCACAGCCGCCTTCCGGAACCAGAGCAGTTGCGTGTTTGCCCAGAACGGGGCCGCGACGAGTTTGCCATCCCAATACGCGGTCTTGATCGGGGCGTCGAGGACGCCGTCGGTGAAGGTGGCCTCGTCCTGCTTGGCGAACACGTAGAGGAAATCGGCATTGGCGAACTCAGCCACGAACGGCGGATCGAGGCTCATGACGTCGATGGAGCTGTCCTTCGCGGCCAGGCGGCGCACCAGCTGCTCACGCTGCTGGGATGCGTCGTTGGGCAGCGTTTGAATGTTCACCCGGTACGGGCCGCCGGCGGGGGCGCACTTCTCCGCCAGGCGCGCCTGTCCACCGTTGTCTGGGTTGATGTACCAGTTGAGAACGGGTGTGCTGCTCTCCTGCCCACAAGCGTTCAGCAGCGGCAACGCCAGGGCGGTTGCTGCTAACCACACCAAAGTGCCGCGGAGTCTCCTTGACGCGGGGGTCCGAGTTGCATGCCACCTATCCACGACAGGCCCCCTTCCGAGCCGTCATGTCCTCAATTTGCATGATGCTCCCGACAGCGGAGATCGGCTAGCCTGTCATCACTGCCTCGTCCGAGCCTGCGGATGGGATGGACCTTGGCGGATCGCGTCCGAGCAGAGTCGCTCCCGCCGTCGTGATCTTTTCGTGAGGGGTAAGTCGCGCGTTTGCCGCCTGGGCGATGCGCAGGAGGCAGAAGGGTCAGGAGGACGAGGCCGTGCTGTAGGCCTCGACTGGTGGGCAGGCACAAACCAGGTTCCGGTCGCCATAGGCACCTTGGATGCGACGCACCGGCGGCCAGTACTTCCCGACCCGCAGGGACAGGACAGGGTAGGCAGCCAGGTCCCGTGAGTACGGGCGATCCCAGCTACCAGTGATCATCGTCGCCGTATGCGGCGCGTTGCGCAGAGGGTTGTCATCAGCGGGCCACTCCCCCGCGGCCAGCCGATCGATCTCGGCCTTGATCGAGATCATCGCATCGCAGAAGCGGTCCAGCTCCGCGAGATCCTCTGACTCGGTCGGCTCGATCATCAATGTGCCGGCGACCGGAAACGACATCGTCGGGGCGTGGAATCCATAGTCGATGAGCCTTTTTGCAACGTCATCGACGGTCACGCCGGTCTCCCGGGTGATCGGCCGGAGGTCCACGATGCACTCGTGCGCGACGAGACCGCCCGGTCCCGTGTACAGGACCGGGTAGTGCGGCGCGAGCCGGCGAGCGACGTAATTGGCCGCCAGGATCGCCACCTGGGTCGCGCGCAGCAGACCATCTGCGCCCATCAGCCTGATGTAGGCCCACGAGATCGGCAGTATCCCCGCCGATCCCCACGGCGCCGCAGACACCGGGCCGACGCCGGTCTCCGGGCCGGCTTCTGGCTGGAGCGGATGGTTGGGGAGATAGGGCGCCAAGTGTGCCCGTACCGCTACCGGCCCGACCCCCGGGCCGCCGCCACCGTGCGGGATGCAGAAGGTCTTGTGCAGGTTGAGGTGTGACACATCGGCGCCGAACCAGCCGGGCCTGGCAAGCCCGACCAAGGCGTTGAGATTCGCGCCATCGACGTACACCTGCCCGCCGGCGTCGTGGATCAGGGCGCAAATCTCGCCGATGGCCTGCTCGAAGACGCCGTGCGTCGACGGATAGGTCACCATCAGGACAGCCAGGCGATCGCGATGGCCTTCGATCTTCGCTCGCAGGTCGTCGACATCAACATCGCCGTTGTCCCGGCAGGCCACCACGACAACCCGCATTCCAGCCATCACGGCGCTGGCGGCGTTCGTGCCATGCGCGCTCGACGGGATCAGGCAGACATCGCGCTGGGACTCGCCGTTCGCCCGATGGTAGGCGCGAACGGCGAGCAGGCCGGCCAGCTCACCCTGGGAACCCGCGTTGGGCTGCAAGGACACGGCGTCATAGCCGGTGAGCTCGGCCAGCCATTGCTCGAGCGAACGGATCAGCGTCACATAGCCGTCCGCCTGCCCGAGCGGTGCGAACGGATGGATGCCGGCGAACTCCGGCCAGGTGATAGCGGCCATTTCCGCTGCTGCGTTGAGCTTCATCGTGCACGACCCGAGCGGGATCATCGATCGATCGAGGGCGATGTCGAAATCCGCGAGCCGTCGTAGGTAGCGCATCATCGCGGTCTCCGACCGATGACTGTGGAAGACCGGATGGCTGAGGAAGTCAGTGGTCCGGTTGAGCGCCTCGGGGACGGCATCGGGCGTCGTGGCATCGAGGTCGTCCACGTCGGGCATCGGATCGAGGCCGAAGGCAGCCCAGACGGCGCGGATGTGCTCTCGCCGGGTGGCCTCGTCACAGGCGATCCCGACGGTGTCCTGGTCGATCAGGCGCAGGTTCACGCCGCGCTTCGCTGCCGCTGCCACAATCTGGTCCGCACGTCCTGGCGCGCCGGCCGTGATGGTGTCGAAGAACCCGTCGTGGACGACCTCAACGCCGGATGACGCCAATCCCGCGGCGAGCACCGCGGCATACCGATGGACCCGGCGTGCAATTGACCGCAGTCCATCAGGGCCGTGATACAGCGCATAGGCGCCGGCGATGACCGCGAGCAAGACCTGCGCGGTGCAGATGTTGCTGGTGGCCTTCTCCCGGCGGATGTGCTGCTCGCGAGTTTGCAGCGCGAGACGGTAGGCGGGAGCTCCGTCGGCGTCGATGGAGACGCCGACCAGTCGGCCGGGCAGTTGGCGCTCGAGACCATTGCGTACTGCCATGAAGCCGGCGTGCGGACCGCCGAATCCCATCGGGACCCCGAAGCGTTGTGCGCTGCCGACGGCGATGTCGGCTCCGATCTCCCCGGGTGGGCGGATCAGAGTGAGCGCGAGGAGGTCCGCGGCCACCGCCACGACGGCACCGCGGTCATGCGCCTGCTGGACGAGCGCAGTGTGGTCGCGGACAGCACCGGACGCGCCCGGGTATTGCAACAGGAGCCCGAACAGGTCGCCCTCGGGCAGGCCGTCGCCGAGGTCCGCCACGACAACCTCGATGCTCTGCGGCTCTGCTCTCGTCCGCAGGACGGCGATCGTCTGGGGAAGACAGTCGGCATCCACGACGAAACGACGGCTGTCGTTGGTGCGCGGAGCCGATCGCCGCGCTAGCGCCATCGCCTCGGCGGCGGCGGTCGCCTCATCAAGCAGCGACGCGCTGGCAATCGGCAGCCCAGAGAGGTCGGCAATGACCGTCTGGAAGTTGAGTAGGGCCTCGAGCCGGCCCTGAGAGATCTCCGGCTGGTAGGGCGTATACGCGGTGTACCAGCCGGGGTTCTCGAGGACGTTGCGGAGGATCACCGGAGGCGTGATCGTGTCGTGGTAACCGATGCCGATCATCTGAGTGAGTCGGCGATTGTGGCCGGCTAGGGAGCGCAGCTCGTCCAGCGCCTCTGCCTCGGTGGCCGCCGACGGGAGGTCGAGGGGCTCACGAACCATGATCCCGGTGGGCACCGCGGCCGCCGTCAGGTCATCCAGGCTGCTAAAGCCGACGTGCGCGAGCATCTTCGCCTGCTCGTCCGCCGACGGCCCGATGTGCCGCATGGCGAAGGGCTGGGCTTGCTCGAGCTCGCGGAGACTACGTCGACCGGTCATCTGGGGGCCATCCTCTCTAACCACGCCATGCGAGGTTGCGCTGGCCTCCCCCTCTGTCGCTGTGGCCTGAGAGCTTCACCACGCGAGCAGGGTCATCCCGCTCGGCGCGGCTTGCACCGTCGGCGAGGGTCCGGCACAGATGACAGACCGCGGCATCGTCGCCACGGGCCACCTGGCCTGGCCCTGCTTTCCAGAGGTGCCTCGCCCGCGCGGTCCTTTTGCCTGAGAGGTTCCGGGGAGGGTTGCTCCTTCGGCGCCGCCGCACACGGCCAGCCGCAGGCCGTCCTGCGGCAGACATGGCCGCTCTAGACCGGCTCTCCAGCTCGCCGCGCGCGAAGGGCTCTCCCGCGCAGGGTCATCGACAGCACCCGACCGTATCCCGCCGTCACCTTGATCGCCACGTTGCCGCGGCATGGAGCTCGACCCGATGTGACACCTTGCGGGAGGCAACAAGCAGTGTGTCGCTTACTGCCGCGTACACGGGGTCTGACCTAGATGAACCTGCAGAGGACGATCGACCAGGTCCGCGAGACATGTCAGTATTGACCACCAACTCGACCCCCGGTTGTAGGGATCAATAGCTGTGACTGACATTTACCACTTCACTTATGGCCTCCTGACACCGTTACTCGCCTACGCCATGTCCTGCGTGGGATCGGCGCTCGGCCTGCTGTGTACAGCCCGCGCGCGCGGTGTCGCCGGAGCCGCACGCACTCGGTGGCTGACCGTCGCCGCTGTGTCCATTGGCGGCACGGGCATCTGGGTCATGCACTTCATCGCGATGCTCGGATTTACGGTGTCGGGCTCAGCTATCCGGTACAACGTGGGACTGACGCTGCTGAGCATGGCAATCGCGGTGGTCGTCGTCGGAATCGGTCTCCTGATCGTCGGGTTCGGCGGTGAACGGTTGGTTCCAGTGCTCGGCGGCGGCACGATCACCGGATTGGGCGTCGCGAGCATGCACTACACCGGCATGGCGGCGGTGGAGCTGCGCGGTGTCGTCTACTACGACCACCTCAAGGTCGCCGCCTCCATCGTCATCGCGGTGGTCGCCGCCACCGTCGCCCTCCTCTTCGCGTTGCGGGTGCGAGGGCCGTGGGCGACCGCGGCGGCGGCGCTGATCATGGGTGTGGCCGTGAGTGGCATGCACTATACGGCGATGGCGGCGATGAGCGTCCGCCTCGACGAGAATCACGGCACCCTGACCGGTGCCAACGCGTTCGAGTTCCTGCTTCCGCTCATCATCGGCATCAGCCTCGTCGCCGGTGGGCTCCTTGGCGTGATCGCACTCTCGCCGAACGAGGACGAGCTGAGGGCGGAGGCGGAGATGATGGCGCGCATCGCGAACCTCTCCACCGTTGGCGGCGGGTCCCTGCAGTGGCCGGTCCAACGTGAGCAGCAGCGTGACCATCCCGCACCGCCTGAGCGCGCGGAATCGTACTTCGAACACCGCTAGCCTACCGACGGGCAGCGCGACCAGACCGGGCTCGCGTGCATCGGCCCCGACGGCCTGCCTGGATCAGCCGGTGTGCCGTCGGCGACGCTCGGAGAGTTCATCGGATCCGGGCTCCCCGGCTCGCTCGGCCGGGAGCTCGGCGAGGGTGCCTTCGACCTCGCGCCACACCTTGCCCAGCGCGATGCCGAACACGCCCTGCCCGCCCTGCAGAAGGTCGACGACCTCGTCGGCGGATGTGCATTCGTAAACCGTGGCGCCGTCGCTCATCAATGTGATCTCGGCGAGGTCGTCCACCCCGCGCTCTCGCAGGTGCTGTACGGCGCTGCGGATGTTGTGCAGGGACACCCCGGTGTCCAGCAGCCGCTTGACCACCTTGAGAACCAGAATGTCCCGAAAGCTGTAGAGCCGCTGGCTGCCTGATCCAGTGGCCGGCCGAACGCTGGGCTCCACCAAGCCCGTCCGCGCCCAGTAGTCGAGCTGCCGGTAGGTGATGCCCGCGACGGCACATGCGGTCGGGCCACGGTAACCGATGTCCTCGGCCGCGGCGGGGCCTTCGTCGAAGAGCCGGCCCTGCTCCGGTGCCACGCCGACCTCCTCAGTCCCCCCGCAGGACACGCAAGGAAGCTCGGGGGACAACGGCTCCCAGCGGTGGGACTTACACCAGGGACTCAAGCCCGACGTTAGGTGGGCCCGGCATCCGGGTCAACGACCGCCGCACGCATATCTCGCGTGTCGCGATCATGGTTTGGTCCTGACGGGCTCCGGAGACAGCGGTGGAGGCTTAGTGGCCGCGACCGAAGTCCTCCGGAGTGATCTGCTCCAGGAACTCCCGGAACTTCTCGACCTCGTCTTCCTGCTCGTCAGGGATGGCTATCCCGGCCTCGTCCAGCACCTCGTCGCTACCGAAGATCGGGGATCCGGTGCGAAGCGCGAGCGCAATGGCATCAGACGGGCGCGCGCTCACCTGGACGCCGCCGAAGTCAAGCTCCGCATAGAAGACGCCGCTGCGAAGATCGGTGATCCTGACCTGCCGCAACTCGTGCCCGAGCGCCGTGATCACGTCCTTGAACAGATCATGGGTGAGCGGCCTCGGCGGGACCTCGCCGCGCTGGGCATAGGCGATCGCGGTGGCCTCGACGGCGCCGATCCAGATGGGGAGATAACGCTCACCGCCGACCTCACGCAACAGCACAATTGGCTGATTCGACGGCAGCTCCACCCTGACACCGACGACGTCCAGCTGGTTCACGCATGCCACAGTACCCCGCGCCCGGCGGCCAACGCAGGGTCGCTCCCGAGCCCAGGCGGAAACCTAGTGTCCCGCTAACGAAGTCTCTTTTGCGTCTGCGCGGTCCGACCGGCGCCTGGCCGCGTTCTCGCTCGCCCGCGTAGCGCCGCTACGAGGGCGCTACGGCCTCGCCGTCCCTTCAGTGGTCCTCGGGCATCCATCAACGGACCTCGTTAACGGGACACTAGCGAGGACTTCCGCCTATCGGCTCGGCCGGGATCGAAGGGACAGGGGTGGTGAGACCGGACTTGACAAGGGCGGCGTGCAGGCGCACGGACAGCGCGGCGAGTTCCTCGGCAACCTCCTCCGCTCGGCTCCGGGACTTGGGACTGCGATGCGCGCGCAACGGCGAGACCACCTGCTCGATGAGATCGACTTCGCGGTCGGCAGCCGCCTTGACCGGGCGGAGATGGCGCGGGTGCAGGCCGTACTCTCCCAGGGCCGCCACGGTACGGGCGACGGTCAGTGCATCACCGTCGAAATAACCATCAACCGGTGCGACCAGCCCGAACTGCTCCAGCTCGGCAAGCCCATCGGGCGTCAGCCCGGCCGCGTCAGCGAGCTCCGCCCGGGAGAGCCGAACCCGGGCCGCGCCATCGTCCGAACCATCACCCAGCGCCCGGCCGTCGCCATTGGCGGCCGCCGCGAGTGCCGCTGGCACCCGCGGTACCGGCAGCCCGAGCGCGGGTGGCTCGAGGCCACGGTCGATCGCGTCGAGGTGATCCCTGATCACCCGTAGCGGCAGGTAGTGGTCGCGCTGAGCGGCCAGCACATAGCGGAGCCTGGCGACGTCGCCGGGTCCGAACCGGCGATAGCCCGAAGGTGTCCGCTGGGGCTCGAGCAGGCCCGCTGACTCGAGGAAGCGGATCTTCGAGATCGTGATCTCGGGAAAGTCTGGCTGCAACTCGGCGAGGACCTCACCGATACTCATGGTCGGTGCCACCCGTGGATCGGCCGCGGCCGACCTCACGACGACTCTCCTCCGCTCTCCTGCTGTCGAGTCGCGTAGAAGCGCAGCCGGTATTTGCCCACCTGGACCTCATCGCCGTTGGAGAGCAGCACCTGATCGATCCGCTCCTTGTTGACGTAGGTGCCGTTCAGGCTGCCGACATCACGCACCAGGAACGCGCCCTCCGGGGTTCGGCGGAACTCGGCATGGCGCCGGGAGACCGTGACGTCATCGAGGAAGATGTCACTGTCTGGGTGCCGGCCTGTCGTGGTGACCTCAGCGTCGAGCAAGAAGCGGCTGCCGGCGTTCGGCCCGCGCCGCACGACCAGCAAAGCGGAGCCGGGAGGCAGCGCATCGACGGCTGCCTGGTCGGCAGCGGTGAGCTCGTCCAACCATTCAGGTTCCGGTGGCTCAGCGCCGAGAGTGATGGTTGATGTCATGTCCTGTCCCCCTGCCGTGACCGCACCTGTGCGCAGCACGGCTCCGCAGTTGGAGCAGAACCGCGCGTCGTCGGGATTCTCGTGACCGCACTGGGTGCAGAACGGCATTGCGTCTCCGGCATCTGCCGGGCGGGCCCTGGACTGCCGCGCCACGGCGATTCATGGGTGGTCTGGCGTCTGGCCAGCAACCCTCGACCCCAACCTGAGGTCGATGGCTGTTTGGGCAACCTATGCGCGCCTCGCAGCCAGGTCAACCACGACGCGCATCAACAGGCGAGGTCGCCGGAGTGCCAAATGTACTGGCATCCGATGCTCGAGGTCCTCGTACTAGACCCCGCCGCCAGGGTTAGCCGGCCGCATCTACCTGGGTCCGATAGGCCGTTGAATCGAGCAGATCGGACAATTCCGTTGGATCTGACGGTTGGATCTCGAACATCCAGCCGTCCCCGTAGGGCTCGGCATTCACCAGCTCGGGCGAACCGTCGAGTGCGTCGTTGCGGGCCGCCACCGTGCCGCTCACCGGCGCGTAGACGTCGCTGACGCTCTTCGTCGACTCGAGCTCGCCGCATGGATCGCCCGCGCTGACCTCTGCGCCGACCTCGGGGAGCGTGACGAAGACGATGTCCCCTAGCTGTTCCTGTGCGTAATCGGTAATGCCGACTCGGACCCGGCCGTCAGGGTCCTCGCCAGCGCGGACCCACTCGTGCTGGGCGGTGTATTTCAAGTCCTCGGGATACATCGGCCCCACTCTCGTCTGCCCCACACGGTCCGATTTGTTGCCCCAACCTGGCTGCTGCCTTGATGTCGTCGACAATGACGGTGAGCTTAGTGTCCTGTGTCCAAAGTCTCTTTGCGTTGGCCCGGTCCCGCTGGCGCCTGGCTGCGTTCTCGATCGCCCACGTACCTCCAGTACGCCGGGCTCCCTGCGGCCTTGCCAGCCATCCAGCGGTCCTCCGGCCACCGGCAACGGACCTCGGACACGGGACACTAGCCGTATCACCGACCGCGCTCGGAACGGGAGGCGCGTGAATTCGGCATCGGATCCGGCGCCCGCACCGCATCCACCCTCACTTCGGGCCGCTTGGACACCTCACCCGTCGCATCCCGTTCGGCGAGCACATCGAGAACACCACCGGGGATGTTGAGGGCGGTGGCGATCGTATCGGGATCGCCGATCACGAGAAAGGTGTAAGGAGGCTGTATCCGGGTGCCGTCCACGAGGATTCTGCCGGACGCTACGTCGAGGAGGTCGGTCGAGGCAACCAACCGGAGCGCATTGAGCTGAATGGCTTCAGCTCCCGCGTCACGCAGTTCCTGCAGGGCATTCAGCAGGGTGTCTGCGTCGACCTTGCCGGCTGGGTCTTGGATGGTCAGCTGAACACCCGGCCCCTTGGCCGCGAGAGTGCCGGCGAGGATGCCTAATGTCGTGGCGCGCTCTGTCGCCTGTTCCAGCGCGGCCTGTTCCCTGTCGGCACCGAACTCCAAGCGCTCTCTGGCGCCTTGCAGGTCGCGGCGCTCGTCCTCCAGCCGCTGCGCCTGTCCGGTCACTCCATCGAGGATCACGACAAGATCGGACTCACGAGCACCCGCAAGCTGCGAGCCGGCATCACGGGCACGTATCTGGACGACTGCCGCGAAGGCCAGCAGACCACACAAAATCCCGGCAAGCACTTGCCCGCGACTCAGCCGCGGCTCGCGGAAGCTCCGGCGAGGCCTGGCCAGCCACGTCGCCTCAGCCGGATCGTCCGATCCGCCATCAGGCGGTCTCATCGACGCGGTCACCGGCTCATCACCGGACTCGTCCACGCTGTCCTGCTCACGCATGGAAGATATGCCGACGGATCGCCGCCGCATTCGCGAAGATCCGGATGCCGAACACGACCACCACGCCGGTCGACAATTGGCCGCCGACCCCGAGCTGGTCGCCGAGGAATACGACAAACGCCGCGATGAGCACATTGGCCACGAACGACACCACGAACACCTTGTCGTCGAAGACTCCCTCGGACCAGGCGCGCAGACCACCGAACACCGCGTCGAGAGCCGCGACGACCGCGATAGGGAGATAGGGCTGCAGCCACAGCGGCACGGTCGGCTGAACGAGCAGACCGGCCACCACACCGATGAACAGGCCGATCGCAGCGATCACCGCGGACCCTCCACCCGCGCGTACCGCACGTCCAGTCCACCCGCGGCGGGAATGCGCAAGGACCGCTCTCCCGATACCCGGAACACGATCCCGTAGTTGTCCTGCAAGGTACGGAACCATCGCCCGCCCGGCCCATCGACGAACTTCGCCTCGATCTCGTCCGGATCGCCCACCGCCTCCACCGCGTACGGGCGCCCGACCGGTCTGAAGCCGACGGTTATCGCCAAGCCCGCGGACCTGATCGCGGTGGTTCCGATAACGCGCAGGCCGTTGATGGACACCGCTTCGGCCCCTGCCGCCCACAGGCCGTTGACCAGGCGCTGCAGATCTGTGTCGAGGACTCGCTCTGACCCGTCCTGAGCCTGGTCTCCCGCGGACGTCGTGCCGTCGTCGACCACAACCCGCAGGCCCGGTCCGGTGACCGGAACCGCGCCGGCGGCGAGTTCGAGCCGGGACAACTCACGAGCTTTCTCCCGGCCCGCGTCGCTGATGCTCAGTCCAGAGGTCTGCGCGGCCGCGACCTGGGACCGCAGCAATTCGACCTCCTTCAACAGTGCGTCAGTTCGCGCGGTCCGCTCCTCGATCCGCAGCGCGAGGGCTCTTCGCTCCTTGGCGAGATCGGGCACACTGCGCCTGGTCTGCGCGAGTGCGGTCGCAAGTAAGAGCCCCAGAACCATGATCGGTATCATGATTTCCGCAGTTCGCAGCGCGGTGGGCCGGCGTGGGGGCGGGCCTGCGGATCGGTGCCCGGCCGCCTCCGTGTAGGCGGGGTCAAACGCATCGGCGCTGATCGACTCGAGCAACGTGACGGCGTCGCGTGCCGGCAACACAGCCAACCGGCCAGCGCCTACCCGTTCACTCACGCCGGTAATGCTTTCATGCGAGAACGGGACCCCGGCCGCGACCTGTCGGGTCCTCTCGTCGCTACTGGCCCGCCCGCTCGACGACCTCGGTCCACTCGTCGAGCAGCGAGATCGACTCCTCCTGCGTAGGGGCCTCGGCCCACAAGTGAGTGACCGCCTCGGCAGGGTCGGGAAGGACAAGCACCCACCGCCCGTCCGGCTCGACGACTCGCACACCATCGGTGGTGTCGAGCTCGCGCGCACCCGCGGCCTCGACGATGGAGCGCATGACCATGCCTTTGGCCGCCCATGGGGTCGGCACGTTACGCCGCGTGACGTTGGAGTCTTGGATGCGGGCGTCGATCTCACTCAGCGATAGCTGTGCTCGTGCTACCAGTCCGACGAGACGGACGAAGGCTGCCACCGCATCGAGAGCGACGCCGAACTCCGGGATCACGTAGCCGCCTTTGCCGTCGCCAGCGAGGATCAATCCTGGCCGCTCCGCTGCCACCGACAGGTCGTCGGGCGATGTGGTCGTCCACTCGACCTCGACGCCGTGGAACGTGGCCACCTTCTCGGCCACGCGGGTGGTCGTCACCGGCATCGCAACCCGGCCGGTCTTGCGCTCGGCGGCGACCAGATCCATGAAGACGAGCAGTGCCCGGCTGTCGTCGATGATCCGTCCGCGGTCGTCGACGATCGACAGCCGCTCCCCGACCGGACCGAAATGGACCCCGACCGCGGCCTGAGACGACGAGACGAGACTGGACAGGCGGTCGAGCGACGCCGCGAGCTCGTCGGGCGTCTCGGTCGGCCGTGCCTCGTCCATCCCTAGACCCACTACATGCGAGTCGACGCCGAGCCGGCCAAGCAGCATAGGCAGCAGCAGTGCCGCCGCTCCCCCGCCCGCGTCCACGACCAGCTTGAGGCCGGACTCGGGGATGCCGGTCGTGTCGACCGATTGGAGCAACAGCTGGACGTAGTTCTCCAGTGCCCGAGGCGGGAAGGTCAGGTCGCCGATCTCACCGGGAAATGCGCGCCGGTACTCCTGCCGGCTGAAGACGCGCTCCAGCTTCCGCTGGGCTGCCTGGGACAAATCCGCGCCGCGCTCGTTGAGGAAGAGGATGTCGACACTGTCGGGGATACCGGCCGTTGTCCTGATCATGACACCGCCGGCGCTCGCCCGGCTGGTCTCGAGGCGCGCGACGGGGAGAGGCTGGCACTCGAGGTCGCGGACGTCGATGGCGCTGGAGGTGAGCGCGGCTATCACCGCCCGCTTGAGCGCCCTGGCGGCCCGCGAGTGGTCTCGAGCGGTGATTACCGTGGAGCCTTTGCGGAGCGTGGTGGCGAATGCGCTGGCCAGCCGGACCGCGAGTTCCGGCGTGATCTCGACGTTGACGATGCCGGAGACACCGCGCGGCCCGAACAGGGCCGTGTGCCCGCGTGCCTCCCAGATCACGCTTGCCGTGACGACCGCACCCGCCTCGATGGTCTTGAAGGGATAGATCTTGACGCCGGCCGAGACGCTCGCCTCCTCCTCGATGAGACACTCATCGCCGACGATTGCGGCTTCCTCAATCCGCGCCCCGCGCATTACGTCGGCGTTCCTGCCGATGACGCAGCCGCGCAGGTTGGTCTGCGGGCCGATGTAGACGTTGTCGTGGATGACCGCGCGATGCAGGAATGCGCCGCTCTTCACCACCACGTTGCTGCCGAGCACGGTGTATTCGCGCAGCTCGGCTCCGCCCTCCACCTTTGCGTAGTCGCCGACGTAGAGCGGGCCCTTCAGTTCGGCGTCCGGGTCTACATCCGCGCCTTCGGCCACCCAGATTCCGGGTGCGACCTCGAAGCCGTCGATTTCGACGTCCACCAGGCCGGAGAGAACGTCAGCCTGCACCCTGATGTAGCTCTCGTGAGTGCCGACGTCCTCCCAGTAGCCATCGGCGACATAGCCGTAGATCGGCGCGCCCTCCTTCAGGAGCGCCGGGAAGACGTCACCGGACCAGTCGACCACCTCTCCCCTGGCGACCCGGTCGAAGATCTCGGGCTCCATCACGTAGATGCCGGTGTTGACCGTGTCAGAGAAGACCTGGCCCCACGTGGGCTTCTCAAGGAAGCGCTCGACACGCCCGTCATCGCCGACGATCGTGATGCCGAACTCCAGTGGGTTGGGCACCCGCTTGAGACAAACCGTCACCAGGGCGCCGTTCTCACGATGGAAGTCGGTCAGTGCGCCGAGGTCGAAGTCGGTCAGCGCATCACCGGAGATGACCAGGAACGGTTCGTCACGCAGTGCCTCCTCGGCGTTCTTGACGCTGCCGGCGGTGCCGAGCGGCGACTCCTCCGTCGCATAATGCAGCGTCATGCCGAAGTCTTCGCCGTCGCCAAAGTAGTTGCGGATGAGTGAGGCGAGGAACTGGACGGTGACCACAGTCTCGTCGTATCCGTGCCGCTGCAGGAGCCGCAGCACGTGCTCCATGATCGGCTTGTTGACGATAGGCAGCAGCGGCTTGGGCATGCTCGAGGTCATCGGTCGCAGCCGGGTGCCTTCTCCGCCGGCCATCACGACAGCTCTCACGCGATCACCTCCCGGTGGTACCAGCGGGCTGGGAACCGGGCTCGGACCCCCCGCCCTGAGGTGACGCCATCCCACTCGAGTCGTCGCGCTTAACAGCATCGGTCGGCGCGACGAGCCTGCGTACCTGGACGAGGTAGAGGACGCCCGCCCACCAGTACAGCCCGGTACCCCACACGACGAAAGCCCAACCGAACACCCGGGCCACCGTGGCCCATGAGGTGTCACCATCACCGAGAAAGAGCAGCGGAAATGCGTACAGAAGGCAAAAAGTGGCCGCCTTGCCGATGAAATGCACAGCCGGCGGACCGTAACCGTGCCTCCTGAGGACGAGCAGCGCCACCCCGAGCACCACGTCACGGGCGAACAGGCCGATCACTAGCCACCACGGCACGATTTCGCGGAGGGCGAGGCCGACGATCACAGCGATGATGTAGAGCCGGTCGACGGCTGGATCCAGCAGCCGCCCGATCGCGCTCTCCTGCCCGTATCTGCGGGCGATCACGCCGTCGAGATAATCCGTGGCCCCGCTGATACCGAGGAGGATCACCGCCCAGCCATCAGCCTCAGGGCCGAGAACCAGATAAAAGAAGAGCGGTACACCGAGGAGCCGGAGCACGGTTAGCACGTTGGGGACGGTCAAGATCTTGGTCGTC
>DATBRJ010000420.1:0-1914 GCA_036560395.1 Actinomycetes bacterium | reverse complement strand
CACTCACGCGGAGGTGCTGAAGGTCTTCGCTGAGAACGTCACCCGGCTGCGCGGTGTGCTGCTCGACGTCGTCGCCGAGCTGCCGGCCGAACGGGTCTGCCCGTGCGGATCTGCCCTCGAGGGCCTCGAGACCGGAATCGAGCTGCCTTAGGCCATGACCGCCACCAATCGCTGGAAAGGATGCGCCGCGCCGGCGTGGTGGCCCGCCGAGTTGGCTAGTGTCGCGTGTCCAACGTCTTCTTGCGGTGGCCCGGTCCCGCCGGCGCCAGGCCGCGCTTTTGGTCGCCCGCGTTCCTCCAGTACGCCGGGCTCCTTGCGGCCTTGCCAGTCATCCCGCGGTCCTCGGGCCACCGCCAAGGGACCTCGGACACGCGACACGAGGTCGGCCGCATGACGGCGCAAGACCGCCCGCGCCCCGGCGGCGCGGGCAAGTGGCTGCACCTACGGCGAGCGGTCCTGCGCCATCGTCCGCTCGTGACCGCGGCGCTGGCAGCTGGCGCTGTCGCCGCGGCGCTCAACGTGCTCGCTCCGGACCCACCGCGAACCGTCAGGGTGCTCGCCGCGGCGCATGACCTTACGGCCGGCCGACCGCTCGCTCCGGGCGATGTCGGAGCCGTCGAGCTGCCTGTGGCCGCCGTACCGGATGGGGTGTTCGGGAGCGGCGACAGCCCAGTCGGGCGAATCCTGGCTGGCCCGGTTCGACGCGGCGAGCCGCTCACCGATCGCAGGTTCGTGGGCCCGTCGGTGCTCGCCGGCTTCGGCGACGGTCTGGTGGCGGTACCGGTCCGCCTCGCTGATCCGGGCATTCTTGCCGTGCTTCGCCCTGGCGACCTCGTCGATGTGCTCGCGGCACGTCCGGCCAGCGACCCGACCCTGGCTGACCCAGGGACCGCACCCGACCACGCCAGTCCGCCCGGTTTGGCCGAGGTCGTGGCTCCTGGGGTTCGAGTGGTCGCCGTACCGGCGGCCGGGGCGGACGTCGACGACTCGTTCAGCGCCGCCAGCCCTCTCGCCGGCAATGACGGTGCGCTCGTGATCCTCGCCACCACCCCACAAGCCGCTCAACGCCTAGCCGCGGCAGCCGTTATGTCGAGTCTGTCGGCCATCGTCCGGGTCGGCTGATCGGATCTCCCACATTCGCCCGCTCGATCGGCCATCTTTGGACCTAACGTGGCCGATTTGAGGGAGGAATGCGTGCTCAAGGGCTTCCGTGACTTCGTCCTGCGCGGCAACATCGTCGAGCTCGCTGTCGCCGTCGTCATGGCGATTGCGTTCAACGACCTCGTCAAGGCCTTCACGAACAACATCATCAACCCGGTGCTCGGCAAGATATTCGGCAAACCGGATTTCTCTGCCTTCCATCCGGGCGGCATCGGCATAGGCAGCTTCATCAACGCCCTGATCGCGTTCCTGATCGTGGCGCTGGCCGTCTACTACTTCATCGTCGTGCCGTTCAACAAGCTGCACGAGCTGCGTCGCCGGGGCCAGGCTCCGGTCGAGGAGACCCCAGAGGATATTCAGCTGCTCCGGGAGATCCGCGATGCGCTCGTTCGCACCGACGGCCGCTGACGTGGCCCGATCTCAGTCGAGGTGGTGCGGTGGCTTCTCGGCGAGGATCCGTTCGACGTCGTCGCTCGTGAGGGCCTCCCCCCACGATTCGTCGGTGTCGTCTGACGTCTGCTCAGGGAACAGATCGTTCCAGTCGTCCGGGCCCGGCATACCGGTGTCCGGTCTCAGTCGAGGTCGCCGGCCTCTATGCGGGCCAGCCGCTTCTGCCTGACGAGGTGGTCGACATCCAACTCGACCGCGTCCGGGTCCTTGGAGAGAGCGGCGAAGACGCCAGTGACATCCCTCATGCTCAGCATGCCGACCACCGCATCATCGGCAGTGACCGGCAGGTGGCGAATCCAGTGC
>DATBRJ010000419.1:0-7058 GCA_036560395.1 Actinomycetes bacterium | reverse complement strand
GGGGCGCGGCAATCCGCCGCATCGCCGCGCCGGTCAGAGGTACTTCGCAGGATCGGCGGCAAATGCTTGCCGGCACCCTGCACCGCAGAAGTAGTAAACGGTTCCTTCGTATTCATACCGCAGACTGGTCGGTGACGCCTCGACTGTCATGCCGCAAACCGGGTCGACCTTGGCTGCAGGCTCGGAGGTCACGGCCCCGGCTCGGGCGGCCGCCTTGGAGTCGGCGCCGACAGTGTCTTTGGCCTCGGCATTGCGACGAGTGACGACGATCTCGGCGAGGATCGACAATGCGATCTCGGGCGCGGTCTTCGCGCCGATGTCCAGCCCGGCGGGGGTCCGTACCCGAGTGCGTTCCTCCGCAGACAGGTCGAGGGTGGCGAGCACCGCCGCGCTGCGCCGCCGGCTGGCCACGAGGCCGACATAAGGGACAGCGGCGCGCAGTGCGGCGGCGAGCATGGCTTCCTCGTCCCGGCCGTGGGTTGCGACCACGACCGCCGCCGTATCCGGGGAGAGGGGAGCATTCGGGTCAGTCGTCGCGACGACGTCGTAGCCGAGCGCGGACCCGAGTCGCACCAGTGCTTGTGCGATCGGCGCCGCGCCCAGAACATGGAGCCGGGCGGGCGGGACCACCGCCTCGAGGAAGATCTCCAGGGCGCCGCCGGACAGGCAGGGGTTCGCCACCGTGACGACGCCGTCGGCCGCCGGTACACCCTCCCCATGAGGCTGACCGTCCGAAGTGCCCGGGGCGGCAGTCTGCAGTCTGTGCGAGTGTGTGTCGTGCACGCTCGACGTCAGCGGGTCGCCAGGCTCAGCCGACGGCATCGGCGTGATGCGGAGCAAGGTCGACTGGCCGGCAGGGGTCTCTGCGGCGGACCGCCCGCCGGAAGCTCCCGCCGACAGCAGCAGCAGCCCGTATTGCCGAACAGTCGTCTCCGCACAGGTGCCGCCGACGAAGCCCTCCAGCGTGCCGTCCGGCAGGATGAGCGCGCGGTCGCCGGCCTTGGCGCTGGTGGGCCGTTCGGCGCGCACGACGGTGGCGACGACGAAGGGTGTCCGATCGGCGCGCAGGCCGTCGACTCGTTCCCGCAGATCGGCGGGTACGACGCTCGCGGCGGCCGATACGGATCGGCCCGCATCACCGACCGACGGGGTGGCAGGCGACGCGGACGCTTGCGGGGCAGGGGACATGTCCTAGGGGATGGCGAGGTCGGTACGCAGCGGGCTGCCCTGGGCTGCTCGCCACACTGCGGCCGGGGTCAACGGCATGTCGGCGTGCACGACGCCCAGCGGGCGCAGCGCGTCGATCACCGCGTTGACGACGGCAGCGGGAGATCCCACGGTAGCCGACTCGCCGACCCCCTTCGCACCGATGGGATGGTGCGGCGACGGTGTGACGGTCTCGCCGAGCTCCCAATGCGGACACTCCATCGACGTCGGCAGGAGGTAGTCCATGAAGGACGCGCCGAGGTGGTTGCCCTCGGGATCGAACGCCATGACTTGCATCAGCGCCATCCCAATGCCATCGGCAAGCCCGCCGTGCACCTGTCCCTCGACGATCGTCGGGTTGATGCGTATGCCGCAGTCGTCCACCGCGATGAACCGCCGCACCTCCACCGCACCGGTGCCTGGATCGACGTCCACGATGCAGATGTACGCACCGAACGGGAAGGTCAGGTTGGGTGGGTTGTAGACGGTGGTCGCGTCCAGGTGCCCTTCGACGCCCTCCGGGAGCTCGACCGTACCGTGTGCGGCGAGTGCAATCTCCTGGATCGTCTTCGCCTCGCTCGGGTTGCCCTTGACATACCAGCGCCCCTTTTCCCACTCGAGGTCCGCCGGGTCGACCTCGAGCATCGCGGAGGCGACGAGGCGGGCTCGCTCCCGAACCTTCCGCGCTACGACCGCGGTCGCGGCGCCGGATACGGGCGTGGAGCGTGAGCCATAAGTGCCCAGTCCGAACGGCGTCTGGTCGGTGTCGCCGTGTACGACCTCGATGTCGTCCGGCGGGATGCCCAGCTCCTCGGCCACGATCTGCGCGTAGGTCGTCTCGTGGCCCTGGCCCTGTGTCTGGACGGAGATGCGCAGGACAGCCTTGCCTGTTGGGTGCACCCCCAGCTCGGCGCCGTCGGCCATGCCAAGGCCGAGGATGTCCATGTGCTTGCGCGGTCCGGCGCCGACGGCCTCGGTGAAGAACGAGAGCCCGATGCCGACTAGCCGTCCGCCCTCGCCTCGCTCGAAGCGTCCTCGCTGCTCGGCCTGCTCGCGGCGCAGGTCTTCGTAACCGGCGATGTCCAGCGCCAGCGCCAGCGCCCGTGGGTAGTCGCCGGAGTCGTACTCCCAGCCGGTCGGCGTGGCGTAAGGGAATTGCTCAGGGCGCAGCAGGTTGCGCATCCTCAGCTCGGCCGGATCCATCTCGAGCTTGTACGCGAGGATGTCGACGATCCGCTCGACGAGGTAGGCGGCTTCGGTGATCCGGAACGAACACGCGTAGGCCACCCCGCCCGGCGCCTTGTTGGTATAGACGCCGGTGACCTTGCAGTGCGCGGCCGTGAGGTCGTAGGAGCCGGTGAAGACATGGAAGAAGCCTGCAGGGAACTTCGTCGGCTGGGCGGTGCCGTTGAAGGCGCCGTGGTCGGCGATCACATCGACGCGCACCCCGAGGATCTTCCCGTCCTTGGTCGCCGCGATCTCGCCGTGCATGTGGTAGTCGCGCGCGAACGACGTGCTCATCAGATTTTCTGAGCGGTCCTCGACCCACTTGACCGGGTGTCCGGTGACGATCGAGCCGACGATCGCGCAGACGTAGCCCGGATAAATGCCAACCTTATTGCCGAAGCCGCCCCCGATGTCGGGGGAGATGACCCGGATCTTGTGCTCGGGCAGCCCGGCGACCAGGGCGTATACCGTCCGGTGCGCGTGCGGGGCCTGGGAGGTGCACCAGAGGGTCAGCTTCCCGGTGACCTTGTCGAAGTCGGCCACCGCGCCGCAGGTCTCGAGGGGTGCGGGATGCACCCGCGGATAAAGAATGTCCTGCCCCACCACGACCTCGGCGGAGGCGAAGACCTCGTCCGTGCGCTCCTTGTCGCCCGCTTCCCAGTCGAAGATGTGATTGTGGTGCTTGCCGCTCGTGCCGCTTGCCACATCCTCCTTGTCGTCGCGGATGACCGGCGCGTCCTGGTCGAGCGCGCGGCGGGCGTCCACAACGGCTGGCAGCGGCTCGTACTCGACGTCGATCAGCTCGAGCGCGTCGCGTGCGGCGTACCGGTCCTCGGCGACGACGAACGCGACCTCCTGGCCCTGGAAACGCACCTTGTCGGTGGCCAGCACGGCCTGGGTGTCATAGGAGAGGGTCGGCATCCAGGCGAGGTTGAGACCCGCGAGGATCTCCCCAGTGATGACGGCCTTGACCTTCGGGTGCGCCTCGGCGGCGCTGGTGTCGATCGAGACGACCCGGGCGTGCGCATGCGGGCTGCGTAGCACGGCACCGTGGAGCATTCCTGGCAGGTTGACGTCGTCCACGTAGTTGCCGTGGCCGCGGATGAAGCGCGCGTCCTCCTTGCGGTGCATCCGGCCGAAGCCGACTGGCGGGGCACCGGCGTCGGTGGTTGTCATGCCGGAACCTCCTCTGCCTCGAGGCCTGATTCAGGACCGGCTGCCTCCATGCCGCCGTGCTCGGCGGCCCACCGTACGGATCGCACGATGTTCTCGTATCCCGTGCACCGACAGCTTTGGCCTGAGATCGCTTCTCGGATCTCCTGCTCGGAGGGGTCAGGGTTGTGGTTGAGCAGCCATCGCGCCGTCATCAGCATGCCGGGAGTACAGAACCCGCACTGCAGCCCGTGACACTCGACGAAACCCTGTTGAACGGGGTCGAGCTCACCGTTGCGGTCGAGGCCTTCAACCGTGTCGACGGCATGACCGTCGGCCATGACGGCGAGCACGGTGCACGACTTGACCGGTAGGCCGTCGAGCCACACGACACAGGTGCCACAGTTCGAGGTATCGCAGCCCCAGTGCGTGCCGGTCAGTCCGAGATGGTCCCGCAGGTAATGGACGAGGAGTAGCCGCGCCTCGACTTCGCTGGCGTATTCCTGGCCATTGACGGTGACCGTGATGGACGGCATCAGCCCTCCTGTCCTCTCGCCCGGGCGGCTGCACGGCGCAGCGCGCGGGTCGTGAGCTCCCCGGCGAGGTGCCGTTTGTAGTCGGCGGGCCCGCGCTGGTCGGCGACGGGATTGCAGTAAGCGGCGGCGATCCGGCCGGCGGCCGCGAAGGCCTCCTCGGTCGGTGCCTCGCCGCGCAGGTTGTCCTCCGCTTCGGCGGCGACGAAATGCGCGGCGCCGACGGCGGTCAGACCGATGCCGACCTCGCTGACGACCCCACCGTCCAGCCACACGGCGGCGCCGGCCGCGGCGACTGGCCAGTCTCCGACCCGCCGTTCCAGCTTCTCGTACGCGCTGCCGCCACCCGGTCGGATGGGAACGCGCACCTCGGTGAGCAGCTCGCCGGGGCCGACGACGGTCTCGTACGGGCCGACATGGAACTCTCTCGCACTGACGGTGCGGTCCCCACCGGATCCGACGATCACCATCATCGCCCGTACCGCGGCGAATGCGGCGGAGAGATCCTCGGACGGATCGGCTTGGCAGAGCGAGCCGCCCACGGTGCCGCGGTTGCGCACGATCGGGTCGGCGATGACGCGTTCCGCGTCGTGGAAGATCGGGTAGTGCTCGCCTGCGATCGGCGACGCGAGCAGCTCGGCATGGGTGGTCAGCGCGCCGATCCGCAGCTCGGCGCCGTCTAGCCGGATGTAGGACAACTCCCCTAGGTCGTTGATGTCGACCAGCGCCTCTGGTGCGGCAAGGCGCAGCTTCATCATGGGGATCAGGCTGTGGCCGCCTGCCACGACGCGCGCGTCGGGACCGAACGTGCCGAGCAAGGCAAGTGCGTCTTCGACGGTGCGTGCTTTCGCGTACTCGAAATGCGCGGGAACCTGCATGATGCGCCCCTTCTGTGGGCTAGAACACCCGCCCCCGCGCCGGGCGCTCTCGGTCTCCACGGTCCACGACGCGCGACACTCGCGCGCGTGGTTGCACGCCGTGGTTGCCAGCGTTATACCGGTCGTTCCCGGGTGCAACAGGGCATTAAGGAAACACTTATCCGCCCACGTCTAGCGGCTGAATCGGTCTCTTGCCAGGATGGCAGCGTGACGCTGGCGCAGCTGAATGCGTTCCTGCTGGTGGCGCGACTGGGTTCGGTGACCGCGGCGGCGTCGGCGCTGGGTGTCAGCGAGCCGGCCGTGTCACAGGCGCTGGCGGCTTTGCGCCAGCATCTTGGCGATCCGCTGGTGACCCGCCGTCCCAATGGCATGACGCTCACGTTGGGTGGGAGCCGATTGCTTCCGGTCGCTTCACAGATGATCGCGCTCGGGGCGGAGGCCGAGGCCGCCGTCCGCGCCGCCCGTGGCGCACCCGAGCAACTTCGGGTGGTCGCGACCAGTCCGATCGCCGAGTTCCTCGCGACCCCGCTGGTCGATGCGTTCACGCGGCGGCTGGCGAGCGGCGTCGAGGCGAGCTGTGGTGTGGCGACGAGCAGGGAGATGCCCGTCCTGGTCGTGAACCGGCTCGCCGATCTCGCGCTCGGGCCGCCGCTTTCCGGCATGGCGCTGCGTGCCAGGGCCGGCGCAGCCATGGCGGGGTCCGATCGCGCTGTGGCCCATCGTGCCGGCTCGGGCGCCGCGCCGGGTCTGGGGACGAACGGCACGCCACGACTCGACGTCGGCACGGTGGTAAGCGGAGCAGCCGGCATAGGCCCTGGTCCGGCCCTCGAGCCCGAAGGCGCCGCGGAGCTTGTCAGCGAACCGATATTCCGCTGCAGGATCATCGTTGTGGCCTCCCCACGTATGCGGCTTCGGGGGAGCCCAGCTCAGTGGCCGTGGCTGGTCGATCCATCGGGAACGGATCCGGCCAGTGACGTCAGCCGCCTGCTTACCCTGCTGCGGGTGCCGGACGAGCAGATCCAGGTCTTCCCCAACCAGACCGCCGCCTGGGCGGCCGCGGCATCCGGTGCCGGAGTCGCCCCCGCGCTCGCTCACCTCGTTTCCTCGCAGCTACGCCGCGGTGAACTGACGATGGTCGACACTCCTGCCACCCCGGTGGAGAGCACCTGGCACGTCACCTCGCTGAGGTCCGAGCGGCGGTCACCTGCGGCAAGCGCGCTGCGCCGTTTCCTCAGCACCCCTGAGGCGATGCACCTCATGCGGACGCCGAGCGTCGGCGTCCCGCCATCGCGCTTCCGGCCGCCCGTGTACGTCACCATCTGGAGCTGACCGGCGCTTTCTCATGAAGGCACCTTCACCCCGACCTCTCGGGTGAAGGTGCCCTTCATACCTGGGGGTTTCGCGCGAGGCTTCCCCTCATATCCAGGACCGCGCTGGGTCAGCGGATGATCGTCGGGCGGACCTCGATCGTTGTCCTGCCGGAATCAACTCCCGGCCACTCGGCGGCGATGGCGGCCGCCTCGTCGATCGTGTCCGCGTGCAGGAAGATGATCCCGCCGACGACCTCCTTGGCCTCGATGAACGGTCCGTCGGTCACGACGCCGCCCCGGATGGTCTTGGCCGTCTTGACGCTGTCGAGCTCTGCGCCGCCCTCGTCGATCTTCGCTGACCACTTCTCAAGCCAGACGTAGATCCTGCCAATCTCGGCGTCGACTTCCGCGGGCGATAGGGCGCTCCAGTCACCCTCCTCGCCAATGATCAGCATGGCGTATCGCATGCCACCGTCCCCAGCGCCGCGAATCACATCGCGGGCTGCTCGACGATCGGCCGGACCTCGAGCGTGATCAGGCCGCGGTCGACTCCCGGCCAGGTCTTCGCGATCTCGACTGCTTCGTCGATGGTGTCGGTCTCGAGGACGGAGTAGCCGCCGACGACCTCCTTGGCCTCGATGAACGGCCCATCCGTGACGGTTGTCCCGCGAATCGTCTTTGCCTTCGAGACGTCGTCGAGCTGGTTGCCTGGGTCCGCGAGCTTCCCGTTAGCGGTGTACTTGTCGTACCAC
>DATBRJ010000418.1:0-5082 GCA_036560395.1 Actinomycetes bacterium | reverse complement strand
TTCAAGCCACTATGAAATTGTCAAGATGCGAGGGTCCCGACGTGCGTGGGACGGTACAGCCGGAAAGTACAGCAGCCGGCGTGACCGACTTCGAGTTGCGAAACCTGTCCACGATCTTCGCCACGCTCAGTTGAACTGTCCCACCGACGTTTCGCTCGTCTGATGAGGAAGAGGTCGGTGGTGTAAGCCAAGAGACTACGGCGTTTCACGGGCCAGGTGGCGGACAGAACTGAGCTGCGTTTTCCTGGTCAGCGCGGCGGAGGATGCGGGATTCGAACCCGCGAGGGGTTGCCCCCAACACGCTTTCCAAATGTGCGCATTGGCGTTCACGCCAGGCCGGTACCGTCCGCCACCTGCGACCGAGGTGAGCGGTGGGAGTCGGCGGACCCCCGCGAACCCAGGCGAATGAGACTACGAATGAGACTGCGCTGATGCGGGGAGGATTGGCGCCGCGAGGGCGTTCGGCGCGAGGGCGAGGGCCAGCAGGCCCAGCACCATGAGTGCCTGTCCGCCACGATGGGGACCCGGGGGCCGAAGCGGGCCGCGACCTTGGCAGCGGTCGGGTTCACTACGGCGACAAGGGGGTCATGGGCAGAAACATCAGGCCGATCTGGAGCGCGGAGGCGCCGCGCAGCTGCACTCGGGATGGCCGGGTGGTGCTGCCCGCCGAGGAGATGGCCTCCCGGTGGAGTCTGCGGGTGTACCGGTGGGTTGATCCAGTCAGCTGGCTGGCCGGGAGCGGAGCGGCGGTCGGTGCGCTGACGGCTCGCCTGCACCTGGTGCGCCACCAGGACCCGCGGCCGGTGAAGGCATGGTTCAGCGAGTCGCTCGGTGAGCCCGCCTGGGAAGCCATGCTCAGCGGTTCTTCGGCACCGAGCAACGCTCGGCGGATGGTTCCGCGCTCCGAGCACCCTGACAGACCCTCACCGCACTTGGCGACCCAACGCAACCATCCGATGCGGCGCTCAGTCTGGTTGCCGGGAACGCCGAGCCGCCCGGCTCGGATGGCGGGGGCCGGCAATCACCTGTCGCTGAGTCGAGTGCTGCTCACCGCCTCCGGTCTCGCGGCGCTGGCTGCCGTTTGGCCGGCGTCGGAGTCCGTCTCAGGCGGCGGCGTATCGCGTAGCGCGCACGGCCAATCTGGGCATTGGCGAGCGGCGCATCGCGGACCGTATGTACGTTGGCTGGCCCGTCTCGGGATGGTGACGGAAGGCTGATGCTTGCCTGGCTGTGGTGACCGATTCACACTTGGCAGGAGAGCAGGGGGAAGCCATGTGGGTCACCGTCTCCTCGGCACGGGGGTCGCCGCAGTCGGTACAGGTCACTGCGGGGCCGCTTGTCCTCGGGCGAGCGGGGACCTGTGACCTGGTGATCGACGATCCTCATGTCTCCATGCGACATGCTCGACTTGATGTCGCCGAGGGAGGCGTGCGGCTGGCCGATCTTCGATCGACCAACGGCACGTTCGTTGATGGCCGGCGGCTCATGGCGCCGGTCTGGCTGGCCGTCCCGTCGGAGTTCCGCGTTGGCCAGACGACGGTGCGCCTCACTGCTGACGAGCCAACGGTTGTGTCGGGGCCTCCGCCGGCTGGCCCTCCGGCGTGGGCTGGTCCGTCAACGCCGCCGGTCGGTATGCCTGCTGTTCCACCTGCCCGCGGGTACGTTGTGGATGCCGGCCCAGTGGCTGGTCGCGATGTCGCCATTAGCGGTGGCCGGGATGCGGCCGGACGAGACCTCATCATCCATGAGGGGTTAAAGCTCCAGTCTCGGATGCGAAGCTCCGCCAAGAACTGTCTCCGCCTGGGATGTGTGCTGCTCCTCGCCGGTTTCGGGCTGTTCGGCTACTTCGTCATCACCTGGAACAACCAGATCTTCGATGCCGTGACCGATCCCTCGGGTAAGCCGCCTTCGAATCTGCCGTCTCCGCTGCCTTGGCTGCCGCTTGGTGCCGTGCTCATGTTCGCCGGGCTGGTGCTGGTGGTGACGGGACTGCTCATCCCCCGAGACCGCATCGCCACCCGGAGGGACGGGTAAACAGTGGATCCTGCCACCCTGGCCGCACTCGCTGTCGGCGCCCTGGTTCGCTACATCGCCGGCAAGGCCGCCGGTGTCGCCGGCCGGGCCGGGCGAGACATCGACGCCGTGGTCGATGACCGGCTCGACCGCCTCTACAACGCCGTAAGGGAGCGCCTTGGCGGCGATCGCCGCGGCGAGCGAACGCTGAACGACCTCGAGGGCCAGCCCGACGACGCCCGCCGACAGGGTCGGCTCGAACTGGCGCTCGAAGAAGTGATCGAGGAGGATCCCGGGTTCGCCAGTCGGCTCGCGGCGATGCTCGAGGACCTGTCACAGCATCCCCCGCCCGGCGGTGTCGCCGTGCGGGACGCTGGCCCCGTCGCTGGTGGCGACGTTGTCATTACGGCCGGACGGGATGCCGCCGGACGTGACCTGACCCGCACCGACCGCGATAAGCCCTAACGACGAGAACGGCCGGACGCCTGGCACGCCGGTCGGGCGCCATTGGTTCGAGTTAACCGCTCATGGCACCCCTTTAGTGATGGTCCGATAGATCGTCAAGGGTGTTTATGCTGCGAGGTTCTGCGCGGATGGCGTGGTAGGTCTGGCGGGCGACGTAGCGTTTGACGCATCGAATGGCTTCGCGTTTGGACAGGCCGTCTGCTTGGCGGCGTTGGATGTAGGCCTTCGTTTCCGGGCAGTAACGCAGCCGGACCAGGAGGGCGAGCACGGCCGAGAGCGGGGAACTCCCAGTCGTAGCGCGCCTTCAGGCGCGTGATCAGTCGCGTGCGTCTATCGGCGAGCGGCTTCAACGTCCATGCCCAGGTACTGTCGGGCTTCCGCCAGAGGAGCCAGCGAGCGGGTTCGAAGGCGGCGATCTTGAACGCCGTCTGTGGAGTTACCTTGCTCGACATCGGCACACAGTCTCCTACTTGCGGGCTCTGGTTCCTCAGATGTGTCGGTTGCCCGGGAGCAGCTGGCCTTGTCGTGATCGGCTCCGCGCCCGGTCACAATTGCTGCGGCTGACCTGACTCCGCCGAGTCACAGATGATCACAGCGCTAAAAATTTAGGAGGTTCCTCGCGGCGTAGCGTCAGCCGTCCGCCCGTGAACCGCGCGGTGGCGCGCCACGTGAGGTAGTGCATGAGGTCCAACAAGCGCCCACGAGCGGAGGTGGCCGAACAAATGACCGAGTCAAGCCTGTATGAAAGACTCGGTGGCGTATTCGCCATCGCGGCAGTCGTTGACCACTTCAGCGATGCGGTCGTGCAGAACCCCATCGTTGGTCAGCGATCGGAGAACCCGGCCCTGCGGGAATGGCACACAAACAATCTGGGCAGACTGCCGGGTCTGAAATTCATGCGCACTCTATGGGTATGCGACGTGGCGGGGGGACCGTTCCAGTTTTCCGCGACGAGGCCAGGCAGTACTGTCCTCGGCCTCGAGGAAGCCCACCGCGACCTCCGGATCTCTCCTGCGGAGTTCGATGAAGTTGCGGCCGAGCTCGCGCGCACCCTGGACTCCTTCAACGTGCCCGAGCAGGAGAAGGAGGAGGTTCTTAGTGCGTTTGCGGCGCACAAGGACGAGGTCACCGAGGGGTACATGGCCGCAGCTGGCGGTTGACCTTGGCGAGCGGGGCGCGTGTACTCGGTGTGGAAAGCCGTTCTGGGACGTCACGTGCCCGCGGCGCTGCGGGCGAACGATCGGGCGTGAGAGGTTGGCCGATGGCTTGATCGCTCGCGAGGTGAACAGGTGAGCTTCGACCAGGCGGTTGAAGCGATCGGTCGAGGCGTCGACGTCGCCGGCGTGATGGCCATCGCGGGTGGCATCGGGTTGACCATTCTCTTGTCCGCGGGTCGGCTCTGGCGGCGCCAGTCCCAGGTGTACCGCCGCTTTCGGCAGTAGGTTGGTCGCGCGATCCTGCTCGGTCTCGAACTTCTCGTCGCGGCGGACATCATCCGCACAGTCGCCGTCAGCCCGACGCTGGAGTCAGTCGCAGTTCTGTCGGGAATTGTGCTCGTCCGGACATTTCTGAGTTTCAGCCTGGAAGTCGAACTGACTGGGATGTGGCCCTGGCAACGCGGACCGGACACCGCCGACATCCCTTCTGATTCAGGGCGATCGAAGCAACCTCCCGGATCGACCAGCGAGGACCTTATGTAAGTGGGTGAGCGGACCGACGCGCCCCCTCGCGCAGCACGTGCAGCCGACCGGCCAGCTCATAGTGTTCTTCCTTGAGTTGATCGTGGCTCGGCTGCGGGCCGGCCGACACGTCCGCGCGGGCCGGCTGAGGGATGGCCGAGTGAGATGAGCGTGTTCGAGATGCTTGGCGAATGATGCCCCTCCCTAGGGGGCAATTCTTGGTCTGGTCGCACCGGCCTGAGACTCCTGGGCCAGCAGCGTCGACGGCAATTCAGGGGCGGCCACACCTTTTGGAGGCTCCGCCAGCCCTCGGGGACATTTCGGGGACATCTTTCGAACGTTCGAGCGATGGCGCGGATGCTGGCAGCGAGCGGTAGCGCTCTAAGCTGCGGTTTTGGTGAGAGCCGCCTCCGGGAATCGAAACCGGGAGCTACGCATTACGAGTAAGCCGCTCCCCATCTCCATGGGTTAACTCCAGGCGTCAGGAGTTCGCTTACCGGCCCCTCTAGCAGCGTCCAGACTCACGGATTGATGTCATTTCGCACCATGAACCGCACCATGACTGGGAGCGCTGATACTCCGGCGGTGGGACCACCTCGGCGGCAGCGAGCTCGGGGCCGGACCCGGCGTGGCTGCTGGAGGCGTTGCCGAAGTGTTCGGTCAGGTACGGCAGGCATGCGTCGGCGACGCCCGGGTCGACTGGGGTGGTGGCGTTGTAGTCGAGGAGGATTGGCCCTGACGCCGGCCGGCTGGTGAGTCATGACAGCAGTGCCTCTGCCGGTTCGGGCGTGGTGCGGGGGTGGGTCTCGTACATGCGGATGGCGACGACGATCCCGGAGGCGGCGGTGATGGCGGCGACCGCCGCGACGGCGGCGCGTAGCCCCCACAGGTCGGCGAGGATCCCGGCCAGGACGGCGCCGACGGC
>DATBRJ010000417.1:0-5528 GCA_036560395.1 Actinomycetes bacterium | reverse complement strand
GGCTCGGGGGGGGGGGTCACGCGCCGTACATCGCGCGGCACCCCGCCCCGCTTCGCTACGTAGGTGTGCCGCCCGCCTCCTCGCTGCACCGGGGTTCGAGCGCCGGACGACCGAATGCCACTGCAATAGGTCACCCCGACCCAGCCGGGAGGTAGATCGTGGGCGGCACGATTGATGCGGCTTCGCCGCCAATCTCAAATTTCTCCGCAAACGCATTTCCACACTTGCCGCTTGTAGTGGGACTGATCGCTAAATGCAGGGATACGAGCCGGCCGATCAGTCCGCTGACATGACCCCGAGCTTGGTTACAACCTTGTCGAGTCTCCTTCTAGAGTGTTGGAGGTTGGTGGTCGTCGAGGGCTGAGAGGACATGGACGAGCGGCAACGTGACGATGTGGCACCTGAGCATCCAAGCCTGACGGTCCGCGAGGTCGCGGCGTTGCTTGGCTTGTCCGAGGCCAAGATACGGCGAATGCTGCATAAGGGTCTCTTGGCCGGTCGCCTGGAAGGCCGTACATGGCTTATAGATGCCGAGGCCGCTCGCGCGTATAGGCAGGCACAGACCGCCGGCGCTAACGATCAAGAGCCGCTTGGTGGCAATGGTGCGGAGGATGCTGCACTAGCACGGCACTCTACTGGAGGCGGGGAGGCCCGTTCCGAGCAACCGTCTGCCGGACAGCAGGCGCCTGTGCAGCCCGCGAGTCCAGAGCTTCCGGAGCTGACGACGTTGCGGTATCGAGTCAGTCGGCGTGCCCGACGGCTGTTCCTTGCTCACCCGCGTTGGACTCCACCACTGCGCAGGCTGCTGTTGGCGCTTGCGGAGTACGCCGAGCAGGCCGAGGGCTTGCAGGTGTTCGGCCGCCGCGACGCGGAGGAGAACGTGCAGTATGCCGTGCCGGAGGGTGAGACGCCGATGCTGGCGGCGGTCTGGACGGTGGAGCTGTACACACCGTCGTCGATCGCCGGGCTGCTGGACGCGCTGGAGCGCCACACCTGGCTACGAAACAGAGGGGCAAGCAGCACGGACCCGGGGCGATGGGTACAGGATCACCGCAGCCGCCCCGGCGCCGGCGGGTGGATGACCCTGGGCAGGGTGGTCCCGCCCGGTTCCAGTGGCGTGTTGTTGGACGCCACCGTCGGGAAAGTCCCCGAGGGGTTCGCGTCCGTCCACCTCACCATCGTCGCTATCAGCTCGACGCTCACTGCCATTGTCGGCTGCTTTATGCCAACGGACGAGCTCGCGCAGAGCCTGGATGTGGCCTTGCGGCGCCAGCAGCAAACCACCATGCCACCCAACCCGTCTGGCGGCTGGTTCATCCACAACGTCGCACAGCACAAGCGAGCCGCCGCGCATGCGATACGCATGGGTGCGCGTCAGGCTGCCATCGACTGGATGCGGCGCTATGTGCCTGGTGTTTTTGCACGGGGCATGCTCAACGGTGACATGTCTACCCTCGACCTGATTCTCACTGACACCGTCGAACCACTCCGTGACAGCCCGCCCGCCGGGCGGTCCGACCGTGCCTGGCTCGATTTACTGGACCTCGATAGGTCGTTCGACGCTTGGACATGCCGGGATATACCGGGACTGAAAGCAGCACTGCCTAGCCAGTCGCCTGACGGCTCCGAACATCGTCTCACCTTGGCCGCCCAACGTAGTCAGCTCTTCAGCGACAAAGAACTCGACAACCCGGAACAGCGAGACCGTCGAGAGCTCGTGTGGAGGCTTGATGCCTACTACCTGGCGCCTTTGGCGGCCCGGTGGGCGATCAACGGGCTGCTCAGTGGGGTGGAACGCCGGCTTGCCCGCATCCGCGACCTCGCGGAGCGCTCATCTCATCGTGGTTCTATTCGCATGCTGGACGAGCTGCGCCGCGAACTGCTCGCGGTCGGCCTCGACGGGTCCGTGGTCGCCGCCGACATCGTGGCCCTCACCAATACAGCAGCCAGTTACGACCACGACGTGCTTGAGTTCGTCCAAGCCTGGACACCCACCCCAACAGGAGGGACCACGCCCGCTCCACCCGCCACGATTCCGACCGCACTTCGAGAATATCAGCAGGCGCGCGCGCAGCAGATCCTCGATAGTGAACGGCAGCTCCGTGACGTCCTGGGCGCGACAGGCAACCTTGCCGGCGCCGTCACCAACCTCCGGCTCCAGCGCAGGGTTGCCGTCCTCACGGCCGTGTCCACGGTTGCTGCCATCGTCGCCTTGATCGTGGCCGTGCTTGCCCTGAATCTCTCGCAGCCCGACAGACCGACAGGAACCACGTTGCCCGCCCCGAATAGCATTTCCACTTCACCGCCTGCGCGTTCATCGCCATAGGTGTGTGTCACGTTGAGCCGATCGGCTTCTTGACGGAGCTGCGGGGACAACACCGCGAGCTACCGAATGGACGGCTAGAAGGGGTCCATAATCGCCGCTGCGCGGGTGCGCGGAAGAGGTTAGGATTCGAACGCTGACCGTGACCATCCGAGGCCGTCCGGCCCGGTCCCTATCTCCCTAGCTTTGGCGGGAATGGGGCCGGGCCAGCGGCTGTTCGGGTAGGGCCCTTCCGGGCCCGTCCCGGTTCGTTTGTAACCATCGTGTGAGCAGAGAGGCCGACATGGGCATGCATCCCAGGATCGCCCAGTTGCGGGCGATGAGCGACGAGGAGCTGGTGGCCAGGCTCGACACCATCGCCACCAGCACCCAGGTCGGCACTCAGTTCTACCTGGACGAGCTGCGCCGTCGGGAGACGGATCGCCAGACCGCGGCCATGCTGGGCTTCACCGACACCATCCGCCGGCTCACCTGGCTCGTCGCCGTGCTGACCATCGTGCTGACCATCCTCACGGCCGTCAGCTTGGTGGTGTTGGTCCGCGAAGCGGGCGGGTAGCATTCATCCCGCCCCGTCCCGGGGCATTCAGAAGCGAGAAGCCATGGCGCCTAGCACCACTGCGCCCACGACCAGCACTACGACCACGGTCACGACGCCGCCACCTCCAGCGACGGGAACGACAACGGCGGCCTCCGGCCCTCGACGGCGCGTAGCGAAGACCGAGGCAGAAAGTCTCATCTTTCTCTGGAGGACGACGGCAATGGGTAGCCGAAATTGATCCAAAGACCTGCGTGGCGAGTCTACCAGGACGAGGTGTCCGGGCTGCTTGCACAATTAGGGTTCGCCACTAGGACGGACGAACGCATGCAGGGCGCCAGAGGCATCCACGACATAGACGTGACGGCAAGGGCGACGGTTGCGGGAATTCGTCAACTGTGGATCATCGAGTGCAAGAGATGGCACCGCCCCGTGCCAAAGGAACGCGCTCTAACCTTCATCGGGATCGTGAACGACATCGGCGCTGATCGCGGTTTGATGTTCTCGGAGAGTGGATTCCAAGCCGGTGCCGTCCGCGCTGCCGCCAACACAAATATCACGTTGACCAGCGTGACGGATTTCCAGCAGAACTCGTCGGACGAACTCGCCTCGATACGGATCAGGGCCCTGGAAGAAAGGGCTGCCGCGCTCGGGCAGAAGTTTCTGGCAATCTGGGAACTTGAAGAATCCGATCGAAGCACCGTCCTGTCCAGATATGTAGGTCCACCGGACATGCTCGGTCGGCCGCTGCCGATCACGGTAATGGCGCGCCTCTCCGAGATGCGAGACGCCTTGGAGTCAGCTAGGTTCGGAAAGTGGCCCGTCGTCTACTTTGCACTGGATGACGAATGGCCGATCACTGTCAAAGACTGGGCTGGCCTGCTTTTCATGGTAGAGGAGACAATCTCCACGTGCGAACTGATCTACGATAATATGGTCGGTAACGGGATTCCCGTCGCTGACTGGAAAGAGCTGCAATCCCCAGAATTGACCGAACTGCTGGACGCCATACGAAGGCCGGCAAAGGACCAAGGGGACAAGAAGAACCTTTGATCGTTACTCCGGGGACGGCCTCATGTCCGGAGCGTAAGGGACGGGAGATCGACTGGGAGCAGCCGAGCCTCCCGACATCAGAGTATCCGGATCTGGCGGGTCGAGGTTCGAATCCGTTACGGCTCGACTCGGCTGTCGAGCTGGCGGGCCATGCTTGATCATCTCGTTGATCATCCAGACGATCCGACAGGACCCGTCTCGATCCGTTTGGATCGACGAGGCACCCAACCTGAGCAGGCCAGATCCGTCTGGAGCCGACCAGATCGACGCAGAGCACCAGGCTACGGATCTGGCGCTGGGGGTCCGAATCGCTGGCGGCGCGCAACTCAACCGAGTGGTCAGTCCCCGCTGCCGCTCAGTAGGCCTCGGCGGTTAAGCATTTCGAGAACCTGCTCTGCCTGTGTTGTCGCCGACTCACCACGTCCTGCGGCCTCCCGGATAACAGCTGCCACCGCGGTCGCAAGCTCGCCGTAGGCGCCTTGCGCCAGGCGGCTGCCGGTCCCGAGAGCCACAGCGTCGCGCGGCTGCCAGATCTTGCCTTCAAGTGCATAGCCGGGTGCACCAGGGAGCGTCCGCAGCTCTTCGACTCGGGCGGCCATGACCACCGCCGAGATGGCAGCGTCGAAGGCATCCTCGCTGGCCGCCGCCAGTCGGCCAAGGTCAGGACGCATTGGCACCGTCCCCAGGTATCGCTCCCGTTCACTCGGGCTGTTCTTGCGCACCGGGCCGGTGAGGACCCGTGGGAAGATCTCCACCACCAGCGGCAACGCTGACGGATCGAAGGGCCAGATCCGAAAGCCGGCGCCGGCGAGGCGGTGCAGCGCCCCCATACCGTAGAGCGAGCCCCGGCCCACCTGGCCAGCTCCGACGAGCTGGAACGTCGACTTCGGCTGGACGCCCGGTACCTGCACCTCCTGCTCGGTGCGGCGAAGCATCTGCGCTGGTTCAAGCTGTGCGTGCGCCTCGCCTGTGATCCAGAACGGCAACTCGGGCCGATTCATCCAACGGCTAAGGCCAAGTTGTCGCATGGTCGGGGTCAGCGCCTCATCAACAAGCAGCGCCCACAGCTGGCGGGGCGTAAGTTGCCGCTCGTGGAGGTACCAGGCTGGGAGGGAGAACGCGAAGTCGACGCCGACGATGAGGTTGGGGTCGCGATCTGCCTCAGCGATCAGCAACTCGACGAGCTCGGCGCGGGTCCGGCCGCCTTCGAGCCGGACCAGCTCACCGTCGACGGCCTCGGCCAGGAAGAGGAATCGGCGCTGGTCGCGGCCACTTCGCCCAGACCAGTCGATAGCCATGACTCGGGGCTTGTTCACGCGTGCAGCGTACGACCTCGACCTAGCCCACAGAACCAGGAGCTTGCGGATGTGTCATTCCGAGTGTCATTCCACCAGCCATCACCCGACCCGACAGGAGCCTATCAGCTGGACGGCGCACGCGACCTGAGCTGCCACGACGACACCAGATAGGACGCAGTGGACGGTTGGCGGCTGATCGGAAAATGACCACCTGTGGCGGGCGGCCGGCGGTACCCCGCGCCGCGCTCAACAGCCGGGGTTGTGGGTTGGTGGCGTCAGGCGGCCGGGGTCAGAGTGACGGTGAACCCGAGCGCCTGCA
>DATBRJ010000416.1:0-3916 GCA_036560395.1 Actinomycetes bacterium | reverse complement strand
TGGGCTTGCGGAGAACGACGAAGAGCTCGTGAAGGTCCTGGCACGGCGTGAGCGGCTGCTGAGGGCATCGGCCGCCGACCCGTCCGGCCCGCTGCCGCAGGACCCCGATGAGCTTGCGGCTCGGGCGCGGAATCTCGCCCTTGTCCACGGCCTCAATCCAAAGGTTGCCGAGCAGGTGTGGCAGGCGATGCTCGAAGGATTCGGGGGCATCTATCGCGGCGAGTTCGCCGGCTCATGATCCGCGGATCGGGCCGTCTCTCCCGGCCGCGGAGTCGCCGGCGGCCCGTCCAGGACCCCGCCACTACAGCCCCGGCGATCGGCGTCGCCCCGGCTGAGGCCGCCGGAGCCGCCCCCGCTGAGGCCACCGGCGCCGGCTGCTATTGCCCCTCCGGCGGGCCGCGGTGACCCCTCTTGACGTCCTCGCTCTTGGCGCGGCCGGAGTCGTCGCCGGGGCGATGAACACCGTCGTCGGATCGGGGTCGCTCATTACCTTTCCGACCCTGCTCGCGCTCGGTTATGCGCCCGTGCTCGCGAACGTCACCAACACTGTCGGGATCTTCCCCGGCTCGGTGAGTGGCATCGTCGGCTATCGGCGTGAGCTTCGGGGCGGCGTGGGCCGCGCTGTGCGGTTCGGCATGCTGTCCGCCCTTGGCAGCATTGCGGGAGCTTTGCTGCTCCTCCAACTCCCCGAGTCGGCGTTCGACGCGATCGTACCTGCCTTGATCCTGATCGCCTGCGTACTCGTGGCCGTTCAGCCTCGCCTCAGCGGATGGTTGACCGCGAGACAGCGGCGAGGTCACCAGGGAGGCCCGCTGCTCTGGTTCGGGATCCTGCTGACTGGAACCTACGGCGGCTATTTCGGAGCGGCGCAGGGCGTGCTCCTCATCGCGCTGCTAACAGTCTTCATCGATGATGATTTGCAGCGCCTCAACGCCCTCAAGAATGTGCTCGCCGGCGTGGCCAATGGGGTTGCCGCGGTGGTGTTCATCTTGATCTCGGAGGTCGCCTGGGGAGCCGCCGCCTCGCTTGCCGTGGGCGCCATCATCGGCGGTCAGCTCGGAGCGACCGTCGGCCGCAGACTCCCACCGCCGATCTACCGGACGACGATCGTGCTCGTTGGCGTTATCGCCGCGAGCGTGCTGATCCTGACCTAGTGTCGCGTGTCCGAAGTCTCTTTGCGTTGGCCCGGTCCCGCTGGCGCCTGGCTGCGTTCTCGGTCGCCCGCGTACCTCCAGTACGCGGGGCTCCCTGCGGCCTTGCCAGTCATCCAGCGGTCCTCGGGCCAAGTCAAAGGACCTCGGACACGCGACACTAGCTCTACGGAGGATGGCCGAATGATGACGAACCGCGATCGGATCAGCGCGTGAGCGACGAGTTGTCCGTGCTCCCTCGCGACCTCCTCGAGCGTTCGGCCGTGGAGGTCGCACCGCTGCTGCTGGGCTGCGTGGTGGTACACGACTCGCCCGAGGGTCGGGCGGCCGTCAGGCTCACCGAGGTCGAGGCGTACGCCGGCGAAGGCGAGGACCCTGGCTCCCATGCACATCGCGGCGAGACCGCGCGCAACGCCGTTATGTTCGGACCGCCCGGCCACCTGTACGTCTACTTCACCTACGGCATGCACTGGTGCGCGAACGTCGTCTGCCTGCCCCGCGGGCGCGCGTCGGCCATCCTCCTGCGCGCCGGCGAGGTGACCGAGGGGGAGCAGCTCGCGCGGGTCAGGCGAGCAGCCGCACGGTCATCAGCGGAGCTGGCGCGTGGACCGGCGCGCCTGGCACAGGCCCTCGGGCTCACCGGGGCCGCCAACGGTCTGGATCTCTGTGACGGCCGCGGGCCGTTCATTCTGTACGCCGGTGAGGCAGTGGACCGGTCACTCGTTCGTACCGGGCCGCGTACCGGTGTCGGCGGCGATGGCGCGGCGAGGCCGTGGCGATTCTGGCTGGACGGCGAGCGAACCGTCAGCCCGTACCGCCCTCACATGCCCAAGCAACGAGCGCCGCGAGCCGCAGCGGCCGGAGCAGGTTGACCTGCTCGCCGCACATGTGCCGCGGGGATGCACCCCTTGGGAACTCTGTCGCAGCAACCTTCCTCCATGGGGAAGAATCTTGCGGGTGACGGACATCCTCGACGACCTGCACTGGCGTGGCCTGATCGCGCTGACCACCGACGAGCAGGCGCTACGCACCGCGCTTGCGGCCGGGCCGGTGACGCTCTACGGCGGCTTCGATCCGACCGCGCCCAGCCTGCACATCGGGAATCTGGTCCTCATCCTGGCCCTGCGGCGGTTCCAGCTGGCCGGGCATCGCCCGCTCGGCCTGGTCGGAGGCGCGACGGGTCTGATCGGCGACCCGAGCGGGAAGTCCGCAGAGCGGGTACTGAACGATCGTGATGTCGTTGCCGCCTGGGTCGACCGAGCGCGAGGCCAGATCGAGCCGTTCCTTGACTTTGACGGGCCGAACGCCGCGCGGATGGTGAACAACCTGGACTGGACCGCTCAGCTGTCCACGATCGACTTCCTCCGTGACATCGGCAAGCACTTCCCGGTGAACCGGATGGTCAGCCGCGAATCGGTCGCCGCGCGGCTTGATGCCGGCATCAGCTACACCGAGTTCAGCTACCAGATTCTGCAGGCGATGGACTTTCTCGAGCTACACCGCCGCTTCGGATGCAGGCTTCAGGCGGGTGGCAGCGATCAGTGGGGCAACCTCACCGCGGGGGTCGACCTCATCCGCCGCGTCACCGGTGAGCGCGTCCACGCCCTGGCCACACCACTGATCACGAAGGCGGACGGGACCAAGTATGGCAAGACTGAGGACGACGCGGTGTGGCTCGACCCGGAGATGACCTCCCCCTACGCCTTTTACCAGTTCTGGTTCAACCAAGCCGACACCGATGTGATCCGGTTGCTCAAGGTCTACAGCTTCCGCAGTCAAGACGAGCTCGAGGAGCTCGAGAAGCAGACCGCCGAGCGGCCTGCGGCGCGGGTCGCCCAGCGGGCGCTGGCCGGCGAACTGACTGTTCTCGTGCACGGCGACGGTGAGCTTGCTCGGGTCGAGGCGGCGAGCCGGGCGCTGTTCGGGCAAGGCGATCTTCGTGACCTAGATGAGCGCACGCTCGCGGCCGCGCTGGCCGAGGTACCTTCGGCCGAGGTTCCCCTTGCTGACGGCGCCCTCCCGCCCGTATCTGACCTCCTCGCCCAGACCGGCTTGGTGCCGAGCAAATCAGCGGGGCGGCGGACCGTGGCCGAGGGAGGCGCGTACATCAACAACCGCAAGGTCACCGACCCCGAGGAGACGGTCGGCGCGCCGGACCTACTGTTTGGGCAGTGGGTCGTCCTGCGGCGCGGCAAGCGCAGCGTCGGCGCAGTGCGGGCCGTGCGCTGAGCTGATCGCCGTGCGCCGCGGGTGCCCGCGAGCTGGGAATGTCCGGCGGGCACCGGTGCTGTAGCCGCCTCCCGCCCGGGATTGCGGGAATCCCGATGCGGTCGGAGGTCGGGAATGTCCAGGGCAGCCGGCGCGTTGTCGTGGATGTTGCGGACTCAGGTTCGCGGGCGTCGTGGAGCCGCCGAACGGCCGTGGAACCCCTTGCTGGCTTGCTCCAGCTGGACGGACGAATCGCGGAAGAGCGGCCTCGACCGGCGGGCCCGGATATCGATTTGACTTGGATCGGTCGATCTCCGTAGGGTTCTCGACGTTCGCCGGACCGGGAGGAACGGACACCGATCGAGGTGGCCGGTCCCGCGGCGATGTCCACTTCCCCCACCGTCCGCACGATTGGTATCACTGCGGTCTGTGTCGGTATGTGGGAGGCCGGGAGACCCGAACCCTGAGCGTTTGACGGGGGGTAGGTCGACCGGTAAGGTTAGAGAGTTGCCCCGATGACCGGCCGAAAGGCCTTTGATTCGGTGTGCGCTCGCTCC
>DATBRJ010000415.1:0-15185 GCA_036560395.1 Actinomycetes bacterium | reverse complement strand
TGATCTGTCGGCTGTGGCGCTGGGAGTGCTTACTGCCGCCGGACCGGTGGGCGTGTCCCGATAGGGGCCTTGCTGTACCGGGGCACCGTCACGGTTGTGACCGCCCGGCCGGCCGGCCGGCGAGGCCATCGGTTGCCCGAGCCGATCAGGAGACGAACGACCAATGACCAGCATGCCCGAGGTTCGGTTGGACGGCGACACCAGCCAGCCCACCGAGCAGGTGAGCGTTGGGGTGGACACCCACAAGGACACCCACGTCGCCTCAGTGATCACCCTGGTGGGTGTGCTGTGGACAGCCGGGCCTTCCCGGCCAGCGCGGCCGGCTACCGGCGGTTGCTGGCCTGGGCGAGGAGCCTCGGCGCGGTGCGGCGGGCGGGGGTGGAAGGCACCGGCTCCTAGGTGCGGCCCTGGCCCGCTACCTGCGACAGGAGGGGATCGCCGTGGTCGAGGTCAACCGGCCCGACCGGGCCGCCCGCCGTCGCGGCGGTAAGACTGATCCGGTCGACGCGGAGGCCGCCGCCCGCGCGGTCTTAGATGGGCGGGCGACCGTCACGCCGAAGACCACGGACGGCCCGGTGCAGATGCTGCGCATGTTCAGGCTGGCCCGCGCCTCGGCGGTCACCTCCCGCACCCAGGCCGTCAACCAGCTCCAGGCCGTCCTCGTCGGCGCTGACCCGGCGCTGCGCGAATCTGTGTCCGGGCTGACCGGCGCCGCCTTGGTCCGCGCCTGCGCCAGCCTGCCGGCGGCCCAGCCCTGCAATGTGGCCACCGCCACCGCCTACACGCTGCGCTGCCTCGCCCAGCGGATCGGCCAGCTGACCACCCAAGCCCGTGACCTGCAACGGCAGATCACCGCGGTCATCAACACCCACGCCCCACAGCTGCTGCACCGCCGCGGGGTCGGCCCCGACAGCGCCGCGGCGCTGCTCATCGCCGCCGGCGACAACCCCGACCGGCTGCACAGCGACGCATCCTTCGCCGCCCTGTGCGGGGTCAGCCCCATCGAGGCGTCCTCCGGGAAGACCACCCGACACCGGCTTAACCGCGGCGGCGACCGAGCGGCCAACGCCGCGCTCTACCGCATCGCCTTCACCCGGCTACGCTGCGACTCCAGTACCCGCACCTACCTCGACCGGCGCACCGCCCAAGGCAAGACCCGCCGCGAGGCCATCCGCTGCATCAAGCGCTACCTCGCACGGAGATCTACCGCCTACTCCAACCCCCCACGCCAGAAGCCGGGACAAAGGGCCCATCCTCGCGTCCTGGGCCGCGAACCAACACCAGCCCGCGCACACCTCGCCTCGCCTAGCTGATCGAACAGGCTGACAGACGGGTTCGGAAGGTGGTGATCAAACGGTTCCGACGACCGGCAGGCGGGTGATCAGATGTGTCCGACGATCGGCAAAGGTTAGTCGATGAGGCGGTTGACGATGGTGGTCATCCGGTCCACCGGGATTGCGAAGCCGATGCCGATGTTCCCGGAGCGGAAGTTGCCGAGGGTGGCTATCGCGGTGTTGACGCCGACGACCTGGCCGGCGGCATTTACCAGCGGGCCGCCGGAATTGCCGGGGTTGATCGCGGCGTCGGTCTGGATCGCGGTCTGCCGGTTGCCGGTGTCGCCGAACTCGGCCTCCCGGTTCACCGCGCTCACGATGCCGGCGGTGACAGTGCCCTCCAGGCCGAGCGGCGACCCGACCGCGAGTACCGGGTCACCGACCCTCAGCGCCGAGGACCGGCCGAGCGGCAGCGGCTGCAGCCGAGATGGATCCGACGCCTGGAGCACGGCCAGGTCGTTGTCCTCGTCGACGCCGACGGTTTCGGCGGCCACGGTGTCGCCGTTTGCCAGTACCAGCCGCACCTGTGACACGTCCGACACCACGTGCGCGTTGGTCACAACGTGGCCGTCCTGGTCAATCGCGAACCCGGAGCCGGTCGCCCGGCCGGCACGTACCGAGACCACGCCGGGAAGCACACCGGCCGCGGCTTCGGCGATCGGCGTACCGGATCCGCGAGTGGGCGGTGGCGCCTGCTGGATCGCCGAGGACGTGACCGGGTCGTCGGAGAACGCTCCCCCGGTGACCGCACCGGCCAGCCCGCCGGCCAGCACCGACAGAGCGACGCCGGTGAGCAGGAGGCGGCCGGGGCGGCCGTGGGGGCGAACCGCCACGCCGGCCGCAATGTCCGCCGGCTGCGCGCGGGGAGCCGGGGCGACCGAGGCCGGGGTGGCGGGATTGTAGGGGCGCGGGGCGGGGAGGAAGTCCGGCCCGCGCATCGGGCGGCCGAGGTGAGCGCTCATCGTGTGCTCCAGATCAGGGCAGGCGGGCGAACCACAGCAGGGAGGCGAGCCCGGCGAGCAGGGCGGTGGCCAGCGCGATGCCGGCAACCAGGGTCGTGATCTCGCGTTCTTCAGTGGTCCAGCCGATGGAGGACTGCAGGTCTGAGTAGACCTCGCGCAGCTCGGCGTCGCTGCCCGCGCTGTACGACGCACCGGAGGTGGTCTCGGCGAGGTCCTGCAGGGTCTCGGGGTCGGCTGGCACCTGGATGGTGCGACCCTCCAGTTCGATCGAGCCCTCGGGCGTGCCGTAGGCAATGGTGGAGACCGGTACACCGGCCTGGGCGGCGACATCGGCGGCCTGCTCGACCGGCCGGCCGGAGGTATTGGCGCCGTCGGAGAGCAGCACCACCCGGCCCGGCGGCGGGTCCTCCGATGCCTGGTCGTCGACGCTCCTGATGCTCTGCAGGCTGGTCTGCACGGCGTCGCCGATCGCCGTACCGGCCGACATCTGCAAGGTCTCGATCGCGGTGATCGTCGCCTGGTGGTTGGTGGTCGGCGGCGCGACGAGCGAGGCGCTGCCAGCGAACGACACCAGCCCGACGTTGAACCGCTCCGGCAGATTGCGGACGAAGTCGGCCGCCGCATCCTTGGCAACCTCGAGCCGCGACGGCGAGACGTCGGTGGCGGCCATCGAGTTGGACACGTCCAGCGCGACCACCACCGTGGCGCGTTCCCGCGGCACCCTCACGTCCGCGAACGGCCGAGCGATCGCGATGACCAGCACCACGAGCGCGGCCAGGAACGCCAATGCGGGCGCGTGCCGGCGCCAGCCGGGCCGCCGCGGGGTGATCTTTTCCAGCATTGGCAGTGCCGCGAACCGCACGGCGTACGCCGACCGGCGGCGCTGCACGACTAGGTAGCCGATCACCAGCGCCGCGACCACCAGCAGCAGCCACAGCCACATCGGCTGTTCGAACCTCATCGGGTCAGCTCCCTCGATCGGGGGGCCCGGCGGGCCGCGACCCGCCGCCGGGCAGCGGCGAACGCGGCGACGTCGCGCACCCAGTCCGAATCCGTGCGCAAGGTCAGGTGCGCCACACCCGCCGCGCGGAACGCCTGTTCGGTGCGTTCGGCGTGCTCGGCCGCGGCGGCTGCGTACCGCTCGCGGATCCGCCGGCGGCCGGTCTGCACCTCGTGCCGGCGCCCGGTCTCGGGGTCGACCAGCGTGAGCAGCCCGACCTCGGGCAGCTCCACCTCGTGCGGGTCGACCACCCGGACCGCGATCACCTCGTGCCGCGCCGCGAGCCTGCGCAGCGGCCCCGCCCAGTCCTGCCGGAGATCGAGGAAGTCCGACACGACCAGCCGCAGTCCGGGTCGGCGGTGCTCGGCGTTGAGCCGGTCGATCGCGCGCGCCAACTCGGTGACCGGCTCCTCGCCCGGCGCCCGGCGTGGCACCGCCAGCAGGCTGCGCAGCGTCCGGCGCAGGGCGGCGGAACCGCCGGCTGCCGGGATCCTGGTGAGTTGGTTGCCGACGGCGACACGTACGCCGAGCCGGTTGCCGGGCCGATCCACGAGCAGGCCGATCGCGGCCACAGCGGCGACGGCGAGATCGCGTTTCTCCTGCAACGCCGTACCGAAGTCCATGCTGGCCGACGCGTCCACCAGCGCCCATGCCTCCAGTTCCCGTTCGGCCAGGGGCGCCCGGACGTGCGGCTCCAGCGACCTCGCAGTGACGTTCCAGTCCATCCGGCGGACGTCGTCCTGGCCGGGGTGGTAGGGGCGGGCCTCGTTCGGCTCGCTGCCCGGCCCGGTCCTCAGCCCGGTCACGTCGCCGTGCAGGTAGCCCTCCAGCTTCCTGGTCACCGACAGCTCGAGCCGGCGCAGCGCCTGCTCCCGCCCGTCCAGGACGCTCATGCCGCCTCATCTGCCGGTACGACGTGCGGCTGCGCGACGGCCGACAGCACTCGCGTCACCATGGCCCGCGGGTCGTGCCCGTCGGCCATGGCGTCGAAGGTGAGTACCAGCCGGTGCGCCATCACATCCCCCGCCACGTCGGCCACGTCGGCCGGCAGCACGTAGTCCCGGCCGCGCAGCAGCGCCAGCGCACGACCGGCGGCTACCAGGCCCAGCGAGGCGCGCGGGCTGGCGCCGAACTCGAGCACACCGGCCAGGTCCGGCAGGCCGTACGAGGCTGGTTCTCGGGTGGCGTGCACCAGGCGTACGACGTACTCCGCGACCGCGTGGTGCACGAACACGTCCTCGGTCGCGGACTGCAGCGCGGCCACTTGCTCGGGCGAGAGCACCGCGTCTGCATGCGGTCGGTGCGCGCTCATCCGCTGCAGGATCGTGAGCTCCTCCATCGGCGTCGGGTAGCCGACATTGATCTTCAGCAGGAACCTGTCGCGCTGGGCCTCCGGCAGCGCGTACACGCCCTCGGACTCGACCGGGTTCTGCGTGGCCAGCACCAGGAACGGCACCGGAAGCTGGTAGCTCGTGCCGCCGATGCTGACCTGCTGCTCGGCCATCGCCTCCAGCAGCGCGGACTGCACCTTGGCCGGCGCCCGGTTGATCTCGTCGGCCAGCACCAGGTTCGCGAAGACCGGGCCGAGCTCGGTGTCGAAGCCCTCCGCGGACGGCCGCCAGATCCGGGTGCCGACGATATCGCCCGGCACCAGGTCCGGGGTGAACTGGAGCCGGGCGAACCGGCCGCCGATCACCTCGGCGAGGGTGCGCACCGCCAGCGTCTTGGCGACGCCGGGCACGCCTTCCAGCAGGCAGTGTCCGCGGGCGAGCAGCCCGACCAGGATCCGCTCGACCAGGTGGTCCTGGCCGACGATGACCCGCTTCACCTCGACCAGCGCGCGCTCGAGGACGGCCGACTCGGGCAGGCGGGGTTCCGCACCAGCCCCAGCCGGTGCGGAACCGCCCGTCTCGACGGTCACGCCTGCTCCTCCAGATCGGTCTGCGACGGCGTCTGTGACTCCCCGCCGCCCTGCTGGTTCTTCTCCGGGCAGTCCTCGCTGCTGCCGCTGGTGTGGCCGGTACCCGGTCCGTTCTCGACCACGACGTACCCCTGCTCCGGCGTGGCCGGGTCGTCCCCGGCGGCGGCGTACGCGACGCCTCCGAGGCCGAGGGCAGCAACCGATCCAGCAGCGCTGGCGGCCAGCACGGCCACCCGGCGGGTGGGTTTCCTCATCTGTCGCTCCTTCGTCTCGACGGGGCCACCAGTCCAGCCACCGGGCACGAAAACGACCGGAAAGCGGACCGAAAGCCAGGCGAAAGACGAGTCCTGGGTACGTCGTCGGCGCGGCTACCTTGGACGGGTGCGACTACTGGTAGTGGAGGACGAGGAGGGGTTGGTCAGCGCGCTGCGGTCCGGGCTCGGCCGGGCCGGCTACGCCGTGGACGTCGCCGCGACCACGGTCGAGGCGACGGAGAAGCTGGCCACCACGGCGTACGACCTGGCGATCCTCGACATCACGCTGCCGGTCGGCAACGGCCTGGATCTGTGCCGGGCGATCCGACGCGGCGAGATCGAGGTGGCGTCCGGCAGCGAGCTGCGCGTGCTAATGCTGACCGCCCGGGCAAGCCTGTCCGACCGGGTCCGCGGGCTCGACGAGGGCGCCGACGACTACCTGACCAAGCCGTTCGCGCTGGTGGAGCTGCTGGCACGGATCCGCGCGTTGCTGCGCCGCGACGTCACCAACGGTACGGCGCAGCTGCGGGTCGCCGAGCTGGTGCTGGACAGTGCGAAACAGCTGGCCAGCCGCGGCCCCCGCGAGCTGCAGCTCACCCGGAAGGAGTTCGGTGTGCTGCGGTACCTGATGTCGCGGCCAGGGCACGTGGTGTCGGCCGAGGAGTTGCTGGAACACGTCTGGGACGAGAACGCCGACCCGTTCACGCAGAGCGTCCGGGTCACCGTCGGCACACTGCGCCGCAAGCTCAGTCTCGACGGCGAGGAACCCTTGCTGGAGACGGTGATCGGCCGCGGCTACAGGCTGCGAGACGCTGCATGAGCCGGCTGCCGGCCTGGACCCAGACGATCCGTTTCCGGCTGACGGTGACGTACTCGGCGGTGCTGATCGCCTTGTCGGCGTTGCTGTTGGGCGGGGTCTATCTGGCGCTCGCCTCGATCCTGGACGCGAAACCGCTGGATTCCTTCCCGGTCAGCAAGGTCTACAAAGACGAACAAGGCAACCTGCGGCCCAAGCCGGGCCAGACCATCGAGGCCGCAGACGTGGCGAGCATCGAAGCGGCGGTGAACTACCAGACGCTGGAGACGGTGCGTACGTACTCGTTCGCCGGCATGGCCGCACTCTTCCTGGTGAGCCTCGGCACCGGTTGGTGGCTGTCCGGCCGGGCGTTGAGACCGGTACGCCGGATCGCCACGAACGCGCAGGAGATCACCGCCACGGACCTGTCCCGGCGGATCGCGCTGCCCGGCCCGCGCGACGAGCTGCGCACCCTGGCCGACACGGTCGACGACATGCTCGACCGGCTCGACGGCGCGTTCTCCGCGCAGCGTCAGCTGGTCGACGACGCCTCACACGAGCTGCGCAACCCGCTCGCGGTGATCCAGGCGAACGTCGACGCCGTACTGTCCCAGGAGGACGTGACCCCGGACGCGCGCGCGCAGGCGACCGCCATTGTCGGCCGCGCGATCCACCGGATGACGCGGCTGGTCGAGGACCTGCTGGCCTCGGCGCGGCGGAGCTCGCCCGCGTTCGTGGACGCCGTGGCGGACCTGGCCGCGATCACCGACGAGGCCGCAGAGGAGTACGCGCTGCTGGCCGCCGACCGTGAGCTCCACCTGATACGGCGGCTGGCGCCCGGGCCGCAGACGACCGGTGACGCGTCGGCGCTGCGCCGGGCGGTCGACAACCTATTGTCGAACGCGGTCCGGCTCGCGCCCGGCCGCAGCGAGCTCGTGCTCGCAGTCGGCAGCCGCGGCGGCTGGGCCTGGATCGCGGTCCGCGACTCTGGCCCCGGCATCGCGGCCGACGACACCGACCGCGTCTTCGACCGCTTCTTCCGCTCCGGCCGGATGAACCGGCCTCGAGCCGAGCCGTCTACGGGGGAGCGGAGGGCTGGCCTGGGTCTGGCGATCGTGCGGCAGATCGTCGAGAGTCACGGCGGCACGGTCACGCTGCACTCCGAGGTCGGGGTCGGCAGCACCTTCGTGCTCTGGCTCCCCGAACGCTCCCTCACCGACACCACCCGTCGCCTGCCCGCCCCGCCCGCGGAGGACCCGCTCGGCGCGCGGACCTCGTAAGCACGCTGGCGGGGTGGGGCCGCGTGTTTGGTGGTCACGGGAGGGCTCCTGTGCGGTCGGTCTGGGCGTGTGTCGAGTCGACGTCGGGGCGGGGCGAGGAGGGCCGTAGTGCGCGGCTCAGGGGCGCAGTAGAGCCTTGATGGCGCGTCGTTCGTCCATGGCCTTGTATGCTTCGGCGGCCTGGTCGAGTGGGAGGGTCAGGTCGAAGACCTTGCCGGGGTCGATCTGCCGGTTCCAGATGAGATCGATCAGCTGGGGCAGGAACCGTCGCACGGGTGCCGGGCCGCCGTGCAGGTGCACCTGGGAGAAGAATAGTTCGTCGCCGAGCAACTGGACGTCATGGGCGACACCGACGTACCCCACGTGCCCACCCGGGCGGGTGGAACGGATGGCTTGCATCATCGACTCCTGGGTGCCGACCGCCTCGATGACCGAATGCGCGCCAAGCCCATCGGTCATGTCCTTGATCCGGGCTACTCCCTCGTCGCCGCGTTCGGTGACGATGTCGGTCGCGCAGTACTCGAGCGCGAGCTTCTGCCGCGGCTCGTGGCGGCTCATCGCGACGGTCTTGCTGGGGCCTACCTCGGCGGCCACGGCGCCGAACCAGCCGGTGCCCAGCACGTCGGAGGCGGCCAGGAACCCGGGATCAGGTCGTCGGCCGGAACGTCCGGGGTGGCGACCAGAGTCCCGTCTGCCAGCGGGACGCGCAGGTACTCGGCCTGGGCGCCGAGCGTGCCGATGAGTTCGCGGTGGATGCACGAGCTCTGGTAGTTCATTAGGAACGCATGGTTGTCCTGGGCGGGGTTGAACAGCTCGTCCAGCGCCGCGGTGACTCGGGTGATCTGGTGCAACAGGTCCGACCACTCGTCTGGTTTCAGCGCGGTGACCGATTCGACCGACCGGTTGGCCACCAACATCGTCTTGCCTAGCAGGTTCTGGTTGCGGTTGACCGCCATAGTCCACGCAGGACCTGCGGTAATCACCGAATCCCGGGCGACAAGCAGAGGCACCGGGCCACGGTAACCGAGACCACTCAGCGACACGACTCGCTGGCGCCGCTATTGCTGCGGGAGGTATGCCGCGCGGCTGGATGCATACGCCGCGGCTGCTGACCCCGCCTGCATCTGCTGCGGGGCGGTCGACCGGATGGCACCGGTGGGTGTCCCCGGCGGCGCGTCGGTGTGGACGCGGTTGGGACCCGCCGATCAGAAGGATGGATGACCCCGCCGCTCAGAAGGATGGTAGCGGCGCCGAACAAGGGGTGGGCAGAACGGGGGAGGTCCACTCATGCGAAAGCTCTTCACTATCCCGTTGGCATCGGCGTTGGCCCTGTCGGCGATCACAGCTCTGGTCGCGTGCGGCGACGGGGACGAAGCGTCAACAACCGAGACGCGGTCGAGCACCGATGTCGCTGGCCTTCACTCGAACCGTCCGCCGTCGATATCGATACCCACGAGCCCGCCGTTGGCATCGACGCCCCAGGCGTCGACGTCACCCAGCCCGGTGTTGGAGGACGGGCGCCATCCGGTGTACCTGACCGCCCTCGACGTGTCGGCGCGGACGGTTACGTTCGACCTCATCCAGTTTCTCGCCGGCGAGGAGGCCAAGCGCGCCTACAGGAAGGATCTTCGGGTCTCTGTTAGCCGTGCGAGGGCGGTGGAGGCCTCGATTCCGCATGGCGATCAGGCTCCGACTGCGGAGTCATGGCGTTTGGCCACGGAAACCGTAGCAGCGTCACCACCGATGCAACTCCTTCCTAGGTTGCAGCACAGCTGGGGTGACCGGGAGTACACCGCGCATACGCAAGATGCCCGAGTCCGGCTGACGGGGGAACAGCGGCGCTCGGGCTACGAAAACCGTAGCAGAGCTGACCCGGGGTCTGGTTGGCGAACGAGGGCGTCGTGGCTTGGCCAGTATCCGGCCGTGTGTAGCTCATCCGATCGACGGGGTGCAGGCGAAGTCCCTCGGGCTGGTCGGGACTCCCTTCTCATCGCATACATAACCTGTCGTATACCTCGACGACCTGCTCGGCGACCGCAGCCCAGGAGTACCGGCGCCGCGCGTGGGAATATGCAGCGTCCGCCCGCGCCCTGCGTTCCTCGGGGCGGCCATGGCCTCGGCGAGCGCTTCGACGAGAGCGTTCTCATCGTCCGGCTAGGTCAGGATGTGACTCGCCCGCCGTGGGGCAACGTGCGCATGGCGGCCGCCGCCGTGGCGCAGTACAGCTTCGGCGCGGACGCGTAGCCGCCGGTTCTCCGGGGCGACCGTCACGGTCATCGCGGTCCTCGTCATCGTCGGCGCGGTTTTGGTACTCGAAGCAGAACAGCATCGCCGGCGCCGCGTCCAACGGCGAGACCGAGCCGTCCGAGCTGGTTTCGTCCCGCGAAACGGGCGGTCCTGCAGGGAAGGCACGGTGACCCGTCCTAAGTCACGGTCTCCTTCCTAGGGTCTCGCTCACTCGACCGCGTGGTTGGTCACCCGGATGTTCGCCGTCTCACCACGGGCGCAAATCTGAATAGTTCGGCTGGTCACTTGATTTGGGTTGACAAAGACCAGCTCGCGTCCAGCGTCGGCAATGCACGCCGCCGCATCGAAGAGGATTCGCATCCCGCCGACATCGACGAAATCAAGGTGGGTCAGGTCCAAGTAGAGGTCGCCAGTGCGGTCGAGGAACCGTTGGACGGCGGTCTGGAGCACGGTGTGCTCGGCCACATCGATGCGGCCAACCAGCCGGAGGCCAATCGGCTGGGCCAGCTCGATGATCTTGAACGAGCCTCCGTCGTGAAGGGTCTGTGTCACCGCGCTCACTAGCCCTCCCAAGCCCTCAGGCCGCCGCGCGGCAATCAGCGCGACTGAAGAGTACGCGCAAAGTGATCAAACCCGTTAGTCCCCAAATCTCTCGGCCAAGCATGGTTGACTGCCGGCTGGCTGGGCACGTCGAGGGTTTGGCCGGTAGAGCAAGTGGCGACCGGAGCTCTCAATGGCGATCAGCCTTGCGCGACACGGTGAATACACGGTCTTGGCGTTGAGCGACCCGTTCGACGGCCTCCGGCCGAGCGAGGTCAGGCGGGCCATCGAGGAGACGCTCGCCGGCCGTTTCCGCGGCGTGATCTGCGACCTGGGCGGTGTCCGCCCGAGTGCCCACGGCTGCAACCTCGTCCTCGTGGTCGCAGATCTGGCGGAAAAGTGGCCCGAGACGTGGATGGCACTGGTCTATTCGGACGCTCAAATGACCAGTCGCCTCCAGCAGCTCAAGATCCCTGATCGGGTCCCCGTCTACACCTCGGTCGACGACGCTGCCAGCAACCTGGCTCGGCGAGCGCTCGCGCCGCTTGACACCCTTCGTTTGGCACGCTTTCCGGGTGCGACGCAGCGGGCACGGGATTTCGTGGGTGCCGCCTGTCGGCGGTGGGGCGTCGGGCGCCTCACGGCAGATGCGGACATCGCCGTTACCGAGCTGGTCAACAACGCGTTCCAGCACAGCGCTGACTCCTCGGCCGAGCTGTCTGTGAGCCTTTCGCGGCGCGGATTGCGGATCTGGGTCGGCGATCGGTCGCCCGCCCTACCTCCACGATCACCCGTCCGGCTGCGACGCGGGCAGGTCACCGGACTCGGGGCGGTGGCGTTGCTTTCCGACTCGTGGGGCGTGCTCCGGACCGCGGTCGGTGGCAAGATCGTCTGGTGTCTCCTCGGCGACAAGGGTGGACCTCTGGGATCAGGCAATGGCCGCCCGCTGCGACCGATATCCGCGTGATTCGGCGCGTCGGCCGCGAACCGCCCGAAGGCCCGTGGACAGCGGCAAGTGCCGTGTCTTCGTGCACGGGCGGTCGATCCGAGCGGGAGATCGGATGCCATGGGCCGCCTCGATGCAGACGTTGGCGAGGTTCTTGCATGCGCGCACCGCATCGCCGCTCCTCATGTGCCGGCGTCCAGCCCCACCGGCTAGCTCCTTGCGGATCCCGTGATCAGCTCCACCGTCGCCGCCGAGATCGCCGTCGGGGACCTGTTCGGCCGCCGCGGCCGCGGCTGGAACGCAACCTCGCCCTCGGCCTCATAGCGGATCTTCAGCCGGTACACCCCCCGGAGTCAGTAGCCGTTCCTCGTTGCCCTCCCGGACCCGTCGCCGTGCCGCTGATCGTGTCGTCGACCATGCGTCGGTAGACGATGTCGGACAGTCTTCGCTTGTGGGCACGCATGGCCTCCATCGATCCGGGCGGCAGGCGCCCTTCCCATGCCTGGCACGGCGCGAGAATCGGCCATGACGGCAGGGGGTTCGCTGGGCTATCGACGGACCGACGCTAGAGGCAGATAATCCGCCCGTTCCAAGCCGACGATCGGCGCGGGACGGTCGCGCGTCGCAGGGAGGGATCGAGGATGCCGCGCTTCGCCCACGGATCTGTTGCGACACCAAAGCAACTCCAAGACGCCCAACACGACCTCACCAGCCGCACCATCGACCTCGACCTGGGGTTTGCGGTGGCCGGACCGGCAGCCCTGCAGGACTTCGACTTCCTGTTCCCGGCGCTCCAGCACGACCGGGCCAACCTGCTACCCCGGTCGGCGGAGACCCCCAAGCGCCTCAAGGCGCTCGGCCGCACCATGCACGATCCCGGCGGCGCCGACCCCGGCGATACCAACATCCCGGCGATCTACACCTACTTCGGCCAGTTCGTCGACCACGACATCACCCTGGAGGCCAGCTCCTTCACCACCGCCAAGCTGCTGTCGCCCAGCATGGTCCCGCTGCCGCTGGACACGATCCGCGCTGAGCTGAAGAACCTGCGCACCGCCACCCTGGAACTGGACAGCCTCTACGGTCCCCCGGCCCCCCGCGACCCGGCCAACCGCAACCGGATGCTGCTGGGGCGGGTCACGCCGCTGCACGGCAGCGAGATCCCCACCCTGCGGCCACGCGGAAAGGGCAACGACAACGACCTGCCCCGCGAGCCACGAAGCGGCGACATCCGCCACGACCGGGCTGCCCGGATCGGCGACCCCCGCAACGACGAGAACCTGATCGTGGGGCAGCTGCACCTGGCATTCCTCAAGGCCCACAACCGGCTCATCGGCCAGGGCCGCACGTTCGCGCAGGCGCGGCGGCTACTGCGCCAGCACTACCAGCACATCGTCATCCACGACTTCCTCAAGCGGGTCGCCGACCCCAAGGTCATCGACCGCATCCTGGAGCATGGCAACCGCGTCTATGACGCGCTGGCCGAGCCGTTCTTTCTGCCGCTGGAGTTCACCGTGGCCGCCTACCGGTTCGGCCACACGATGATCCGCGACGACTACGACTTCAATGTCAACTTCAACCGCGGCGGCGAGCCCGCCTCCCCGGCCACGCTGGATCTCCTGTTCACCTTCACCGCGTTGAGCGGCCAGCTCGGCGAGTTCGATACCCTACCCGACAACTGGATCATCGAGTGGCAGCACTTCGTGGACATCGGCGCCGGTGCGCCCAACAAGGCCCGCCGGATCGACACCAAGCTCGCCGGCGGGTTGTTTGACCTGCGGGATCTGCAAGGGGAGCCGCAACGGCCCGCTGACGCGGCGCGGCTGGCGGTGCGCAACCTGCTGCGCGGCTACGGGCTGCGGATGCCGACCGGCCAAGCCGTCGCCAAGCACCTGCACCTCAAGCCACTCAAGGCCAGGGAGCTGCAGGCAGCCGCCGCCAGCCCCCAGCAGGCCAAGGTGCTCCGCGATGCGGCGTTTCTGGCGCGCACCCCGCTGTGGTACTACCTGCTCGCCGAGGCCAAGCACCCCGACGGCGGCGACGGTCAGCGGCTCGGCCCGGTCGGCAGCACCATCGTGGCCGAGGTGCTGATCGGCCTGGTCCGACGCAGCCAGGACTCCATCCTGCGTACCCCCGGCTGGACCCCATCCCTCCCCGCCGCCCACCCCGGCCGGTTCGAACTGGCCGACCTGCTGCGGTTCGCCAGAGTGCTGCGAGCCTGATTGGGCTGGTGGGTGGCGACGGCCAGGCCAGCGCCGCCAGCGGGGCTGGCTAGCTAGGAAACCGGCCGAACACCCGGCTGCTGACCACGCTGCCGACCCGGTCGACGGATCGGATCAAGCGGCGGATCGCCGGCTACCGCGACTACCACCCCGCCACCCGGCTGGGCTTTATCCGCGCGGCCCAGTCGATCGGCCTATCGCGTCCACGTACTCGCCGCCTCGGTACCGCTCAAGCAGCCCACCCGCCACCGCATCATCGTGGCAGAATCCAACGTCCGCATTAGGCTCCCCTCTCTGTCAAGACGCGCTTGGGAGGCGGGTTCTAGTCTTGCTGTTGGCGGGTCCGGGAAGTGACTTCTCAGAAGAGCCGGCATGGGGATGAGAGCTGGTCGCGCATGAGTCAGAGCCGTTTCCCCGGTGTCCTCTCGGGCCCGTCCTTGGCGTAGTGGCGAGCGCGTCGTTGAGCATCTGCTGGTAGACGATGTCGGAGAGCCTGCGTTTGACGCATCGCATGGCCTCCATGGGTGCCTTGCCGTCGGCCTTCTTGCGGTCGTAGTAGGCGCGTCCTTCGGTCGGGTTGCGGAGTTGGACGCGGGCCATGATGTGGAGGACGCGGTTGATCTGTCTGTTGCCGGCGCGGGAGAGCCGGTGTCGGACCTGGTCACCGGAGGACGCGTCGATAGGTGCGGTGCCGTTCCAGGAGGCGAAGTGCGCCTTGGTCGGGAACCGGGTGATGTCGCCAACCTCGACCAGCAGCCGCGCTGCTCCGGACGGTCCGATCCCGTTGAGGTCGAGCAACCCGGTTCCGGTGGCGGCGACGAGCTCGGTGAGCTCTTGGTTGGCGGCCTTCTTGCGTGCGTAGAGCCGCTCGAGGTCGCTGATCAGTTCTGCGGCGACGCGACGGCGGGCCTTGCCGGCGGCGTCGCGCGGACGCACGTTCGCCAGCAGAGCTTTGGCCTGGCGGGCCGAGAGGTCCTTCTTCGCGCCGCCGGGGATCAGCTCCAGCAGCAGCTGGTGCAGCTGGGAGACCATCCGGGTGTGATCCTCACCCAGGGAGCGGCGCCGGTCGACCAGGATCCTCAAGACAGCGAGCTGTTCGTCGTTGACGACCGGACGCAGGCCGGTCATCCGGGTGCCGACCATCGCGACCGAGTGGGCGTCGGTGGCGTCGGTCTTGCGGCCCTGACCGGTCGCGAAGACCCGGGTCCGCGCCGACAGCTTCGGTGGCACGTCGACGACCTCTTCCCCCTGGGCGAGCAGACGGGTGGCGATGTGCTTGCCGATGCCGGCGCAGCCCTCGATCGCCCAAACCCGGTTGGGCCACCGCCTGCCGTAGCTGGCCATCGCCGCGTAGCCGTCGCGGTCGGTGTCGAACCGGCCTCCTCCAAGGATGGTTTCGTCCGCCGACATCACTTCGATTGTCGCGGAGCGCTTGTGTGGATCCATCCCGATGACCACGCGTTCTGCTGGGGCTCATCACAGTCCTCCGGTTCTCGATCCGTCATTGGTTGTCGAGCCGGGAGGGCACCGCTACTTCGAGCAGGGCAAACCCCTAATGAGTGCCGTGCGGCAGCGGGCGGGCGCGAGATCTCTGGCTACCTACCTGGCCGATGGAGCCCTACCGGCAGACCGAGGCAACGGCGCGCCTGCGGGGGGCGGCTCGTCGAGGAGGTCACGGTCGTG
>DATBRJ010000414.1:0-7348 GCA_036560395.1 Actinomycetes bacterium | reverse complement strand
TGCGCCCTCATGGTGGCTGAACTCCACCGAGATGCCCAGGCTCTCGAGGATCGTGATCGCGGTTCGCCGGAAGTCGTGCGCCACCGCGTGTGGAGTGTGGTCGAAGTAACCCCCCGCATCGATCGGTACGGGTCGTTCGCCGGCCTCCGGCCGCCGCTCGAACAGGAAGAACTCGATCTCCGGGTGGGTGTAGAAGGTGAAACCGAGCTCAGACGCTCGGCCCAGAACACGCTTGAGGACCCAGCGCGGGTCCGCGTACGACGGGCTGCCGTCCGGCAGGAGGATGTCGCAGAACATTCGTGCGGTACCGGGCGCCTCCGCCCGCCACGGGAGGACCTGGAAGGTCGCCGGATCCGGTTTGGCCAACATGTCCGACTCGTACACCCGGGCAAAACCCTCGATCGCCGAACCGTCGAAACCGAGTCCCTCGGCGAACGCCCCCTCGAGTTCGGCGGGCGCGACCGCGACCGACTTCAGGAAACCGAGGACGTCGGTGAACCATAGCCGGACGAACCGGATGTCTCGTTCCTCGAGCGTCCGAAGGACGAACTCCTGCTGCTTATCCACCAGTACTCATCTCCGCAGCTCAACGGCTTGATCGACATCCAAAACGCACACTGAACGCACATCATTCTCGGTCCAGCTTGTTTCCAGCGCGTTACGCAGGAGTTGTCGGGCGATGCGTGGCACCGCCCGCGAGGGAGGCCCCGGCGATCGGCGATTGCGGCGCCCCGTACCTCATGATCACTGGCGGTTGGGGTCGAAAGCCGCCCCCCTATTGCCAGTGATCATGGGACCCCGGGCGATAGCGCGCTTCCAGCACCGCGAGGTCGCGCACCGCGTAGCGGTGGTGCTCGCACTCCTCCTCCATCACCACGCCAAGGCAATCGCCGACCGAGCGCGATTCCTCGGGATAACCGGGCGCGGGCGCACGCGTACACACTCGCCCGAGATCGGAGTCGGTCAGACCGTCGACAATGCCGCGTACCAGCGCCACGCGGTCGGCGCGAACCTTCATCACCTCCGCTAGTGACGGACACGCGTCGAGGTCCATGCCGAGTGCCGCCGTGTCCGCGGGCGCGTACGCGGTTTGGGGGATCGCAAGCGCGTGGAAGGGCATGGCCTCGTCGAGGATCGTGCGGCTCGCCCATGAGTCTGTGATGTAGACGAGATGGCGCAGTGTCTCGACGAAGGACCACTCGTCGTCGACCCGTTCGTGGAGGGCCGGTTCAGGCAGCCGCTCGGCGCGGGCGACCGTGTCCGCCCAGAGCCGTTCGATCGCGTCCCACATCGCCCGGTGATCCTCGGCCGTCTGCATGCTGCGGAGTTGTCCGCGCTCTGGATGACGCCGGTCGAGCTCGGCCTCCACGTATCCCGCGACGTCGACCCCGTTGATGACGAAGTTGCTGACGTACCCCGACACGTTTACGCCGACGAGCCAGGAGTCGACGATCTTGACCTGGCTCATGTCGCAGTCAATGAACGTCGCGCCACTGAGGTCGCGCACCATGAAGCTCGCACCGCGGAGCGCCTCGTTGTTGCCGTCGTCGTGATAACCCGCCGACCACCGATGCGGACCGTATTGGGGCGCCATCGCGCCATTGTCGGCGACCGATGACTCGGGGACAACCGGCGGCTCGCGGTCGGCCAAGCGCGCCCATCTGACGCGCACCTGTCCGGCGACGGCTAGGGTCCCCGTGGGCCGGCTTCGAATGCCTATGGGCCCGTCCGGGGGTCTATCAGCAGCTTGGGGACCAGGCATGCGTGCGCGCGCCCGGCGGATTGAGCGATTCTCGAGGGCAGGACATCGGGGTACGGATCCGCTCGCTCCTGCCGGTCGGTGGAGGTCAGCAACGGGGCACCGGCTTGCTGTATCCGATACTGCTGGGAGTGGCGACGTAATGGTCGCTGACCCAGCGCCCATTGGTGAGCTTGTCCCAGACCCTGGTGGTGCCCACCTTCGATCCGGATCGTTGGCAGACGACCCACGCCAAGGACCCGCTCGGCAGGCCGCCCGCCGTCCGATAGGACAAGCCGGGACCCGTTCGCTGATAGAGCCCAGTGGTGGAGGTCACCTGGTACGGATACGTGCACTGACGGGGAGGGACCGGATAGCTCGTCCGGGCCGGCGTGCTCACGTAAAAGTCGCTGACGTAGCTGCCGTCGGTCAGCTTGTCCCAAACGGACGTGGCGCTGATCTTGGTTCCGTGGGTTCGGCACACCACTCGGATGGCCGCCCCCTTGGGGAGGAGCTTCACCACCGAGTAGGACGTGCCAGGACCGGTTCTGGCGTTGAGGCCGTCGGCCGTGACCCGGTACGGATAGGCGACCGAGCCAACCGGCGCGTCGAGCCTGTCGGTGTCGATGCGGACACGTACGCCCCCATAACTCGCGTAATGATCTCCGCGATACTGCTTCGCGCGTTGATGTGTCGCCCACTTGTTGTCCGGTACGCCGGACCAGCCGACGAGTGACGCGGACCCGTCCCAGCGGGCGAGCCAGATGGCGTCGGGCCGAGCGTATGTTGTGGAGGGGTACGTCTGGACGAGCTGCTTCGCGCCCGCGGTGTTGATATACACGCCTGCGAGGTAACCGCGCCGATGCAGCTCCTTGGTCCAGCCGCCTACGTACCGGATGACGGCTGTCCTGCATGCGCTGTCGGTGGGGTCGTAGTGCTCGATGTCGAGATAGATCCCGCTGCCGGCGAGCAGACCGAGGGCCTTGGCCTTGCTCACCGCATCGGTCGCCGCGTCTGCGCCCTGTGCGGTGGCGGCGGTCGTCTTGCTGATGACGTGTGTGAACGGACGGTCGGCGCACGGCGCCTGTCGTCCGACGTAGATCGGCAGGAGTCGCCAGCCGCGCTTCGTCACCTCGCCGACCCAGCCGCCGGTCAGCTGCGGCTGGCTGCACGAGCGGTAGCCACCGATGTAGACCCCGATGGCGCGGTACGGAGATGCCGACCATGCCTTCACCGTGCTCAGTGAGGGAGCTGTGCAGGTGTCGAACGCGGCCCCGGTGAAGCGGGTCGCGGCCGCTCCGGCCGGATAGCTGACGGGCGTACCAGGTTCCGCGGCGGCCGGCCGAGACATGACCACGGTCAGAGCCGTGCCAAGCAGCACTGCGATCAGCGGGGTGATCAGCACCGCCACGGGAAGCCGCGCCACAGCGATCACGCCGACAACCGCCGGCAGCCGAGGCGATCGAAGCATGATTCCCCCAGGAGTCGACAATGCCGATCAAGCGCAGCGGATCATCGACCCGCCGAGGGATCCTTGTCCCCATGGGCCACATCTGCCCCACACGCCACACTGGTTAAACACATTGCTCGACAGGAAATCGATCTCCGCACGAGTGAAGGGATGGAGCACGAACGCTGTGTCGGGTATCGGCTGACCTCAGATACCGGACATCAGGACGCCGACACCAGGTGGCATGCCGCCGCGTGGCGAGCGGCGGCCGGAATGATGGGGAGGTCGGTCGACCGGCATGCGCCCGCCACCCCCGCAGCTTCCGCCGCTCCGGACGCAAGAGCCGGACATCGTGGATGAAAGCGGCACCCGCCTGGGATCCGCGTCGAGTCAGGTGGCTCGCCCTTCAGCAGAACCGGCCTCGTGGTGCGCGCCGCCATCCCCTCACCTGCCACGGAAAGCAACGCCTTTGTATAGGGGTGGCTGGGGTTGGAAAGCACATCCTCGGTCGGGCCGACCTCAACGATCCGGCCGAGATACATCACCGCGATCCGGTCCGCGATGTTCCACGCCAGCCCAAGGTCGTGGGTGACCACGAGCACGGACAGGCCCATCTCATCGCGCAACTTGAGCAGCAGCGCGAGGATCTCGCCGCGGACGGACGCGTCCAGGGAGGAAACCGGCTCGTCGGCGACGATCACCGACGGATCGAGCGCCAAGGCGCCGGCGATGACGACCCGCTGCCGCTGCCCACCGGACAGCTCGTGCGGGTAGCGAAGGTAGAACCGCCCTGGAGGCCGCAGCCCCGCCCGCGACAGTGCCCGAGCGACGAGCTCTTCCTCATTCCCCCGAAGCTTGTGGATTCTGATGCCTTCGGCGACCGCCTCATAGACGGACTGGCGCGGGTTCAGCGCGCCCGTCGGGTCCTGGAGGACCAGCTGTACGTTCCGGCGGTACGCCTTGAGCGCCCGCGAGCTGTAGCGCAGGGGCGACCCCTGGTAGGCGACCACGCCTGCCGTTGGCTTCTCCAGGCCGAGGATGGTGCGGGCCAATGTCGTCTTGCCACAGCCCGACTCACCGGCCAGAGCGACGATCTCGCCCGGCATTACCTGGAGGTCGACGCCATCGACCGCGTGCGCATCCTGCCCGCGGCGCAGGCCACGACCGGTGAAAGTCACGTACAAGCTGCGTACGTCGACGGCGGGTGGGCCAGGCTGGTTGCCCGCTCGTCGTGGCGCTGCCGCGACGGCCGCCTCCCCATCGGCGGCCGAACCAGTGAGCGGCGACCCGGACTGCACGACCGGTGGCGCGACCGGTGGCGCGGCCGGAAGGGCGGCCGTGTCCTCCTGGTCATCCGCGGCCGTCCTGAGGTCGTCGCTCATGCCAACGCTCTCTCCTGATCACGGACCAGCACACAGGCCGCGCGATGCCCGTCGCCCACCGGCCATAGCTCGACGTCGACCGTCGAGCACTCATCGCGAGCGACCGGGCACCGCGGATGGAACGTACACCCCGACGGCAGGTCGGACGGATGGGGCGGGTCGCCGCCGAGTCCGCTCGGGGCGTACCTGAATCGCTGGTCCCCGATCGTCGGAAAGGCGGCTGCGAGCGCGCTGGAGTACGGATGCGCGGAGGCGCCGAAGACCGCCGCGGACGGACCCTCCTCGACGATCTTCCCGGCGTACATGACCGCGGCCCGCTCGCAGGTCTGGCCGAGGACTGACAGGTCGTGGCTGATGAGGACCAGGCCGAGCCCGAGGTCGCGCACGAGGTCGGACATCAGCATCAGCACCTGCGCCTGGACCATCACGTCGAGCGCGGTCGTCGGCTCGTCGGCGAGGATCAGCCGCGGCCTACATGCCAAGGCCATCGCAACCATGATCCGTTGCTTCTGGCCGCCGGAGAACTGGTGCGGATAGTTGTTCATGCGCGATGCGGGAATTGCCCACCTGCTCGAAGAGCTCACCGACCCGGGACATCGCTTTCTTTTCGCCGATCTTCTCGTGCAGCAGGATCGGTTCGGCGATCTGCTTGGAGACGCGCTGGACCGGGTTGAGCGAACTCATGCAGCCCTGGAAGACGATCGAAGCCTGCGCCCAGCGAACGGCCCGCAGCTCCCGCCAGTTCATGGTAAGGATGTCCTCGCCGTCGAGCAGGATCTGGCCGGTGACCTGGGTGGACTTCGGCAGCAGCCGCAAGACTGCAGCAATGAGTGTCGACTTGCCGCAACCCGACTCGCCTGCCACCCCGAGCGTCTGCCCGGACTCCAGAGTCAGGTCGACGCCGCGTACGGCTGGGACCTCGCCATCGCTGGTCCGGTAGGTGACGCGGAGATCCTTGGTCTCAAGCAGGCTCACCGGGTCACCGCTCCTTCAGCCTCGGGTTGAGCACAGTCTCCAACGCGTGACCGATCCAGGTGAAGGCAAGGACGACCAGCACGATCGCGATGCCGGGCGGAAGCAGATACCACCACGCCTCTTGTGAGACTGCTCCATTGTTGAACGCCGAGTCGAGTGTGGAGCCCCAGGAAATCCGCAACGGATCGCTCAGGCCCAGGAAGGCGAGCGCAGATTCGGTGAGGATCGCGCCGGCGATCGTCAGGGTGGTGTTCGCCAGTACGAGGGGCATGACGTTGGGGAGGATGTGCCGGGTCATCTGATGGAAGTGTCCGGCGCCCAAAGCGCGGGCCCGTTCCAGGTATGGCCGGGACTTCACGGCCAGGGTCTGCGAGCGGATGATGCGGGCGGTCCCCGGCCACGACACGATGCCGATCACACCGATGATGTTCAGGATTCCTCGCGGCAAGATTGTCGCGAGCACGATCGCGAGTGGCAGGAAGGGGATGGTGAGCATCCAGTCGTCGATGCGCATCAGGACTGTGTCCGCCCAGCCACCGAAGTGACCAGAGACGACGCCGACCACGGTGCCGATGAACATCGCGATCGCCGCTGCGGCGAACCCCACGATGAGGGATACCCGCGAGCCCCACATGATGAGGCTCAGGACGGATCGGCCGAACTGGTCTGTGCCGAGCGGATATTCCGTGGACGGAGGCTGGTACGGCTGACCCTGCGCCTTCGTCACGCTCAGCGCGTCCGAGCCAACGATGATCGGCGTGAGCAAAGCGACCGCGATGAAGAAGAGCAACAGCAGGAGGCCGACCTTGCCCTCCGTCTCCGACCAGAAGAGCTTGAACGCCCGCTTGAACGCTGCGCTGCGCCGGGCCCAGACGATCGCCCGTGCAGATCTGACCGGAGCGGCGGCCTCGGTCTGGGCGGTCATACTTCCCTCACCCTCGGATCCAGAAGGCCGAGAGAGAGGTCGGCGATGAGATTGAAGAGGATCACGCTGGCCGAGAAGACCAGAAACAGGCCCTGCAGCAGGTTGTAGTCGAGTGCGGACACCGCGTCCTGGGTCAGCCAGCCGAGCCCGTGCCAGGAGAAGACGTACTCGACCGTGACCGCGCCGGAGATGACAAACCCGAAGTTCAAGAAGATCAGGGTGAAGGCCGGGAGGAGCGCGTTGGGCACCACGTGCCGCTGCCGCACCGCGGCATCGCGCAGACCCTTGGCACGAGCAGTCGTCAAGTATTCCTGACCCATTTCGTCGAGCATGGACGACCGCATGATCAGGGAGTACTGCGCGAGATAGGCGAGTGTCAGCGTCAGGCACGGCAGGAAGAGGTGCTGAAGGACGTTGACCCAGCCCTCGGGACTCGACGTGTCCACGTTGCTGTCCGCGATGCCGCCGGTTGGGAAGATGCCGAGGCCGACCTGGTTACCGGCGAACAGCATGAGCAGCACGATGCCGAGCCAGAAGACCGGCATCGCGTAGAGAGTCAGCGAGGTCCCGTTCGAGACCCGGTCGAACAGCGTTCCCCGCTCCCAGGCGCCCTTGATGCCGATCCAGGTGCCGATAATGGTCGACAGGAGCGTCGACGTACCGACGAGCAGGATGGTCGGCCAAAAGGCGTCGCGGATGACCGACGATACCGGCTGCGAACCGATGAAGGTCGTTCCTAGATCGCCGTGCAGCAGGTGCCCGACGTACGTGGTGAACTGCTCCCACTTCGACTTGTCCAAGCCCCACTGCTCCCGCAGGTGGGCGACGCCCTCTGCCGAGAGATGCCGGTTACGGGCTGCGCTCCTGGCCGGGTCGCC
>DATBRJ010000413.1:0-2447 GCA_036560395.1 Actinomycetes bacterium | reverse complement strand
GCCGACGCGTTCCTGTTCGGCCGGCGGACCTACGAGCTCTTCGCCGGCTACTGGGGCGCAGAGGAGCGGGCTCGCGCCGCGGCGGAAGATCCGGGCAACCACCAGATCGCAGCTGCCTTGAACACGAAGCCCAAGTACGTGGCATCGACCACACTCACCGACCCGCAATGGGCGGACACGACCGTGCTCTCCGGTGACGTCGCGGCTGCTATCGGCGAGCTGAAAGCCAAGCCTGCGGGTGAGCTGCAGGTGCACGGCAGCGGTGCCCTGATCCGATGGCTGCTCGAGAACGACCTCGTCGACGAGATGACCCTGCTCATCGTCCCCGTCGTCCTCGGCCAGGGCACGCGGCTGTTCCCCGACGCCGGCCCGGACATTGCGCTTGACCTGGTTGACTCGTCAGCCGACTCGAAGGGCGTAACGATCCAGGTCTACCGGCCCACCGGGCGCCCGCAGTACGCAACCGCCACGGCCGACCTGAGCACGTGACATAGGTGCCGCAGTTAGTGAGAGGTGCGGGCTGCAGCGTAGACAGCTGGCGCCTGGTAGCGCGGAGTGTCGCCGGCGGTGGTTGGAGTCCGCCTTCCAGTCGCTGATCACCACCCGCGCCTGAGCCAGTGACCAGAACATGTTGATGTTGAGGCATTCGTCGCGCACGCGCTGTGAACGACTTGATGTAGCCGTTGCGCCAGGGCTGGCCGGGTGGGATGAAGTGCAGGCCGGTGCGTTCGCCGGCACAGTCGGCCATCGCGGCGCAGGCGAGTCTCATACGGACGAAAACGCCGGCCTCGGAGCGGCCTTGCGGATCTGAAAGCTCCATAATCGGCTCCATACCTACTGCACGTTGTTGAAAGTGCAAGCCGATCCGAAAAGGAAAGTCCCGCCTTGCGGGACTTTTGCAGAGCCCTCTGATGGACTCGAACCGTCGACCCCTCCTTACCATGGAGGCTTCGGCCTCGGCTGGGTGCGCTAAGGAGGGCGCTTGGTAGAGCGCTTCCCCTGCAATTCGCGTGGTTCTCCGGCTGTGTCATCCCTTCCTCGAAGGACCCTCAGCCGCCCCGGAAACCCCCGAACCTGTCCCCAGCACCTAGCCCCAGGAGGGGCCGCCGGTGGAGGCAGCGCTCGTAGCGGCGAGGCCGCTCTTGAGTCGAGGTCGGGCTTCCGTCACCGATGCTGGCTGCTGCGTCATTCTCAGCGCGGCGAGGCTAGCGCCGCTGCGCGGATGGCATCGACACAAGCCACTGCGTGCCGGCAACGGCGTCCAGGAGCAGGTTGCCAGCTCGCTGCTCGGACGCTCCTTCGTGGTTCCGGAATAGGCGGCAGCGAGCGGAGGTGGCGATCAGCCGCGAACTCGCGCAGGGCGGCATCAGGCGAGAAGACGCTCGCGGATGCGACTACTGCTCGTGCTCGTACCGTTCGCGCGCCTGCTGCGCCGCGGCGATCGGCGTGTCTCCCTTGCCGTAACGGTCGATGACTGATTCTGGATTTGCTTTGGGTGTGAGCCTCGCCCACCAAACGCGCCCTCCTGAGACAACACGAGTCCAGATCCGCGGGTGTCGAACCAAGCCGCTACGGAGATGGGTGAGGGACAAGAGACGGTTTTCCAGTATTCGGTCGCCGAAGATCGCGAGTCGATATCGAGAGTCGCACGTCGCGAATCGCTGATCGCCGTTTTCCGGGCAACGACGAGCGATACGTTTTCAGGCATGCAGCTCAAGGAGCGACCAGGTCCCCCGGGTCCGTATGCCGCGCCGGACGAAATACCCGCGCCCAGGCCGGACGTCTCAACCGGCGGCACCCGTTACGCCGACATTGAGTACGCGAGGGTCATGGGCTTCCGGCCACTCCGAATGGACCTCCTGTTGCCACCGGCCCCCAGCGGCCCGGTACCGGTGGTGGTGTGGATCCACGGCGGCGCCTTTCTCTTCGGCTCGCGACTCCGCGGCGCGGTGACCGAGCCGGCCTGTCGGGCCTTGATCGAGCGAGGCGTCGCTGTTGCTCTGGTGGAATACCGCTTCAGCGGTGAAGCCCTCTTCCCAGCGTGCCTTCATGACGTCAAGGCCGCCGTCCGGTGGCTGCGTCAATTCGGTGAGCAGGTAGGCGTGAACGGTGAAGCCATCGGTGTATGGGGTGAGTCCGCGGGAGGTCACCTCGCGGCCTTCATCGCCCTCAACGGCAACGACGAACGGCTCGACGGCACGGTCGGCGTCACGGGCTGCTCGTCGGACGTCGTGGCCGGTGTGGCTTGGTACCCGGACACCGACTTCTTGGCCTTGGGGCCGGGGTCGGACCGGACGGGTTCGCCTGATCCGACGTCGCCGGAAGCACTCCTGATCGGCGGCCCTACCCGGGATCGCCGCGAGGATGCCGCGTTTGCGAGTCCCGTCACCCACGTTCACCCGGGCGCAGCGCCGATCCTGCTGGTACACGGCCTCGAGGACGGCCTC